>NZ_JAXOJR010000004.1:0-400460 GCF_036663855.1 Sphingomonas fucosidasi | reverse complement strand
CGTCCAGGCGGCAACAGCAAGCCGATGTCCTCACCTGGGCGGATTGCTACTCGATCGATCGGGACCGAGGTATCCGGCTCACCTAAGGGGCGGGCCTCGATCACACGCCACCCCTTTACCGGTCGCAATTTGCGGGGAATGGTAATGATCCTGTCGCCTGCCATCTTACGCCAATCCGGCCGTCCGCGCGTGAACCGCTCGGTTGGATGGTCGATGATTAGATCGAACGTTCCGGCGGGTTGGTCCGAAGGTAAGGTCGCGAGCCGCATGGTTTCGCTACCGCCCCGGCATGTCGTTTGTGAGATAGTAAGAGGATCAATACCGGTCTTTTCTTTAAGCCGTGCGGCCATCCATTTCTGACCATCGGCCCGAGGAACTTCGGTTGCATGCGAATAGCCTACGTGAATCAACAGCTTGGCGGTCGGGTGACTCTTTACAAATGCCGCTAAGTTGTTGGCCTGGGCTTCTTCTCGAAGAGCAATCTGCTGGCTCTGATTGACATCCTTGCTCGGCTCGTTGTGTGTGTTGTCCTCATAAGGCAGCAGGCGATAGCCAAGAGCCTTGGCTTGCCGCCCGAGCCGCCCGTAGCCCGCCTCTGAAGAGTAGTGGCCGTCGTCGTCAGAAAGATAGGGCAGTTCCGGATGGCCAAGAAGCGAGGGCAGATACCGCTGCGGTACAGTAGCCGGCGGATTAGACAGCGTTTCCAGCCCCAGCGTATCGTAACCCAGTGGGCGCAGGCGTCGTACTACTTCCGCAGTAAACCGGCGGTGACGCGATCGTTCGTGGCTTTCGTTGATGATGACTATGGAAGTCCGCCCGGCTCTACGCACGATTTCATCTACAGCCGCTGTCGCCAGTGCAGATGGTGAGCAGTTCGTAGGTTTATAATCGTCGCTAAATGCTGCGATTAGATCCTCACGCCCGAACAGGCTGAGGGTCTGTGTGTCGCCATCCGATACAATGGGATTGTCTGGATCGATTCTCGACAGGTTCTCCAATTTCCAAGAGATCATGGAAGGCAGACTATTTACCTGAACGATCTCGAATGGCTGTGAGAGTATTACGCGCTGCCCTAAGACACCGGGTTGGTCTGTTGCACACGAGCTAAGCGAGGCAACAAAAACTGCCGCGATGAGCTTTCGTGAACTCATATCTGGAATAAGTATGCGCATATCGAATGCTACCGGTCACCTTTTCCGATTTTAACTTTTGGCGAGCGTGAGAGCTCCCGCGTTTTCAAGCTTCTGATGCAAAATTCACGGATCTCGCATCAGCCCAAGGACGGCAGGAAACCAAGGGGGCCGGCGATTCAAAAAGACTGATGCAACTGGGATACCCGTTTAGTGATCGGTTTCTTGGGGGTGGGTGCCCCAAAGCAGACCGTCGGCTTTCCTTCCCATGCCGGCCTTTCGCCTACCCCAATCCGCCGTTCCCGGGCGCCAGCACGTTCCCCGATTGCGTACAGTCATTCAACAAGGCAGCATGCTCGATCATGAATAATGTATTGCCAGCATGCACCCCGCCGATTCCCACGATTTATCAATCATTCGCTACCCGGCAAGTGTAGATACCGAGCGTTGAAGTCGACATGATTTCGTAGTTTCGCGATGCTCGGTATTAGAAGCTGTCGGCCGACCTTCACGATCAACCCATCGGCCTCGAGCATTTTAAGCATCCTATTCACATGTACAGATGTCAAGCCGGTGGCGTGCCCCAACTGTTTCTGCGTCATCGGAATATTTATTACGTCCCCAGTGGAAAGACCCCGCTCGTCCATTCGCGCTGCGTGCTCACATATGAAATGCGCAAGGCGAGTTTTCGCATCACGTTGTCCAAGGTTCAGAATCCATTCTCGACATATAGAATTGTCAGTCAAAACCGAGAGCAATACAGCTTGGGCAATCGACGGAGATATGGTGAAAATATTACGAAGTCTGACTGCTGAAACGGTTGCAATCTTAATATCTGTCAATGCTCGGACATCGTGGTCAGCAGTTCTCAGAAAAACATTTGGTAGGTCGAGCGCATCTCCGGGGATGACAAGAGCCACTATCTGTTGATGACCGATGGCAGTGACCTTTTGACGGATCGCGATCCCGCTTATCAAGATTGAACAGGTGTACGCGAGGTCGCCCTCTCGTATGATATAGCTGCCCGCGAGTACGTCTCGTCGCGTTACGTCCAACGATAACAGAGCCTCCTGGTCACTCGCCGATAACGGGAATGTTTCAGAGAGGCGGTGCGTAAAAACTGAAAGAGATCTTGCCACAAAAATTCCCCGAAAACTTTAGTCCTGCCGCGAGGAACAAGGCCAGATACGCGAGGATGATCGGGCGCTATATGCTGGCAAATAGCAACCTCGTATAGTCCACTCACGTTCGTTTCAGCGGATAGCTGTTCTCCTTTGAACATGGACATTCCCGAAATTCGATTGAAATTGCGAATGACGATTTTAGCAGTCGTACGGCTTTGCCAACGCTGACCAAGGGTCAGCCAAAAGCAGGTTGCATCGTGGCAAAATCGCCTTAAATTGTGGCAGGCTTGCTGGCGTTAAATCAGGTGTCAGTTAAGCAGGTTATACGGGTTTATATGCATGTCCAATGAGCCAGCCAAGACGGTGAAGGATCTGAAGACCCAGCTGGAATACGCCCGGTCGTTTGCCGACAACCTCAGCTTGCCCATGGTCGCAGTGTATATCGAACACGCGATTACTAACCTTGAAGCTGCTGAAAAATTTAACAAACGGCACGGCGGCAATTAAACCAAGTTAGGTACACGAAGCGGGACGGGCCGTATGGCCTATGGGCTAGGTCGCCGCAGCTGGGGACTAAGCGCTTTGGCAGATTCAAACGAGAATACAATGATGCTTCGAGATCGACGTGAGGCTTTGCAGAACCTCCGGGCCATTCTCGAAAAGATTCTGGTGGAGGCGCAGGTGTCGGACATGCCGGTTGTCGCTGCGATAGTGACGAATGCCATCGCAGCGCTTCCCGACGAAAATGAGTAGTTTACGATGATCCGCTACCGTTGGGTATCAGGCACAATCGGGGCGCTGTTCACCGCCGATATGGCGTCGCCGCGGCCTGCCGGGTGTATGGCCCCTAACTACCACCGACGCTGAGCCTCTCCCGATCAACTATCGTCTATGAGAACGCAGCAGCCGCGCAACGTCGGCTATTGCCACCCGTTCTCCCGAAAGCCGCCAGTCCGCTTTCCTCTCCATTGTCGGCATTCAGCTGCCCGATATGTGGAAAACCCGGTCGTAATCACCATTGTGCGACAAACAGGTGTTTTGCGTCACCCGGGCCGGCCCGCCATCGCTCACTTGCAACAAACATCGGACCCAGTAATGACCTGGCCTGCTGATAGATCACGCTTTCGGTGAGGCCCGCCGCGGATGCTCCGCTGACCCACATCCGGGCGCTTACGCCCCTTCCCTCGCTTCCCAACTTCGGACGCTGGTTCATCTTCGCAAACTACCGATTTCGAAGCCCGGCTATCAGCTCGCGAACCTCGTAATGAGAGAGGAGAGCGGAACGGCTACTGTTCGAGCCAGAACAGGCACAAACCCGATGAACGTTCATGTCGAGCGGACCGCGACCTAGCGCCGTCAAGCGCCCTTTAAAGGCTAAGAACCGGCGCCCAGAAGCAGCAATCGACTAGTCGTCGAGCGGCGAGACCGTGCGCGTTACCGCACTTGTCGTATACCCCTGCCACTTTTCGACGACAGTGTATCTCTAAGCCAGTCGCCAACGACTGCCACAAGGCGAGGTGATCCGAGGTACGGGCCCAACTTCGACGCCTCATCCAGCGCGCCTGCGACTGCGCCATCCTGGAACGAATGGCCGAGCCCGGCCAGCATCACAACTCGAGCGCGGGGGTTGCTCGCCAAGGCGGCACGTGCCGCAGGTGCGTCGTCCACCACCGTATCCTTGGTCCCGTAGATCGCTATAACGGGTATGTGCAGGGCCTTGAGATCCGAGGCCGAGCGTAACTTGCTCCCTTTCCAGGCCTCTGGAACGTCGATCATCGCAAGCGCTTGTTCCGCCTGCGGCCGCGGGAACCCCGCTGCCTCGAACCGGTCGACAGCGTTTGCCCGAAGGCGTGAGATCGTTGCCGCATCTCTGCTGTCCACGCGAGCCTGAAGCAAAGTCATAGCCGCATCCGTCGCCGGGCCGACGAGGGTGTCACGGCCGCCGACAACCATCTTCATCATCTGCCTGTAAAGCCCCTTCCTGACGTAAGGCAGCCCGTCGCCAACATTGCCCGCCAGCGTCACCACGGCTGCAATGTCGGGATCGGCAGTCGCCGCAGCGGGCGCAATCACACCGCCCCCGCTATGGCCGACCAAAGCGATGCGGCTGCCGGCGATATCCGAGCGATGGCGCATCGCCGCAACAGCGGCTGCAGCGTCCGCGGTCAGCCGCTCGGGATCCTCTTCATAGATGCCGGTCGACTGCCCGACCCCGCGCTTGTCATATTCCAGAGCAGCGATGCCGTCGGCGGACAGGCGTTTGATTAGCTCGGAAAAGCCGCCACGTTTATTGGGTCCATTCCCCTGGATCATCACGGCCAAGGGATAGGGACCCTTGCCGTGGCCTGCCGGCAGGTACAGCGTTCCCGCCAGAACAACATCCGGCTCGGATGAAATGCGAACATCGGTCGCGATCGGCCCGGGCACGGCCAAGCCAAGCCGGTTCGGCGAAGGTTTGTCGACAGCTGCCTGTGACTGCGCCTCTACGCGGCCCGTGATGCCTGTCGCGAGAAGCGGAAGAAGGGCCGTTGATAGCCGTATGGGGGACCACCGGAACGCATTGGTCATGGCTTTCATCATTGCTCCACCTCCTTACCGTGCAGCACGGCCGGTATGCCGTGCCGAAGTCTTCCCACCGCTCGCTGCCGACCAGTCGCTCGTAGCGTTCAGCAGCCTTGGCTCCCGCTACGGAAACATATGTAGATTTGTGGGTCCAGATATGCTGGCTTCGGATCTGATCACTCAAGCTGATTAACAGATGCTTCCAGATTAGTTGCGAAGATTTGGCGTCAGCCTTTTGAAGACATAGGGTGTCAAACCCTCATGTAGCGTAAGCTTTGTCGCTGAAGGTAGCCTGTCGAGGCGCAGCTTGCGCACAGAGCGCGTTCCATCCACGTCGAGCCCCTGATCGGATACGGCGCCGACATCAAAGCGTGGCAAGATGTACGGCCCATCTGCATCTCTACCGACAATGTAGGATATGGTTTGCTGATCGTTGAGCAGCATCTCGCCATCGGCTAGCTTTATCGTGCCACAGAAGTCGTTTGCGAACAGGCCGTTCGCGCTGGCGTCAACAACAGGCTTACGAACGAAGAGAAATAAAGCGATGAGCAAGACAGTGCCGGCTGCAACGACACCTATGCTAAGTACACGTCGCATCTTCGCTTCCCTTTCGCGTGTCGGACGCTGTTCCTCTGAACCCGTGCACGGCTTCGGCGTTTCGTCGCCCCTCCGCGTTGAGCCTCGCCACCCTCGTGCTAAGCATAGCAACATATGTAGATTTATGAGTCAAGAGGTCCGCAGAGGTCCAACCAGCCGCGAGGATTGTTGAAGGGTCCCTACAAGCTACCGGGCAAGCAAATCGCGCGAGGCGCCGGCAAGAACCCGAATGTGCCAGCGCGAAATAGATACCACCGCCACAAATTCGATCGCCAGCTCCGCAACTTGCGCCCTCAAGGACGACAAATCGAGCATCAATACGCCCATGAATAGCGACAGCGTGATCATTGCCGCTCCAATCAGCGTGCCGCACTTCACGATGCGCGGCCAATCCCCCTCTACGAGCATCCACGCAAGACAGAGGTGCACCATACCGAGCAGAAGCCATGTGATAAGCAAGATCGGGATGGCGCTGTTCTGAGACCAGATCAAATAGAGATTCGGTCCGTCGGCGGCGCTTGGGATGCCGAAAGGAGGACCTCCTGCCGAGGATAGGAAGCCGACCGCCTGCTGGAACTGCAGAACTGCCATCGGGATGAGTAACCCCAGGGCGAGCGCGTAGTTCGCAAGGATGAGGCGTCCTTCGCTGTGCTTCCCAATCTCTCGCCACGCTGCAAACAGGCAGCCGAGAGCGAACAGGAATGGACGCCGATCCTCCACTGCGGCTTCGAACTCCGCTTCCATAGCCATCGCCCAGGTTCGGCGATCCGAGCCGAGAGACCGACTGGCCATTGACAGCAAAGCCCGCGAAACAGCTAGTGTCACGCGAAAGCGGCCTTGGTGAAGGTCAGTGGGCCGGCAGGTGTCGCCATCCGCGCAAATGCCACTCCAGCATTCGTTAAACGGTACGCATGTCGAGCAGGACGGCCAGGGCGTTCCGGTTCGCGCCACTCGGCCTCGACAAGCCCTTGGTCGGTCATGCGGATCAGTAGCGGGTACAGCGTTCCAGACAGAAGCCCCGTTTCTTTCATCAGATCGTAGCCGTGGCGCCACTGCTGAGTATGCGCCGACAGCGCCTCCAGCAAGAGGAGCATTTGCTTCGATGGTCGACGATTACGGCCCATGCCCCTACTCAACTTAAGTAGAGTTATCTGTCAACCGCCCAGCAGGCAGTATGGACACCCCAATCCGCCTTTTCGACGTTGGTAAGTGCCTGCTGGCGGTTAGCGAGGGAAACGGGGTCTGTGGACCGTATGTCACAAAGCGCCCAGCTCCGAGAGATCCGCCAAAGACGTGGATCGACCAAATCGAGCGATTCAAATTGCTGAACTTGGTCGCGGGCAACAATCATGAAGCGCAATTAACAAACGGCCAAAATTGGGATACGGAAGCTACCAATAGATGATCGATAGGAGGCGAAAAACGCCCTGCCCTCCGGCTTCCGGCCGGACCCACAAGCGGAGCCTTACGGCATCTTCCCAGTACAGCCAAACCGGCCGTTCGTTCGTTCGTTCACGTAAAATCGGCGGGCCAAAAGCGCTAGAAGCGCCACTTTAGGGTTACCGCCGCAGCGGGTGTTACAACCGCAGGGTTTTGGCTTTGAATTACGTGAAGCTTTGTTTCTGCGTTAAGCGGCCCGGTGAACTCACCGCGTAGCGGCTTCGATGCAAATTTTGCCTTATCCGCGTCAGAAATCCAGATGTTCATGTTCTTGGGAGCGCAAACGATTATTTCATCGGTCGGGCTGCGGTCTGCGCAAGTCGCTTCTTTACGATGAACCTTGTCAAGATCGAATTCGGCCATCCGCGGCGTGATGGTAGTCTGAGCACCAGACGCTGCAAAAAAGGCAGCCACAGCTGCGCTCAATACCATGAAGCATTCCGTACGAGCACAGCTTCATCTCCTGCCACGGCAATGCTTATCGGCTGTCCCGGTGGCGACCGTGTTGTTTCAATTTCCACAGTATTTGGGCAACAACATGGCTGGCGGAGGAAAAACAATGGTCCATGTCGTTCGCGATCCAAACCCCCAATTCCCAACCATCGCTTCAGTTTTAGAGAAAAGGCAAAGCTTACTTACTTGCTAGGATCAGGACCGATAAGGTCAATAAACTTGCCGTCTGAGTCGAGCATGATTCCGACGAGAAGGGTGCGATCGGGATAGACGAGCGTAAACTCATCGAACCCGAACCCATCGGGCCGTCGAAAGCGGATGGCCTGCGGAACTGGAAGTGGTTGCAGGCGGCGGTGCGTAGCCGCCAGCGCCGCGCGGCCTGCCTCTGAGGCGTTCGGTTTCATCAACGTGTAATCAGGCTCAGGCGCGGTACGGCCGGCAAAGAGGCGGCGCAGCATTGCCTCCCCGCCCCTGAGCGCCACGGTCCGCGGCGCGAAGACTGAGACGGGGGACGCCGCTTCGATCGTAGCGGCAGCGGGCACTTGTCCGAGGCGGCGTAGCGTCGTGGCGAGCGCATCCGCGGCGGGGACCTTGAGATCGGGCTGCACGCCACGCCCTTCCCAGTTCGATCCGGTAACGGGACTCTCCGCACGACCGGTCGGGATAAACGCCATGACACCGTGTCCAATGAAAATACGCTCCCCGGGGTTCGCGCCGCCACCGGTCACCTCGCCGACAACGGTGCCGAGCTTCAGCGTCTGCATGTCGTAGGCGAGCTCCTCGCCGCCCGAAAAGGTATTGCCGCTCGTAAGGACATAGGCAGGCACACCGGCGAAGCTGACCGGGGTCGGCTCGCTGAAGAAGGAATCGCGCCTGAGCTCGGTGGTCCCTGCCTTACGCTCAACGATGCTGTTGATCTTGGTCCGCTTGCCCGCAGAAAGAAGAAAGCTGACTAGGTAGCTTACCGATGCCGGATCTCCGCCTCCGTTGCCGCGCATGTCGAGGATCAAGGCGCGACTGCCCTCCAACCCCGCCATCGCGCGGTCGAGCGCTGGTTTGAACGCCCAGGGGTTGGCGAACCCGTCAATTTGGAGATAGCCGATTCCGCCGGGCAGCCGATCAGCGCGGACGATCCCCGCCTCTCCGGCTGGCATCGACGCAACGCTCGACGCTGGCCGGTTCGTTGTGTCGAACACCATCAGATGTTTGTCGGCCATGACGCCGCGGAGGTCCTTGGTCAGTCGCGTGGCGAACGTGGACAGATCCACAATCCGATCGTAGGCGCCCGACGCTGCGGCGGCGGTGATCGCGGCGGCCCCCTTCTCGCCGACATCCGAGTAAACGTATTTGCTGCGCAACTCGGTCGACAAGCGCGCCACGATCGCTGTGCGGGCGGCCGCGTCGAGATTGGAAGTCCGTGCAGACGTGGCCGAAGCCGTGACGGTTTGAGCGCGGGCAGACGGTGGCATGGAGAAAGCTAATAAAGGGAGGACCATAATGAGGGCATGGCGACGGCGGGACATCGATTACTCCTTGGTCGATTTGAGAGCGGTGAGACGCATTGGGATCGATGACGCATCAAGCTGGGCGTCAAAGCGATCAAGGACTGAGATCAGAGAAGCGCCGATGTCCGCAAACAGGCCATCAAACAGGGGGTTGAGGTCCGCGTTGAAAGCCGTGAGCGCGGCAGCCTCGTGACGTGCCTTGTCCGTCGGACTTAAAACCCGTCGCCGGCCATCGGACGGATCAGCGTTTATCTCGACCAAGCCTCGCTCTTGGAATTCCCGTGCCATGCGAACGATAAGCGGGTGAGACAACCGTAGGCGTCGCGAGATTTCTACCACCCCGATCTGTTGGTGCTCAACGATCAGCAACAGCATCGAAGCGCCGCGCGGTGGAACGTCGAGGCCTAGCTGGAGTAGAACGCCGCTTATCTCCTCGACGATACGGTCCGACGAGCGGCGCAGTCGATGCGCTAGGAATGCGCTTCCGTGTGACTCGATGTAGTCGGCCATCATCAAAAGATGTTCGGTAACAGGTTACGTGTCAAGTTACGTATGTTAGGTGCCGTCTACTGAGAACTACGACTGCCCAGGTCTATCGGAACGGTTGGTTTGGGGATCCATCGCCAATCTACTGAACCGCCGGGGATCAGTCGAAGGACTTCCGAAGTTTTCCGGCCAGACCCACTTCCGGGCGCACAGAGATGGCCAGGCGTCGCCCCAAGCCGAAAGCTCGTTCAGCATCATCGCCGGCTAATCAACCACATTTCCAAACCGGCGGTTTACTGCGCATGCGTATACTCGATTGACCGATCTGGGCCGATGGAGATAGTCGATGGGTCACTCGTCAATGGACCCCGCCTTTCACGAACGTCGGCCTTGGAACGAAGGCCAGCTGATTGGTGCGAAGCGGGCGCTGAAACAGCAACAGGTCTGGGCCATTCGCTTCTGGCTCGACCAGCAGAGGCGACTGCGCGACCGAGCGCTGTTCGACTTCGCCATCGACAGCAAACTCCGCGGCTGTGACGTGGTCAGGGTGCGGATCGGCGATGTAGTTTCCGGCGGGCGCGTCCGTGACCGCGCCGTCGTGGTTCAGCAGAAAACCAAACGACCGGTTCAGTTCGAGATAATGGACACCGCGCGAAAGACGATGCGGGCATGGTTGGAGCGACGTGGGGGGACACTGAACGACTTCGTTTTCCCGAGCCGCAACGAGCTGATAATAGACGCCTTTCTCGGCCGGGACGCCCTTCGCATCGGGTTGGTGGCGGTGAAAGAACACGCCCAGGCCGTGATCGCCGATCTCGAACAGATTGACCGCCTCGCGATATTGCGGCGGGGTCTGCGCGGTCAGGCGACGCATCGTCGCGTCGATCGGCTGCTCGAACGACGAGCGCGGGGCAAGATGGCCGGCAGACCATGCGCCGATTTCGTGCGCGAAGACCGCCACGGCGCCCGTCAGCACCACGGCATAGAGCAGCAGGCCGAGCAGGATGCCGGACCAGCCGTGCACCGCGACCATCGCCTTGGTCTCGTCCTTCTTCAGATGGATCATCGGGCCTCCCCAAGGACGGGCGCAGCGGCGGGCGCGGCTGTGACGAAACGATAGGCGACCATGCCGCCGTGCACGAAAAACAGCACGGCCCCCACCAGCGCGACGCGCGCGATCCTGCGATCCAGGCAGGCATGGAGAACAGCATCGCCCAGATCAGGGGCGCGAAGACGAGCGGAAATGCCAGATTGTCGATGCCCGCCGAGCCGCCCGGCAGCCACAGCGGCATGCCCGCAAACAACGAGTGTTACGACGATCGCGCCCGGCCCCGCCAACAAGGTTCGCGCCCATCGCTGACGAGGCTGGATCGGGGTTGTGTGCGTCATGGAAGACATAAGGACCGCATAAATGCACCGGGTAATGCTGGCAAGCTAATGCTATTGATAATCTGTCGCAACGATATAAGAACGCCTACAATCGAACTGGAACGAGACGAAGGGGCGGAATATGGGGAAGTTGATCGTTGCGGCCGGTATGGCGAGCGTGCTGGCCAGTTCTGCGGCCTGGGCTCAGGATGCGGAGCCGGTCGCGCCGGAGAATGAAATCGTGGTGACCGGCACCATCGCCGGCACGAAGACCGAAACCCCGCTGATCGAACTGCCGCAGCCGCTTACAATCATCCCGGCGGACCAGTATCTGTCGCAGGGCGCGATCAACATCAGCGACACGGTAAAGTACGCCGCCGGCGTCCTAGCCAATCCCTATGGCCGCGATACGCGAGTCGATGGCTTCAACGTGCGCGGCATCAGCGCGCTGCAGTTCCGCGACGGCATGCGCGACATCTTCTCCTATTATGCCAGCATCCCCTCTGACCCGTATAATTTCTCACGGGTCGAGATCGTGCGCGGCCCGGCATCGGTGCTGTTCGGGCAGGGCTCGATCGGCGGGCTCGTCAACCTTGTCTCCAAGACGCCCGAGTTCCGCACCGGCGGCGAGCTGAACCTCGTCTATGGCAGCTATGACCGCAAGGAGGCGCTAGGGGATGTCAACCTGGCGCTCGGCGACACGCTGGCGATCCGTGCGGTCGGTCGCGTGCGCGACGCCGACACCTTTATCGATCATATGCCCGACGACCGCGTGATGTTCGCGCCGTCAATCCGCTGGCAGCCGACGCCGGACACGGACCTGATCCTGACCGGCCTGTACCAGAAGGACGATACCGGCTCGACCTCGCAGTTCCTACCGATCGTCGGCACCTTCGCGCCCAATCCCGACAATCCGGGCGGGCGGCTCGATCCCTACACCTTCGTCGGCAAGGCCGGCTGGGACCGCTATGCCGACCGCTCGCTCCAGGGTGGCGGGTCGCTGGTCCACCGCTTCTCGGACACTCTTCGTATCAGCCTGAAGGCACGATACATCGACAGCGACCTCGAATATTTCACGCATTACGCCGACAGCTATACCAACCCGACCAATCCGTTCGCGGTCTATGGCACCGATGGCCGCACCATCGGGCTGTACGCCGAGGCCAGCGATGCGCGGATGAATGTCTTCTCGACCGACAACAACGTCCAGCTCAAGTTCAACACCGGCGCGAACGTCGAGCACACGCTGCTGGCCGGCCTCGACTATAGCTGGAACAAGGTCGGCAAGCGGTTCGCGACCACCGCGCTGGAGACGGTCGATCTCTACGACAGCGATTATGCGTCGCTGCAGACCTACGACCCGAGCGGCCCGTTCGCCTATGATTCGCAAAAGCAGCTCGGCGTCTATCTGCAGGACCAGGTCCGCTTCTTCGACCGCGTGTCGGTGATCGTCGGCGCCCGCCGCGACCATGTGACCAACTCGTCGGGCCAGAAGGACAATGCCACCACCTTCCGCGCCGGCATCATCGGCGAGGTCGGCGCAGGCTTCTCGCCCTTCTTCAGCTACACCGAAAGCTTCCTGCCGATCGCCGGCCGGCTGACGGGGCCCGGCGGCGTCCCGACCGACCCCTTCAAACCGCAGATGGGCACGCAATATGAGGCCGGGGTGAAGTGGCAGCCCGATTTCCGGACGCTGGTCACCGTGACCGGTTTCAAGATCAAGGAGCGCAACCGCGTCCTCTATCTGGCGAACAACGTGACGACCCAGTCCGGCGAATTGTCCACCAAGGGCGTCGAGTTCGAGGCGAGCCGCGTCCTGCCGCGCAATTTCGAGCTGCTGCTGAACTATGGCTACAGCCAGCTCGATTCCGACGTGAACACCAGTCTCGACTATATGCCGCGCCACACCGCGTCGGTCTGGTCGACCAAGACCTTCGGCGACACCAGCGGGCCGCAGCTGAGGCTCGGCGCGGGCGTGGTGTATAGCGGCAAGAGCAAGTCGACCGGGGCGCTCGACCCCTATGGTCTCAACGCCGGGATCGCGCCCGGCACGCTGTACACGGTCGTCACTCCGTCGCGCACGACGGTCGATGCGCTCGCGGAGATCAGCTGGGACAAATGGCGCCTGGCGATCAACGCGACCAACCTGCTGGACAACCGTGGTTTCGCCTCCTGCCTCGCGCGTGGTGACTGCTTCATGGCCGCCCCGCGCAACGTGATGGCGACGCTCGGCTTTCGGTTCTAGCGGGCGACGCCTTGGCATCACTGTCCGGCGGCATGGATGCCTGCGGGCAAACGCCACCCCGGTTGGCTCTTCCCGCGATAGAAGCAACCGGACTACCAGCGCATCACGGTCAATCCGGCCTGTTCGTTCCAGCTTACCCGTCGATGACGCTAACCGATTTGCACAGACGCCAGCATTCAGGGACAATCGAGAACGTCGCGAACGGTCAAATCGGAGCTGTTGCTGGCTGTCCGGTTTGTGCCACGCGAACAGAAGGATCTGTCGGGAACAGCCGTTCGCCGGCTAACGCAGCGATGGCTTGAAGTGATCGGAAGCCGCCGCGAGGCCAAGACCCAGTAGCGGACGTTCAAACGCCCTTCCCGGCTTCCCAACATCAGACGCTCGTTCATCTGCGATCTGGAATCGCAGCCCTCAATTATTCGCTCGCGAAGAAGTGAGGGCTACAGTCTTGCACTGGCCGGGTAGGTGGAAATATCAGCTGCCCGTACGAGGCGGCTGGTACTTGCTCTTGGGCGCATCGACCAACCGCTTAATTAGGTCGACCTCCGACTGACGGTATGGCGTCCCATCGGCCTTCAGCACGTCGTGGAACCAGATCGTTGGCTGCGTGAGCGTGTAAGGATGGTACCAACTATCCCACGGCAGCCGCGTCTTTGTCTTTCCGTCGACGAAGCCCCAGTTCATCATCGCGACGTTGTAACGCTTGCCGATCGGCAGGCTGCCATCGAAGGTCGAGCCGTTACCCCGTGCCATATACTCGGTGCACAGGATCGGCCGGTGATAGGGAAGTAGCTGTTTAATCTTGACCTCGAGCGTTTCTGGCCAGTCGTAATTGTGAAAGCTGACAATATCGGACCGATCGAGCTGGATGGCTTCGATCGGCTTGCGCTTACCGCCCGGTGCCCAGTCGCCGTCATGGCTCCAAACAGGGCTCGTCAGCGGCTGAGTCGGGTTCATCGCCTGCGCCCACTGAAAGACATCGCCGAGTATCGCCTGGACCTGGGCGACTTTGTCGGGAGTCGCCGCGTAGGCAGGTGCCAGATTGTCGGGCTCGTTCCATACGTCCCAGGCAAGCACGCGATCGTCCTTGGCGAAGGTCCCGACAATATCTTGTACATACGCTTTAAGCTGCGGCCGCGCATCGCGGTCCGCCAAGAGCGCGGCCCCCGGAGATTGTACCCAGCCGGAATTGTGGACGCCCGGGATCGGCGGATGCTGAGGACCCAGCTTCGGATCGGGATCCCAGCAACTGTCGAAGAAGACCAGCATGGGGCGGATTCCGTGCCTCTTCGCGATGGCGAGGAACGCATCGATCCGCGTCTTGAAGCCGTTGGAATCCTGCTGCCAGAGCTTGTCGTGAAGGAACACGCGCATCGTGTTCATGCCCATCGCCTGAGCCCAGCCGAACTCGCGGTCGATCGCTGCGGGATCCCAGGTCGCGGCTTGCCACATTTCCAGCTGGTTGATCGCGTTGGCCGAAATGTAGTTCGCGCCCACCAACCAAGGCTGCTTCGCATACCAGGCGTTGGCCTGCGCGCTCGTCCACCGTTCGCGGGCATCGGCTTCGCTCGCCCCCATGGCGGTGCAAGCCAGGGCAATCAGGGCAGCCCCCATCCGACCTTTCATATGCATCTCTCCTGTTGCCGCGACCGCCGCTGCGGTTCTTTCGGCCTGTTGATCAGTGTTTTCTGCTCAGCCTTCCGCATCCTTCGCGCCCGATGTCGGTGCAAATTCACGGAAACCCGCTGCCATGAACCGCGCCATCCGCGCTTTGACAGCCTCGAAATCGTCGGAGTGGCACAGACCGTTCGACAGCTTGTCGATCCGCCCGGTTCGCGCGAGCGTGAGCAGCAGGCTGCCGGTGACGAAGTGATAGCCCCAGAAGATATCCTCTTCCGCCATGTCGGGCATCGCCCGCTTGAGCAGGTCGATCAGCCGCATCACGACCGGATCGAAATGCTTGTCCATCAGCTCGGCCCCATAGTCGGTGTTGCTGAGCTGGCCGCCGAGCGCGCCCCAGTTGCGCCACCCTTCCCCGCCGGAAATATACAGATCCAGATCGGTATCGAGGAACGCGTGCAGCGCGCCCTCGACGGTCGGGCGCCCATCGCACGCGCGTTCATACGCATCGAGCGCCTCGATCCGCCGCGCGCGCGTGACGGTGGCGCGCCGTTCAAAGACCTCGACGAACAACGCCAGCTTGTCGGCGAAATAATAGTGCATCAGGGACGTGTGGACGCCGACGCGCTGCGCGACGTCCTTGAGCGTCACGCCGTAGATGCCGTGTTTCGAGAACAGATATTCCGCGGCGTCGAGGATCTGCTCGATGCTGTCTTCGCGACGCTCTTTCCTCGAGCGTTTGGGCTGTGGGCGTTCGGCGGGTGTATCGGTGGCCATGGCGAGGGTCATGCGCGGAGGACCGCGTCGGACGCAACCGCTTCGGCCGCGCCAAAGGTTGCGCGAAGCGCCTGCTTGTCGATCTTGCCCGTCACGGCGAGCGGCATCCGGTCGATTCTGACGATCGCATCGGGCATCCACCACCGCGGGATCCGGCCAGCCAGCTTTGCTTCGATATCGACGTCGGTGCTGGCCTCGTAAATCAGGACCGGTCGCTCGCCCCATTTAGCATCGGCGCGCGCGATGACCGCGACCAGGCCCATATCTAGGCTCTCGGCGACAATGCGCTCGATCTCGCCGGGATTAATCCACTCGCCCCCGGATTTGATGAGGTCTTTTGCCCGTCCCGTGATCGTTAGGCTGCCGTCGGGGTCGATGCGCGCCAGATCGCCGGTATCGAACCAGCCTTCGGCATCGGTCGCATCCTGCGTAGCCCCGAAATAGCGCTGCACCACACTTGGTCCACGGACTTGCAAATGCCCCTCTGTCTCGCGCTGTCTGACGAGCACCATGCCGGATGCGTCCGTCAACCGCAGATCCAGGCCGATCGGCGCACGCCCCGCCGATCCGGAACGCGTCCGCTCCACGCCGTGGGGTGCCACGGTGCCGAGCGGTGAAAGTTCGGTCATGCCCCAACTCGCATGGACGGACACACCCAGACCGCGTTCCAGTCGGCGTTGCGCGTCGATCGGCATGGCCGCCCCGCCGAGATAGATCCGCTTCAAGGACGGCAACGCAATGCCGTGGCGCTCGACATGATCAAGCAGGTCGAGCCAGACCGTGGGCACACCCGCCGCGACCGTCACCGCCTCCGACGCGATCAAGCTGGCGAGGCTGGCGCCGTCCAGGTTCCTCCCAGGCAGCACGAGTCCCGCGCCCACAGCTGGCGCCGCAAACGGTATGCCCCAGCCATTGGCATGGAACATCGGGACGATCGGCAGCACCCGGTCGTCCGCCGTCAGCGCCAGCGCATCGGCTTGGAGAAGGCGCAGGGTGTGCAAATAATTGCTGCGATGCGTGTAGAGGACACCCTTAGGCGGACCAGTCGTCCCCGACGTGAAACAGAGCCCGGCAGGATCGTTCTCCAGAGCGCGCCCCCAAACCGGCGCCTCATAGTCGCAACCCCCGGCCGTAAGATCGCTCAGCGATGTACCGGCAGAACGTTCTGGATCGTCGATCGCGATCGTCGCCAGAGCATCGTTGGTGATCTCGGACGCCAGCGACGCGAGGCCGGACCCATAGAGCAAGAGGCGTGGGCGGCTGCGCGCCGTCATCGCCGCGAGTTGCGCTGCGCTCAGCCGTGGATTGAGCGTGTGGCAAATTGCACCTATCGCAGCAGCCGCATACCATAGCAGCACGTGCCCCTTGGTATTCCAGCCAAGCGTTGCGATCATGTCACCCCGCCCGATCCCCCCCGCAGATAGCGCGGCCGCCAGCAGGCCCGCCTCGCGTCGCAGTTCGGCATAGCCTGTTCGAACCACCCCATCGGGGCCTGCCGACGCCACGGTCACGTCGGGATGCCATTTGGCCGCATGGTCGAGAAACTTCTCTACGGTGAGGTCATGGCGCTGCATCGATCCTGCGTGCGACCGCTCGGCGGTCATGGCTCGTTCGTCCACGCGGGGATCGAAGTTGCCAGCGCAGCCTTTCTCGCCTGCTCTTCCAACGGAGTCAGCATCGTCGCCCTGATCGGCGTGGCGATCGTCAGGCTGCGTGGTGCCGTTGCCTCGTCGATCCGCGGCCAGGCGACTGTCCCCTTGGCATTCGGATTACCCGTCCGTGCGAACTGCACCCAATAATTTCCCATCGCTCGCGAGACGGAACGATCGGCATCGTCCCACACCGCTCCGTCATACGGGTTCCCGAACAGATATTGTAGCTCGTCACCATGCCCCGCCCCTGCGGAACCGGCGCGTTGCGATGCGGGGACCTGGTCGAAATAATAGCTGTATGCGCGGCCACCGGCCGCGGCATGCATCGCCCCGATCGACACCGAAGGCAGGATCGACAGGACATCCTCCGCCAGATCGGTTTTTGCCGCGTCGGCCGATTTACCCGGTCGCGCCGCGACGTAGCGCGTCTCGAAGTCGCTCACCGCGGTTCCCAGCGCCAGCTTCACCGCATCGGCGTTGTTCGACGACAGGGTCGACTCGTTCGAATTGGCGCCGATGATCAGCGGTATTTTCCTCTCGCGCTTGCGCAGGAAAGCGGTACCCGGGCTTGCGACGACGATCTTCCCGTCGATGAAGGGGAAGCTTCGCATCAATAGCTTGTCCGCCGGCAGCGCGCGCAGCCGCGCTGCCGTGACATCGCCCAGACCGGCCGCATCGCTCAACGTCTTGCCGATGGCTTCCACCTTCGCAAAGCTCGGCAGCACCGAGCCGCCTGCACCGGATTGACTGATCGCCTTGTCGAACAGCCCCTCTGCGGCGGGCGCCCCCATCAGGAGCTGCACCGTGCCGGCCCCCGCGGACTCGCCGAACGCCGTGACGTTACGCGCATCGCCCTGGAAACCCGCGATGTTGTTGCGCACCCATCGCAGTGCGGCGATCTGATCCATGATTCCATAATTGCCGAGTGCGCTGCCGGGAGCCTCGCGCGTCAACGCAGGATGCGCAAAGAAGCCCAGCACGCCGAGCCGGTAGTTGAGCGTCACTACGACGACGCCGCGGCGTGCCAGCGCGGCACCGTCATATAACGGTACGCCTGCCGACCCGTAGGTGAACCCTCCGCCGTGGAAGAACACCATCGCCGGATATCTGCCCGGTTTGGCCGGCTGCCAGATGTTGAGGAACAGGCAGTCCTCGCTGGTCGGGCCAACCTGAGCCCAGGCTTCCTTGCGTCCCGCGGGCTGCATGCAGGCTGCGCCGAACCGGGTCGCGTCGCGTGTCCCCTGCCATGCAACGACGGAAGCCGGTGCGCGCCACCGCCGATTACCGACCGGTGGAGCGGCATAAGGGATGCCCTGGAATATCCGCAGATCGTCCGTGGCGCGCCCGACGACGTCGCCACCTTCGACGGATACGACGGGCCCCTTCGGTGCGGCACACGCCGGTACAGCGCCGCCAAACATGGCCAGCGCCGCGACCAGCCCCCTCGTCAATCCAGATGTCATGCGCCCGGCTCCTCTATCCTGATCGATGGGCTCTGATGGCCCTGCTGATACCCCTTTTCATCATTCACTAATTCACATGTCAATCAGTATTGACTCCATTTTATCTTTCGGGGATTACTATGGACGAGCGCCGAAGAGCGCCGTTTTTAGGGAGTAAGAGGATGCGAGGGCTTCTTCGTGCGTCGGTGTCGATGCTCGTGCTGGCGGCATGGCCTGCCGCGGCGCAAACCGTAGCTGCGGGCGAGCGCGCGCCGGCGGCGACCAGTGCCGACCCGGTCCAGGCGGATGCGACGCCGCCCGACGACAGCACCGAGTCCAAGGATATCATCGTCACCGGTTCACGTACGATCGTCGACGGATCGCGCGCACCGACACCGATCACCGTCGTATCCGCCAGCCAGCTCGAAACCTCGGCACCAGGCACGATCGCACAGGGGTTAAACCAGCTCCCCGCCTTCCGTGGATCGACCGGCGCGGCCAACGGCCAGAGCGGATCGAACGCCGCCGATTCCGGCAGCTTCATCAACCTGCGCAATCTCGGGCCGCAGCGCACGTTGCTGCTGCTCGACGGCCGGCGTGCACCACCGTCAACGCCACTGGGTACGGTCGACACCAACATCCTGCCGCAGGAACTCGTCAAGCGCGTCGATGTCGTCACCGGCGGTGCGTCCGCTGCCTACGGGTCCGACGCGGTGGCGGGTGTGGTCAACTTTGTACTCGATACCGGCTATGAAGGGCTGAAGGGCAGCGTCCAGGCCGGCACCACGACGTACGCCGACAACGGCACGCAGAAGGTCACGCTGACCGCCGGCTCTGGCTTTGTCGGCGGACGTGGCCGCATCGTCGCAAGCGGCGCGTTCTACAGTTCCGACGGCGTCGGCAGCAGCGCGAAGCGCCCCTGGGGCCGAGATGCCTATGCCGTCATCCGCGATCCGGCAAATTCCGCGCAGAGCATCATCGTCTCGGACTTTAACAATCCGATCTTCTCGCCCGGCGGCGTGATCTATGGCGGCACCGGTCTCGGGTCTGGCGTGCTGCAGTTCGGTCCGGGCGGCACGTTGCTCCCGTTCAACCGTGGCACTATCGTCGACGGCGTGCAGGTCGGCGGCGACGGCCCCAAGACATCGACCAACCTGATCGCCAAGGTGCGATATGGCAGTGGATTTACGCATGCCGAATTCGACGTCACCGACAAGCTGACCGTCTTTGGCGAAGGCATGTTCAGCAGCGTGCGCAACCGCTACAAACAGGTCGAAGACTTTTTCATCCCCGGCTTCAACGCGCCGACCATCCTGAGCGGCAACGCGTTCCTGCCAACCGCCGTGCAGTCGATCCTGACCGCCAACCGGCTCGGTGGATTCCAGCTTGGGCGCTTCTCGTACGATACCCAGCCCGCGACCGCGACGACGACCAACGACACCTATAACTTGGTCGCCGGCCTAAAGTGGAAGCTGCCGAGCGACTGGCGGCTCGACGCCTATTATTCGCGCAGCCACAATACCCAGCTCACCAAGGTCGCGAACGACGTCATCTACAGCCGGTTCTTCGCGGCGGTCGACGCGGTCCGTAATCCCGCTAACGGCCAGATCGTCTGCAATGTCACACTGACTAACCCGGGCCTGTATCCCGGTTGCGTGCCGATCAACCTGTTCGGTAGCGGCAGCCCGTCCCAGGCCGCGATCGACTATATCAAGGGCACCGCCTTCTACCGTGCCGTGGTCAAGCAGCAGGTCGCAGAGGTCGCGCTGAGCGGTTCCGCGTTCACGCTCCCCGCCGGCGACGTCAGGGTCGCGATCAGTGCCGACTACCGCAAGAACTCGGTCACGCAGACCACCGACTCGCTGTCGACCACCCCGGTGTCCGCCACCGGCCTGCGTCTGGTTCCCGCCGCGGTGCTCGCCGGCGCCGGCAGCTATCAGCTTGGCAATACGCAGCCCTTGGGTGGTTCGTTCGACGTCAAGGAAATCGCCGGCGAGGTCAACGTGCCGGTCCTGTCGTCACGCTCGCCGATCGGCTCGATCGATCTCAACGGCGCCGCGCGCTACACCGATTATAGCATCTCCGGGTCGGTCACGACGTGGAAGGCGGGCGCAGTCTGGAAACCGGTCGACGGCATCGCGCTGCGCGGCACCGTGTCGCGCGATATTCGTGCGCCCAACATCCAGGAACTGTTCGGCGGCTCGATCCAGAGCCAGGTCACGGTCAATGATACGCGCAACAACCTCGCCGCCAACGTCATTCAGAGCCGGATCGGCAGCATCGCGCTCGATCCGGAGATCGCCAAGACCTATACCGGCGGCGTCGTATTCACCGGTATTCGCGGGCTGGTCGCGTCCGTCGATTACTTCAACATCAACGTGAACGACGTCATTCAGACGTTGACGCCGCAGCAGACGATCGATGCGTGCACCGCCTCGGCGTTCACGTCGGCCCAGTGCGCGAACCTCGTCTACACGAATGCGGCTGCGCGGACCGGACTGGTCCGTGTCTTCACGCCGCAACAGAATCTGAGCCGACTGAAGACGAGCGGGATCGACGGCGAGGTCGGCTACACGACACCGCTCGCCGGCGGCACGATGCAGGTCAGGGCGCTGGCGTCGTATCTGATCAACTATTCGATCGGCGTCCCGGGCGGCGCGACGATCGATTACACCGGTGTCGTCGGGACGTATCAGAACCCGCGCGTCACCGCCCTTGCCAGCGCATCCTATTCGGCCGGCGCCGTCACGCTCTACGCGCAAGAACGGCTGGTCGGGAAAGGCAAGTTCCAGGCGAGCACCGACTATTACAATCCGGCACTCAGCCCGTCCGACAATCGCATCCGCGCGGCTTGGTACACCGACATCACGTTGAAGGTCGATGTCGGCACGGACCGCCGCATGCAGCTGTTCGGCACTGTCAACAACCTGTTCAACGCGCATCCGCCGATCATTCCAAGCGGCGCGTTCCAATATGATTATCCGACCAACGCCAGCCTGTACGACGTCGCCGGTCGCACGATCACCGTTGGCGCACGAATGAAGTTCTGGTGACCGCTGCCAGCGCCACGCCGGAGGTCCCTTCCCCGCGCACAGCGGGGACACCGACGCCAGCGCGGCGCTGGATCACGCTCGGCATTCTCACGGCCGTCTACATCCTCAACTATGTCGACCGGACGCTGCCGTCAGTCCTCGCAAAGCCGATCCAGGACGATCTGAAGCTGACCGACGGTCAGCTTGGATTGCTTGGCGGGCTGTACTTCGCGCTGTTCTACGGCGTGCTGTCGCTCCCCGTCGCCTGGATTGCGGATCGGTCGAACCGGGTGCGCATCGTCGCCGTCGCGTGCGCGCTGTGGAGTGCGGCGACGATCGCCTGCGGTCTAGCCCGCGGCTACGGCGAACTCGCGACGGCGCGCATGGCGGTCGGTGTCGGCGAGGCCGGCGGCGTCGCACCGTCCTATTCGATCATCGCCGATCTGTTTCCCGGCGAACGCCGCGCCACCGCGCTGTCGCTGTACAATCTCGGGCCGCCGCTGGGCCAGATGCTCGGGGTCGCCGGCGGGGCTGCGCTGGCCGCCAGCGGTGGTTGGCGCCACGCGTTTCTGGTCGTCGGCGCGATCGGCGTGATCGCGGCGTTGATCGCCTCGATCGCCCTGCGTGAACCCGCGCGCGGCACGATGGATGCCGCTGTTCCAAATGCCGCAGAAGCGCCCGTGCGCGTTGGCTTAACCACCAGCGTCCGCCTCTTCTGGGCCGACACGACGCTCCGGATAGCCGCATTCGCCGCAGCCGCGTCGGCGTTCATCGGCTCGGGCACGCTCGCCTTCCTGACGCTGTTCCTCATGCGCGAGAAAGCCATGACCCTGCAGCAGGTGGGCAGCTACTTCGCCGTCCTGCTCGGCGTCTGCGTCTGTTGCGGCATCTTCGCCTCGGGCCGAATGATCGATGTCCTGTCGCGACGGTCGACCGCCGCATACGGACTCATTCCCGCCCTTGCCACGGCGGTATCGCTGCCGTTCTTCCTCGGGTTCGTCGCAGCGCCCGATTGGCGGATCGCACTTGCGCTGCTCGCCGTGCCACTCTTCTGCAACTATTTCTACCTGACGCCGGCCGGTGCGCTGGTGCAGGCACGTGTCCCCGCCGAGCGCCGGGCGACTGCCAGCGCGGTGATGTTGCTCGTCATGAACCTGATCGGCGGCGGGCTTGGTCCGACGTTCCTCGGCATGGTCAGCGATGCCGCGCACAGCGGCCATTCGGATACGCCGCTGCAATGGGCATTCTACGCGATGGCGCCGGTCTTTGTGATCGCGGTCTGCCTCCACCTTGCCGTGGCATGCAGGCTCAGGCGGCCGGCATCGTGACGCGCGCCGTGGCGCTGATCGTCGCTGCCCTGACGCTCACTGCGTGCGACGGCAGCAAACGCCACACCAGCGGCAGCGACATCGTCGTCGTCCGCAACGACACCGACCTGCACGCCGATCTCGTTGAGCCCGTCGTCAACCAGGAACGGCAGACGCCGATAGTCGCGCCGCCCACGTCGTCCGGCCTCGAAACCCAGCCGGCCGTCAGCGGAACCTTCACCGACACGCCGCTGCCACCCGAATTGGCGCACCTGAAAAATCTTGGGGCCGCGCCGAACATGACCATGTCGAAGCCCGAGGAGAGGATACCATGATGATCCGTACACTGAGTGCCGCACTGGCAATTCTGTCAGCCTTGCCCACCACGGCGATTGCGCAGAGCCTGGCACCGACCTCACTCGTGCCCGGCGATGGCGATTACGTCATCGCGCCCGATATCGTTCCCCGAACCTTCAAGCTCCACGTGCCCGCAAGCTACGACGGTACCCTGGCGGTGCCGCTCGTGCTCGACTTCCACGGCTTCAGCTCGACCGCCGAGGAAGAGCGCAGCGTCTCCGGCCAGCTTCAGCAGTCCGACAAGCGCGGCTTCATCGTCGTCTATCCCGAGGGACTGGCGCGAAGCTGGAACGGCTATGGTTGCTGCTCGACGAGCAAGGCGACCGAGGTGCCCGACGTCCACTTCGCACGCGCGATCATCGACTGGGTGAAGGCCCGCGCGAAGATCGACGCGACCCGGGTCTACGTCACCGGTATCTCCAATGGCGGCTCGATGGCACACCGCATGGCGTGCGAAGCCGCCGATGTCGTCCGCGCATCGGCCGCGGTGTCCTTCCCGCTCAACCTCGACAAATGCACGCCGCGCCGTCCGATCACGATGTTTTCGATTGCCGGCACGGCCGACACGACGATCCCCTATGACGGATCGAAGCCGGATGCGCCGGTCAGCAACATCGCCGGCGTGCCGGTCCGCATCCAGTCCGCGCCGGCAAGCCTTGCCGCGTGGAAGGCCAATGACAGCTGCTCGTCCACCCTCGCCAGCCGTGCCGTGATCCCGGATCGAGTACTCGAGGATGTCTATACCGACTGCGCGGGCGGCGTCCGGACCGGACTGCTGACGATCGTGGGCGGCCGGCATGTCCTCTACAACGGCTATCGCGGTCCCACGCTGAGCTACAGCGGCGACAACGCGCCGATCGACGTGTCCGAATATATCTGGACCACCGTTTTCACCCAGTGACCGCGGGACGGCATCGTCCCCCCGATAGCGATCTGAACGAGGCGCATTGCACAATGTCTCAGAACCAGCCGACAGGCGTGACGACACGCCGTGAGGTATTATTTGGCGCGGGAGCACTCGGCGGCATCGCTCTTGCGGAAAGCGTTGCGGGGGCGGCGTCGCCCGCTCGCGACATCGTCCCGCTGCCGACGCCCGAGATAATCCGCCGCGACTATCAACGGATGGTCGATTTTGGACCGAGGCTGCCGGGACACCCCAACCATGTTCGCTTCGTCGATTTCCTCGCAGCCGAGTTCCAGCAGATCGGGCTGACCCTCGGCCCATGCGACAGTTACGCCTATCGGCGCTGGGATCCGCTGGCCTACGGGCTCGATCTCGAAGACGACGGAACGATGAAGCCGGTCCCAAACATCGCCTATTACGTGCGATCACACCCTGCACCGCCCGGCGGTATCACCGCCCCGCTCCATTATGGCGGGACGATCGACAAGAACGGACCGACTGCGCTCGGCGAGGTTCCTGCCGGCAGCATCGTCGTGTTCGACGGCAAACTCCCGCAGACGACGATCCAGCAGCTTGTCGATCCGCTCTACATCCACGTGCCGGATGCGGAGAAAGCCGAATATCTGTCGCGACCCTATAAACGGCTGTGGCTCATGCCCGCATTTCCGCTCGAGGCCGTGCTGGCGAAGGGGGCCGCGGGTGTAGTCATCATCATCGACGTGTCGGACGCAATGATTGCTGGAAACTTCTCCCCCCACGCCAGCCATTACAGGCCGCCGCTTCCGGCACTGTTCGTCGGAAACGAAGCGGGCAATGGCGTCCGCCGGCTCGCCAAGCTCGGGAAACGCGCAAAGCTCACTGTCGACGCACAGTGGGTCAATTGCACTGTGCCCTCGCTAACCGCGATCCTCCCAGGCGAAAGCGACGAAGTCGTCGTCATCGACACCCACACCGACGGACAGAACTTCATCGAAGAGAATGGCGGCATGGCGATGCTGCAACTGGCACGGCATTTTGCCAGTCTACCCAAGCATCAGCGCCTCCGCCGGACCTTGGTCTTCGCTGGCTGGCCCGGTCACATGAGCGGTGCCCTGCCCGAATGTGGAGGCTGGGTCCGGGCGCATCGGGATCTCGTCAAGCGTGCCGCGGCTGCGGTAACGATCGAGCATCTCGGCGCGCCCGAATGGGAAGACGTTCCCGGCAAGGGCTACGCGCCAACGGGGCGCAACGAATATATGAACTTTGCAACAACCGGCGGGGTACTGACCGATTTGGTCAAGGACGGCTTTCGTATGTTCGACCTGCGTCAGCATGGTATCCAGGCTGGTCCGGGAACCACAACCGGCGCAGTGTTTCATGAATGCGGCGTCCCGCATGTCGGGGTCATAGGCGGACCCAATTACCTGCTGGGCATCGTCAAGAACGGCCACTTAGACAAGCTGGACGCCGACCTGGCAGCGCGACAGACGGCCATGATCGCCGAGTTGCTCACGCGCATAGACGGCGTATCGGCAACGGTCCTCAGGTCAGCCGATCATACCCTTGGGGCGCACCCTGCGCTCGGTGCTGATTCAAGCGTGCGCTCCGCATGTCGCCCAGCATTAGCGCCGGGCTAACCCGCCCAACGGACATGGCCGAGGCGACCGGACCCACAATCGGTCATTCGCGGCATTCGTTCCGCTTCTCCAAATCGGACGTTCGTTTAGGTTCAATAGTACCCCGCGAAGTCGAACCTTCGAGCAACATTCCTGTTGGGGCAGGCCGAGCAGCCGCTGTTAGCTAAACAGTGCTTCCATCGGAATTAGCGCGTCTATCAGGCCATCCTCGGTGGCGTAACGCAGCATACGGTCAAGCACGGCGCGATTGGGCTCGACGCCATACGTCCACGGCTGCTCGCCAAGCGCTTCGACACCACTTTGAGCAGAATTGGCGAGCCAAGGCATCGCGCATTTCGGAAAGTCTCGCGTCGCCAAGTCGGAGAGCGCCAGATCCAAGCTGCGGACGAACGCGTCGTACACGGCGACGCCTAGGGTTGGTGACCGCTCAATCAGTGAACGGCGGACCACCAACACGTGCATGATCGGGAACACGCGCGTCCGGTGCCAAAAATCGATCTCGGCCTGGCGATAGTCCTCCCACAGGCGACGCACCGGCGCGGCTCCGGTAGTGAAGCAGCGTGGCGCGGTTGGGCTGATGATGGCGTCGATGGCTCCGTCGGACAGCATCGCGTCGAGTGTCGACGACGATCGCGTGACAGAGATTTCCTCAGGCAGTGTCATCGACATGCGATCGGTGAGCACCGGGGCGTGCAGGCCCGCGGTGACCCAGTCGATCCCGTCGCGCGAGACGCCATAATCGTCGGCGAGTAGGCCGCGCAGCCACAGCGCGGCGGTCTGCTGGAAATCGACCAGTCCGATCCGCTTGCCGGCGAGATCGGCCGGGCTTTCGATGCCGCGATCCGCGCGGACGTAGAGATTGGAATGACGGAAGCTGCGCGAGAGGAACACGGGCAGGCCGACATACTCGCGGCGTCCCTGCGCGACCGCGGCGATATGGCTGCCCATCGAGAGTTCGGCGACATCGAACGTCGCGTCGTCCAGCGTCATGCGGAACAGCGATTGCGCCTCGACGCATCGGAGCGTCGATAAGAAGCCTTCGATCGCGACGCGACCGTCGAGCAGCGCCTCGATCCGGTCGGAGAAGGTGCAGCCGATCGTCAGCGCCGGGAGATCGCCGCGCGCCGCATCGCTCATCGGGCGAACGGGACGGCGAGCTGCGCCGCCTTGCATACGTCCGATTTGGCCGGCGCGACCCCCCATTGGTCGGTCCGCCCCAGTGCCCAGGTCCAGTCGGCGGGACCACCGACCCGGTAGTTGTCGTCGACCTGCAGCACCTCGGCAGTCTGTTCGATCACGAAGCCGAACGGATCGACGAAATAGGCGAAGACATTGTCGCCAGGGCCATGCCGCCCGACGCCCCAGGCGATCGGGAAGCCATGGTCGATCATCCGCCCCGATGCCCGCATCACGCCCTCCCAAGTCGGCACCAGAAAGGCCACATGGTTGAGCGTATTTACGGCGGCGTCCGCGATCACGATCGAATGATGATCGGTGTTGGTCCGCACGAAGGCCATCATTTTCGACCGATCGGTCAGCCGGAAACCGAGCCCGTCCACGAACAGCGCGGTATCGCGTGCGACGTCATCGCTGTTGATGTTGACGTGCGCCAGCCGCTCGGGCCGATCCGCGACGGGCGCGTCGGCGATGCGCCGTTTGTCGTCGGCGACGATACGGATCGTCCGGCCGGTGACGTCGGTGACGGCAAAGGCGGTGCCGTCGCCGGGTTCATCGACCGCATGAAGCGGCATCCGCAACCGACAACCCACGCCCAATAGCCGAGCGAGCGACCGGGCCTGCGCATCGCGATCCGTCGCGCGGAAGGTCATCGAACGGATCGTGGCACGTTCGCCAAGGTGGAGAGCGAGAAGCTGCGCATCTTCGCCCGTTCCCCGAAGCCAGGCCGAGTCGCCACGGCGATCCGCAAGGGTCAGCCCCCAGGCCGCGCTGTAGAAATCGACCGCCGCGCCGACGTCCGGCACAGTAAAATCGACGCTGCGCAGCCCGGATACATCAAAGACGGTCATCGCTGCGCGCCGTCAGAATCGAGCGCGGAACGTGGCACCGGCATAGCGGGACGCCTCCTTGGCGGTGAAGTAGAGAAGATTGCCGGGATTGGCGGCGTTGGTGACGATGTTGTCGCGCTGCAGGCCGAGCGCATAGGATTTGTCGGTCAGATTGCGGACGAAAACGGTCAGCTGATAGCGATCGTCCTGCGTATGCACGCCGATGCTGGCATCGATCGTGGCATAACCCGACTGACGCAACGCCTGATCCTGCTCGAACGAGAAACCAACGGCGGTCTGCGCATTGCCCGTCAGCTGGACGAAGCCGGCATAGTCGGTGCCCGCAATATCCTTGTCGTAGCGGACGCTGACATTGCCGCGCCACCGCGGCGCATTGGGAAGGCGCACACCGCTGAGGTTCTGGAGCGTGCCGTTGGCGTTGCGATAGCATTGGTTTACCGGTTCGGCCTGGCCGGCGGCGAGCACGACGGGGGCGGCCTGCGCGGGCAGGGCGCAGGCGATGCGATCCGCATCGTAGGTCGCATCGAGATAGGTGACGCCGCTGTTGATCGTCAGGTCGCGGGTCGGGCGTGCGGTGAATTCGAGTTCGATCCCCTTCGACACCGACGATCCGGCATTGGCCGGGATCGACACGTTCGGGGCGGTGGTGGTCTGGATCTGAAGATCGTTATACTTCGCGTGGAACGCCGCGGCGTTCAGGCTGAAGCGTCCATCGGGGCTCTGCCCCTTGAAGCCGATCTCGAAGGCGTTGACCGTCTCTGGCCGGACTGGAGGCTGACTGGCGAAATTGGCGGTCAGTTCGAGGTCGTAGCCCTGACCCTTGTAGCCGCGCGACCAGGTGCCATAGACCTGCGCCCGCCGGCTGAACTCGTACTGAAGCCCCGCCTTGCCCGACAGGTCGGTGTCGGACACCGATCCGCGGCCGGTATTGGCGGCGAACAGGGCGCGGTCGCCGGTGTAGGACGGAAGGCCGTTACGGCTGCCGGCATAAGATACGGTTTCCCGCTGCAGGCGGAAGCCGCCGATGGCGGAAAGCTGGTCGGTGACGTGCCACTGCACCTGGCCGAACGCGGCGTAATTGTCCGTCTGGCCGGTCGATGCGCTCGATCCCGACGAGAAGAAGAAGGTCGGGCAAGGCTGGCCGAACGCCGCAGGGTTGGTGACGCAGCCGCCGGTACGGCGCGTGAAATCGCGGTCGAGGTCGAGGTGGAAATAGAACAGACCCACCGTGTATTCGACCGGTACGTTCGACGGGGAGGTCAGGCGCAGTTCCTGTGTGAACTGCTTGATGTCGACGGTGCCGCCGTTGATCCCGAAATAGCCGTTGCCGAATGGCACATAGACCGGCGTCGCGGCTACGAAGCCATCGACATCGACATTGTTGGCGAACTTCCATTGCCGCCAGGCGGTGATCGACGTGAGCGACGGACCACCGAGATCAAGGCCGGCTTCGAGCGAGACACCGCCCTGGCGCGTGTCGCTGAACGTGCCCTGGTCGCTGGCGACCGTACGGTTTTCGCGCGAGGCTATGACCGGCGCCCGCAACGCGGCAAGGACAGGACTGGTGGTCTGGTAAGGGATTGGCTGGCAGCAGTCGCTGTCGCTCTTGCGATAGTCGGCGGTGAGCAGGAGGTTTAGGTTGGCGGTGGGATCCCATTCTACCTTGCCACGCAGGCCGAACGTCTCGTTGCCGTTGACGTGCTTGCCGCGACCGACATCGTACAACCAGCCGCGATCATTGGTGTAATAGCCGGTAAGGCGCGCGCCGAGAGTCTCGGTCAGCGGACCAGATACCGATCCGCGTACGCGATACTCCCCCATCTCGGCGATCGTCGCCTCGGCGACGCCCTCCAGCGATTTGGACGGGCGCTTCGTCACGACGTTGATGACGCCAGCGGTCGCGTTCTTGCCGAACAACGTGCCCTGCGGCCCGCGCAGCACCTCGACGCGATCGACGTCGATCAGATCCTGAAAACCCTGACCCTGCCGCGACAGGACGACGCCGTCGACGACGAACGACACCGCGGATTCCAGCCCGGTGTTGAACAGCGAGGTACCGACACCGCGGATGCGGACATTGTTGTTGAGGTCGCTCGTCGACTGAGTGAAGGTCAGCGACGGGACCAGCGCGGCGATGCCGCTGGTTCCGGCCACTTGGCTGTTGGCGAGCTGGTCACCCGACAGCGCCGTAACGGCGAGCGGCACGTCCTGAAGACGCTCGCTGCGCTTCTGCGCGGTGACGATTATGTCACCGGCTTCGAGGCCGCTTTCGGGGCTGGCTTGAGGACCGGAGTCGGATGGAGTCGGCGAGTCGGCCTGCGTGCTGACTTGAACCGGTTCGGTCGACGGGGCGGTCTGCGCGATCGCGGGTACGGCGATGCCGAGCGCCAGGCTGGCAGTGGCTGTGGTAGCAAGCAGTCGCCCGCAACGGTGAAACATTTGAAATCCCCTTCCAAGTTCCGCGCCGTTGATCGGCCGCTCTGTGATTGCTCTCGGACCACGAAGTAGCGGTCTTCGCCTCGGCTTTCGAAGTGCGCTCCGGCCATGCCCCGGTCAAATGATCGTACTTTGTATCGTGCCAACTTTTCCTGATGGCTGCCTACCGCGTCGTTTTGGGCGCGTAACGCAAACCATAGCCGCGCGCATAAAGCGGCCGGCCAGTGTCGGAGGGAAGGTCGGGCCGCTGGCGCTCGACCGCCGCCATCGACGCCGGCAGCTCGAATGGCAGCCGCCCTTCCGGTCGGCCATGGCCGAGCAGCACGTCGAGCAGCGGCCCGTCGCCGACCCCGAAATCGGCAAGCAACGCGGTCATGCCCGGCTGGATGTCGGTCAGGATCGCGGGGCGGTCGAGATAGGCGCTGACGACCAGCGGGATGAGCGCCGCCGTTGCGCGCTCGATTGCAAGACGATCCGCATTATCGGGCGGGAAGGCGAGCGAACCCTCGTGATGGCGCGCGCCGAAGAAATAGTTCGTATGCTGCGTGAACGGCGCGGCGATCCGGACGATCGCGAGATCGGCATCCTGCGGCCGCTCGACGACCGTGAAGCCATGCGCGCGCGCGACCTCGGGCGATACCTTCCACAGCCAAACCTTGCGACTGGCGGACGCGAGCGGCAGCAGTCCGCCGGTATTGCGCAGCAGCACCAGCGAACGGCGCTGCGCGTCCTGCGCGGCGGCGCGCGCGGCGGGATCGCCGACGGTCCGCTCCGCGTCGGCGGGATCGACATAGGCGTTCTCGAACAGCCCTAGCGCGAAGATCTGGGTCAGCAGCCGACGCGCGGAACGATCGATCCGGTCGGGCGCGATCCGGCCGGAGCCGACAAGGCGGACGACGATGTCGACATCCATCACGCCGCCAAACTGGTCGACTCCAGCGTCCAGTGCCTTGGCGAAGCGCTGATCCTTGGTCAGGCCCTCGACGCCCCACGGCATGCCGACCCGGTCGATGTCGAGCGTGCCGTCGACGCAGACGCGATCGCAATCGTCCGTGATCTTCCAGTCGGTCAGCACCACGCCGCCGAAGCGGTAACGGTCGCGTAACTGCTCGGTCAGCAACTGGCGGCTGAAGCCGGCGCCGACCCGTTCGAGCGCGCGTCCCGCGACGACGAGGCCGGCGGGCGGCTCGGCATAGGTCGGCATGACGCCCGCGACCTGCGAACGAAAGGCGCCGAGGAAGGGCCGGACATGCATTGCAAAGGCATCGCCGCGCAGCGACACGCGACGGCCATAGGGATTGTGCGCGTCGTAGCCCTCAGGCTGCGCCCCATAGCCGACCCAGTGCTTGACGACCGCGGCGACGCTGTCGAGGCCCAGCCCGTGGTCGCCGCCCTGGAACCCCTCGACATAGGCCTGGGCGTAGCGACCGACCGCGTCCGGATCGTCGCCGAACGTGCCGCTGATCCGCGGCCAGCGCGGTTCGCTCGCCAGATCGGCCATCGGCGACAGCGCCATGCGGATGCCGACCGCGCGATATTCGCGGGCAGCGGTGGTGGCGAAGCGCCGGACGAGCGCCGCGTCGCCGATCGCGGCAAGGCCGGTCGGCTCGGGCCATTGCGAAAAACGTCCCGCCGCCACGCTGAGCCCGAAGGTGTTTTCCTGCGTGTTGCGCGGATCGGAGCTGAACACGATCGGGATACCCAGGCGGCTACCTTCCGCCATCTCCTGCGCGGCGTTCGCCATCTCCGCCAGCGCGGCGGGGGCGGCGGTGACGCGGTGGATGAAATAGCGGATGTGGCGATCACGGATCAGCGGCTTCATCGCAGACAGGTCCCACGGCGCGCGCAGCCCCTTGTCGATGCCGGGCGGCGTGCCATGCATCAGCAGCCCCGCCTTTTCCGCGAGCGTCATCCGCGCGACCAGATCATCGGCGCGGCGTTCCGGCGACAGCCTCCAGTCCTCGTACGGCGACAGACGACCGTCGCCGTCGGAATCGTGGAAGTCGCGGCCGTCGACACGAAGAACGGGCTTGGCACGGTGGCCGATCGCGGGCTGCGGTTCCGGCACTGGCGCAGCGCCGATCAGCAGGGGCATCGCCGCCGCGAGCAACAGGAAATACCGGGTCATACTGATGATCCTGCGACCGGGAGGACGACATGCGGGGCATCGCGACGACGAGTCCTCGCATGGTGCGACGCGACGACTAGCGCGGCGATCGCCTGCGCGGCGGCGAGCATCGCAAGCGTCGTCCACAGCGCGTGCGGCATCGTCTGGGTCCAGCCGATCAGCAGCGGTCCGGCGACCCCACCGATCCGGCTGACCGCGACCGCCATCCCAACCGCGGTGCCGCGGATCGCAGTGGCATAGCTGACCGCGGTATAGTTGTTCATCACCGCCTGCGTGCCGAAGATGAAGAAGCCCGCCGCGGCGACTGCGACGAAGGCAAGGCTGCCGCCGATCGTCGTCGCGAGCAACAACAAGGCGGCGGCTCCGCCGACGAACCCCGCGGCCATGACGGGCAACCGCCCGTGGCGATCGGCGAACCAGCCCGCGACCAGACCGCCGACGATCTGCATCGTCATCAGCAGCGATCCGTATCCGAAGGCGGTGTTCACCGCAGCGCCCTCGCGCAGCAGGATCGAGGGAAGCCAAGCGGTAAGGCCATGAAGGCAGAACAGGCTGAGCGCGCTTGCGATCCAGATCGTCAGCGTGACGGTGCGATGCCGCGCGTCGAACACCGTGGCGAGGGTCGACCCGCCGTCATGCGGCGCGCCGCCCGCTATGAAGGTGGCACTTTCGCCATAGGCACCGACCCGATCGGGCCGCAGGCGGCGCAGGATCGCGCGGACCTCCGCCCAGCGTTCGCGCGCGGCGAGGAAGCGGACCGATTCGGGCAGGACGGCGTGGCAAAGCAGTGCGATCGGGATCGCCGCCGCACCGATCCAGTAGAGCGCGTGCCACCCATAGGTCGGCGCGAGCGTCATGCCCGCAAGTCCCGCGAAGATGCCGCCCAAGGAAAAGGGCAGCACGAACGCCATCGTCGCATAGCGGTTGGCGCACGACGCGGGCGCCCATTCGTTGATGTAGACGAACGCGATCGGCGACAGCATGCCAAGCGCGATGCCGAGCGCGACTCGCAGTACGCAGAAGGTCGAGAAGTCATGCGCCAGGGTGGCGAGCGCGAGGCTGGCGAGACCGAGCAGCCACACGCCCGCCAGCATGATGCGCCGGCGCCCGAAGCGGTCGGCGAGCGGCCCCTGGAGCAGCGCGCCCGCGGCCAGCCCGGCAAGCCCCAACGACAGCATAAGCCCCACCTGCGGCGCGCCAAGCTGCCACTGCGCCTTCACATAGGGCGCGACATAGGCCGCATTGAACAGGTCATAGCCGTCAATGAACAAGACGGTGCCGATCAGCGCCGCGAACCGCAGGTGGAAACGCGACAGCGGCGCCTCCCCCATCTCCCGCTCGACATCGATCATCGCCGTTCCTTTCTGGGGCGATCCGCCCGCCGGCCAGACAGAGCCGCGGGCGCTCGAACCCCCGTCACCCCTCGTCGCGAACCGGATTGGTCAGCGTGCCGATCCCGTCGATCGTCACTTCGACCGTGTCGCCCGCCTTCATCCACAGCGCCGGCTCGCGCTTCGCGCCAACGCCGCCGGGGGTGCCGGTCAGGATCACGTCGCCGGGCGAAAGCGGCGTGAAGGTCGAGCAATAGGCGATGATCCTGGCCAGCGGGAAGACCAGCTGCGCGAAGCTCGCCTGCTGGACGACCGTCCCGTTGAGGCGGGTGGTGATCGTCTTGTCGTCGATCGCGCCCATCTCGTCCGGGGTGACGAGCCACGGCCCGCTGGCGCAGGTGGCGGGGAAGTTCTTGCCGGGCGCGAACTGGGTGGTGTGCCACTGGAAGTCGCGGACCGATGCATCGTTGGCGCAGGCATAGCCCGCAATATGATCCAGCGCGTCCGTCTCGGCGATCCGCCGGCCGCCTTTGCCGATGACGATCAGCAACTCGCCCTCGTAGTCGAGCATCGTCGATTCGCGCGGGCGCAGGATCGGTGCACCCGCCGCGATCTGCGTGTCGGCCCAGCGCGTGAAGATCGACGGATGGTCGGTTTTGGCACGGTTGGTTTCCTTCCGGTGATCCTCGTAATTGTGCCCGACGCACAGGATCTTGCCCGGATTGGGCACGACCGGCAGCAATTCGACGTCGGTAAGCGCCAGCGACGGCTCGGCACGCGCGGCGAGATCGGTCAGCGCATCGGCGGCGATCGCGGCCTTCAGGTCGGCGGGTGCGCCGGGCAGCGCAGCGAAGTTCGCCACCTGGTCGCCGGTGAGCGCGCCGTAGCCGGGCGTGCCGTCGTAGCGAAAGCTGATAAGTTTCATGCGGGATCCTTGTCGCTGTCGGCGTTCGGTAGAGGAGGGTCAGGCGTAGCGCCGGGGTCGGCAATCAGGCCGGCGTGCGCGACGGCGGCGACGGCGCACGCCTCGTCGAGGTCGGAAGTATCGCCGCTGATGCCGACCGCACCGATGATCTCGCGGTCGTGGTTGCGGATCAGCACGCCGCCGGGCGCGGGGATAAGCGTCCCCTCGCTCACGACAGCGAGCGCATCGAAGAAAGCGGGAGCTGCCTTCGCACGCGCCGCCAGCGCGCGGCTGCCCATACCCATGCCAAGCGCGCCCGACGCCTTGGCGGTGGCGATCGCAGCGCGCAGCAGACCGGCGCGTTCGTCGCGCTTGAGCGCGAGAACGTGTGCGCCCGCGTCGAGGACGACGACGCATAGCGGTTGCGCACCGCGTGCTTCGCCCTCCGCCAGCGCCGCATCGACGATCCGCGCGGCGGTAGCCAGCGTCAGCGCGATCACGCCGCGACCATCCGCGGCGGCATCGCCAGCGCGACCGCAGTGAGCAGGTCGTTGACCAGCCCCACTACGCCGTCGCGCGACGCCGCAGTGCCATAGACGTAGAAATCGGGACGAACGAGCACCGCAACAGCCTCGTGGCCCGCCAGCCATTGTGCCATCGTGCCCTCCGCATCGGCGAATTCGTCGCCGATCGCATAGACGGTGCCGCCGAGCGCGGCGAAGGCCGCGATCGTCGCCTGGTCCAGTGCCTCGGCTATCGCGCCATCCGCAGCGATCAGTACGAATCCGCCGCCGGTCACGTCGTCGAGCAGCGCAGGCGTACCGTCGTTATCGGTCACGCGCGGCTGAATGAACCGCGCGCCACCGCCTGGGTCACCATCGCGGACCATGCCGTGAATGGGAACGATCAGGTCCGCGGCAGTGTGGACGGTGCGGTCGGCCTCGCGCGCGCGGATCGCAACGTCACGCGCAGCGGCGGCGGCGGGATCGCGCTCGCAGATATAGCGCCCGGTCTCGACCGCAGCGGCGATCACGGCGCGCACCTGCGGCTCGCGCTCGCGTTGGTACCCGTCTAGCAACGACGGCGGGGCGGCGCGCCGCGCGACCAGCGCCAGCTTCCAGGCGAGATTGGCGACGTCGCGCATGCCATGGCACATGCCCTGTCCGAAGAAAGGCGGGGTCTGGTGCGCGGCATCGCCGGCCAGGAACACGCGGCCCACCTGCCATTGTTCCGCGAGCAGGCCGTGAAAACGATAGGTTGCGGCGCGGATCACGCGCGCGGGTGCATCGCCGATCCACGGCGCGATCAGCCCGTCGACCACGTCGGGTTCGCGCATCGCCAGGTCGTCTTCGCCGGGCAGCAGCATGAATTCCCAGCGGCGATGGTTGCCGCGGCCGGGCACGATCGTCGCCGGCCGGCGGGGATCGCACAGCATCACCGACAATTGCTGGACGTCCGCGCCCTCGGGCAGGCCGGGAAAGTCGGGGAAACGCACTGGGCCGTCGACCTCGGCATCGACGACCAGCCACGGCTCCTCGAAATCTAGATCGACCAGCGGCACGCCCAGCACCTTGCGGACGGGGCTGCTCGCGCCGTCGCAGGCTATGACGTGGCCGACGCGCAGCGATGTGCCGCCGGCGATTGTCACCGTGACGCCGTCGTCGTCCTGCACCAGACCCTCGAACCCCTCGCCGAAGCGAAGCGAGACATGCGGAAACCGGGCAAGTCCGGCGCGCAGCGCGGTCTCGAGTTCGGGCTGGTAGAAGAAATAGTCGTTCGACCACCCGAACTGGCGCGCCTTGCCCGCGGTGCCGAGGTAGCGCAGCACGCCGCCATCCGCACCGATATGCAGGTGGCCCTGCGTGTCGCGCATCTGCGGGCGGATGACGTCGTCTAGTCCGGCGGACTGGAAGATGCGCATCACCTCATGATCGATATGCACCGCGCGGGGCAGCGGATAGGGTGCGGCCTGCTGCTCGATGACGACGACCCGCAGGCCAGCCTGTCCCAACAGGTTCGCAGCGGTGCCGCCCACGGGTCCACAGCCGATGATCGCCGTGTCGAAATCCAGCACTTCCGGCGTCTCCCCTCGGTGGCTCCGCTATGGCGGTGTCTGAGCAAGGCTTTGACAGCGGAGCACGGTTCCGGTCAAATGATCGTACTGCGGCGCGTATGGAGTTTTGCTGATGGCAGTCGATGCGGTCCAGATCGCCAACCTCCTCGCGATCGCGCGGCACGGCTCGTTCACGCGCGCCGCGGAGGAAAAGGGCATGTCCCAGCCGGCGCTGTCGAACAGCATCGCGCTGCTGGAACAGAGGCTCGGCGTGCGCGTGCTCGAGCGCAGCCGGCGCGGGTCGACGCTGACGCCCTATGGCGAGATCCTGGTCCGCCGTGCGGAAGGCCTGCAGGCGTTGCTCGGCGATGCCGAGACGGAGGTTCGGATGCACGCAGCCGGCGTGTCGGGGCCGTTGCGGATCGGGGCGACGCCCAGCGTCCTGCCCAAGCTGCTGCCCCGCGCGCTCGCCAGGCTGGTCGAGGACGAGGGGCCGGTCGATATCGAGATCATTGAACAGCTCGATCAGGCGCTCGTGCCGATGCTGCGGTCGGGCGCGCTCGACATCATCGTCGGGCCGGTCGGCGAGATGTTCACGTCGAGCATCGACATCGCCGAGGTCACCCTGCTGCCTGATCCGTTCGCGATCGGTGCGGGACCGCGCAGCCCCTATCGCGACCGTACCGTGCTGACGCTGGCCGAGCTTCAGGATGCACCCTGGATCCTGCCGCGCGCCGGCAGCACCTATCGCCGGCATGTCGAGGCGCTGTTCCTGACCGCCGGCGTGCCATGGCCGCGCGACTGCATTCATGCCAACTCGCTGCCGCTGCTCGAGGCGATGGTGTTGTCCACCGACCGGGTGACGATCGTGTCCCCCATCCAGATCGCTGCGTCGGGGGCTGCGATCTCGGTCGTCACGCTGGCCAATGGCGGCAGTCGTGCGATCGGTTACAAGGTCCGGGCACAAGGCCGGATGACACCCCTTGGCGATCGTTTCATCCGGCACCTCGTTGCTGACACAAGTCAAAGCAAACTGCTCGAGGAGAGATGACCCACAACCCGACATTCAAGCGCTGTTTAACGTGTCCCAACTTCCGCCATTCGTTCATTTGGTTGAACGCCAGCTCTAGGTGCCCCGGTTCAGCCGTTTGTACGACTAAAAAAGCGAGGATCGTGTCGACACATCTGCGTTCGTACGTAGGCAGGGCTAAAGTTTAGTTCCAATCGGACTACGTGCGCCCGCCCCCTTAGGCGGGGGCCATTTGAACCCGGCATTAATTGAGCTCGGTCATCTAACACGGATTTCGAACGGTTACTGCGAGAAGGAGCCCGTTTTTTTAGTGCGATTGGGGCCTTTCGAGGACATGAATTCAGCTTCAAAATGCGCCCAAGCTGCGCCAGAGCATATCGACGATCTGTTTGCTGGAGGCGAGATGTCCCGTAGACCGCAGGGGCAGCAATATCGCGGCCAAGTAACGAACGCCTTCCTGAATGGATCACGGCTAGGTGTTAGCTCGATCGACGATCAGCGTAAGGGCAACGTCCGCCGTAACATTCCCGATAGTGCGGAAGATGTCGGGGATGGTCTCGACCGCGAGCAATAGCGGTAGTATCTCGACCGGTACACCCATCGCCAGACAAACCGGTCCGATCGAGGTGAAGAACGACACCTGGCTCGGCAGGCCGACCGCCGCAAGGCTGACCACGGTGGCGACGATCACGCCGATGACGAACAGGCCGGGGCCGATCGCGATGCCGTGTAGCGCCGCGACGTACAGGGCGACGGCGAAGTTGGCGGCGGCGCTGGTGATGCGGAAGATCGACACCGCCATCGGCAGCACCACGTTGCGCACCGGCTCGCGAATCTTCAGCGGACCGCTGGTCGCGTCGATCATCGCCGGGAGCGAGGCGATCGACGATTGCGTGCTGCACGCGATCGCCTGCGCCGGCGCGACCGCCCTAGCAAACCGGCCGATGCCAACCCCGCTGGCGACACGAACGACCGGATAGACCAACACTGTGACCGCCGTGCAGGCACAGACGACGATGGCGACATACTGCGCGATCGTGCCGGCGGCGGCGATACCGGCGCGCGACCCCGCCACGGTGGCGAGCGCAAAGACGCCGATCGGAGCGAGCCGAAGGACCCAGTGAACGATCACCATCAGCGTGTCGGTGAGGCCGTGGAACAGGCCAATGAGACCGACCCGCCTGGACCCGTCGATACGCGTGGCGGCGAACCCGAACAGCAAGGCGAAGGCGACCAGGGGGACCATCTCGCCTTCCGCCGCAGACTTGAAGGGATTGACCGGGATGAAGCTGAGCAGCCAGTCGCCAGTGATCGCAGTGGCCTGCGCGGGCATCGCGCTGGCCATGCCGAGGCTGCCGAGCGCGCCGGGCGCCACCGTCCAGATCGCCAGCAAGCCCTCGACCACCAACCCCGCGACGAGCGCCGAGCCCGCCAGGCCGATCGCGATGAACAGCAGGGCGCGACCCGCGACGCCGCCGGCGCGTGCTGCATCGGCGGCGGACGCGATGCCGGTGACGATCAGCGCGAACACCAGCGGCACGATGGTGATCCGCAGGCCGCCAACCCACGCTTTGCCGATCAGTTCGGCGACTGGCGTGACCCGCGCGGCGAGATCGGGGAAGCGGGTGAGTAACAGCCCGCATGCCAGGCCTGCGATCAACGCGGCCAGGATCCGTTGGGTCAACGTCATGCGGTGGCCTCATAGGCGAGCGTGTGCGTCATTCGCGGTTCAGTGGGCAGCGGTCGCCCTGATAGCGCATCGCACGGGCCAGGTCGCGGTTCGGGTGGCCGGCGACGATCTCGGCGAAGGTGCCATCGGCCTCGTCCTGCCCGAGCTTGAACACTGCCTCGCACGACGTCACGGTCGCGCGGAACGCGACGATGTGCTCGATCATGCGGTCGTAGCGATCACCCATCGCGTCCACCTGCCACCCGCCCTCGGGCTCGAGATGAGCAGCGAGCTGGCGCAGGGCCGCATCGGTCTCGCTTGCCACGAACGCAATCTCGGCGACGATGCGCAGCGTAGCATAATTCCACGTAGCGCCCCAGATCGGGTTCGACACCAGTCTCGGGGAGACATAGCCCTGCGGCCCGTTGAACAGGATCAGCGCATGGGGATCGGCCTCGAACGCGGCGACCTGCGGATTGCCACGGGCGTAATGACCGAACAGTGACACTAACATCCCCTCCCCGTCGCATTCAGCGAGCAGCGGCAATGGGGTGGCGTCGAAATCGCGCGAGACCACCCAGGCTAGCGGGTGCGCCGCGATCAGTGCGGCGATATCCGCCGGCGCATGCGGTGCGAAGCTCATGAATGGCGCGCACCGAGCCGAGCGGAGAGCCAGTGCGCGGCGTCGTCGAGCGCACGATCGGCCAAGGCGGCGATCGACATCGCCTCGAGAAAGCTGTGCGTCGCGCCGCGATAGACCTGCGCCTCGACCGCCACGCCGGCCGCCGTCAGACGCGCGGCCATCGCCAGGTTGGCATCGGCTAGGATGTCGCACTCGGCGATCGCCAGGAATGTCGCCGGAAGGCCGGCCAAGTCGGCCTTGAGCGGTGCCACGAGGGGATCGGTAAGCGCAGCGCTATCAGCGGTATAGTTGTCCCAGAAGCGATCCATCTCGGCGATCGTCAGCATATAGGCGGGGCCGTCGAACCGCGCATAGCTCTGCGTTGCTGCGGGATCGAAGGCACCGTAATTGAGCAGCGTCGCCACAGGCAGCGGTTCGTTCGCGGCGCGCAAGGCTAGGCAGGCGGCGACCGAAAGGTTTGCCCCGGCGGAGTCCCCGCCAATCGCGATCGCGGCGGGATCGATGCCGAACGTGGCGGCGTCGCGGCGCAGCGCGCGAAACGCATTGACCACTTCGTTGAGCGCGACCGGATATTTCGCCTCGGGCGATAGGCTGTAATCGATGCCGATGACGACGATACCGGCGCGCGCGGCATATTCGCGCATCAGGCGATCGTGCGTGTCAATGCTGAACATCGTCCAGCCGCCGCCGTGGATATAGAGCAGGGCGGGTGGCGGCGCGGTCCGTGCCTCCATGTGCGGGCGATGCAGCCGCGCGCGGCAGCCAGCGATCACCGTCTCTGTCGTCTCGGCCATCACAGGGCCACCGGCGCGCCACCGCTCCCGTACCGTCTCCGCCGCCGCGCGCCGTTCAGGCAGCGGCAGCGCGTCGAAATCAGAGAACTGACCGTAGCCGTGGTTCAGCGCGGCGATGAACCCGCGAATCTCGGGATCGACGTCATCCTGCTCGGCCATTGCCTCGATCGTGGAAGTCATGCCTCGTCCTGCTCCGTTTCGGGCGCTGCCGGCCCGGTGTCGATCTGATAGGGGCTGTCCGGTTGCGCGAAGACGGCGGTCAGGCCAAACATCGCCGCAATCGGGCCAGCTGGCGATTTACGGTAGTGCGTACATGCTGGGCGGTACGCCATAGGCGCGGCGGAACATCGCGGTGAACGCGCTCGGACTGTCATAGCCGACGTCGAACGCGATTGTCGTTACCGGCCGCCCCGCCGCCATCAGCGACAGCGCCTGCATCAACCGCACCTGTTGCCTCCATACGGCCAAGCCCATCCCGGTCTCGCGCTTGAACGCGCGGGTAAAGGTGCGACGCGCCATCCCGGCGATGCAGGCGAGCTGATCGACATCGCGATTGTCCGCCGGGTCGGCCAGAATGGCCTTGCACACGCGCAGCAGCCGCTCGTCGCTCGGCATCGTCGCGCCGTAGGGAGCGATCGGCATCGCCGCGACCTCGTCGAGCAACACCTCGACGATGCGGCCCGCATGACCATCGCAATCATATTCGTGGCCGAACGAAACGACCTTTAGGATCAGCGCGCGGAGGAAATCGCTGACCTCAACCACCCGGCATTCCGGCGCCTGGGCATATAGAGCGGGATCGATGTAGAGCGTGCGGAGCGACACCGGGCCACGACACGACACTTCGTGCGGCATGTTGGCGGGCAGCCATACCGCACGCTGCGGCGGGACCACAAAACTGATCGCTGGCGTCACCACCGACATCACGCCGGAACAGGCATAGAGCACCTGAATACGGTCATGGGTATGGACCGGATCGACGAAACCCGCTGGGTATTCGTCGGTCAGGCCGCATACCGGCCGGGTGCAGGTTTCGAAATTGTGCGAATGCTCGATCGGCCGGATCCCTACAATATGCCCTCGATCGGCGCGAAACTGCCTGTTTCGCGCCGATCACGCAATCGTCAACGAAGTCCGAAGCGCAGGCTGGCGCCGATCGTGCGGGGCCGCGTTACGCTGCCGGCGAACGAGAAGGGCGCGTTGAGGATGCCATATTCGTCGAACAGGTTCTTGGCGAACACGCCCGCCTCGATGCCGTCCGCGACGCGGATCGAGGCGTTGAGGTCGATCAGGCTGTAGTCCCCCTTCTGCAGCGCCGCGCCGAACGCGACCGGCGCCTTCGACAGATAGCGATGCGCGATCCCGATGCGCGGACGCAGCGGGGAATTTCGCAGTTCGAAGTCGAGCTGGTTGGCGAGTATCCATTCCGATGCGCCGGGCAATCGCGTGCCCGCCGCATAGCCGCCGCCGGCGGCCGAGCTGTCCGGCAGCAAGCCCGACAGGCGCGCATCGTTATAGGTCAGGTTGGCGGTGTAGGTCAGGTTGCGCGATGGGCGGAAGACGAGCGACATTTCTATACCTTCGATCTTCGCACCGCCGCCATTCACCGTATAGGCGTTGAAATCGACCGGCGTGAACAGCCGCGACTGGATGTCGTTCCATTTGATGTGGAACGCGGCAATATCAAACGACATCGTGCCCGGCACCAGATCGAACTTCGCACCGACCTCGTAATTTTGCGTAGAATCGCTGGCGAATTCGAGCGGTACGCCGGTCGCTACGGCATAGGTATTGATCCCGCCGATCCGGAACCCTTCCGAGTAGAGGCCGTACACGGTCAGCTGGTTGCTGGGCTTGTAGGACAGCGAGACCTTGGGCACGAACCCCGATTCGTTGCGCGTGCCGGGCGCATAATCGAACGGTGCGATCAGCGCGGCGTTGGGTAGGAATTGCAGTCGCGGCCGCGACTTGTATTCGAACAACCGACCGCCGACGGTCAGCGTGACTACGTCGGCAAGCGTGTAGGACAGTTCGCCGAATGCCGCGGTTTCGCGCACGCGGCTGGTCCCGATGGTCCGGCGGAGCAGATCGCCAGGTGCGAGCACGCTACCCGCCTGGCCCCCGAACAATGCCGAGTTGGCATCGATATAGGCACCGATCCCCTCGACGAACGCACCATCGGTCGAATCCGAGCGAAGCTTGGTGTAATTGCCGCCGATCAGCCAGGTGAACGGTCCAGTCCCGCTGGAGGCCAGGCGAAGCTCGCCATAATCGGTCTTCGACCTCCCGACCGAGCTGGACAGCTGCGGCGTGTCGGTACGTGAATCGTTGCCGCCGAAGATCGAATCGTCGAACGCCAGATTGGCTTTCTTGATGGTATGGCTGCCGATCGCGGTGAGGTTTGCGAAGCCTAGCTCCTGATCGAGCCGTAGGCTGAACAGCTGGATCTCGGTATCCTGGAACTCGTCGACATTGGTGTTGCGATCGTACGTCTTGGCGTACGGATCGGCGCCGAACTGTACGTAGGTCTGATCATCGAGATCATATTCCTGATACAATCCCAGCGCAGCGATCTTGGTCGTTTCGGTCGGCGTGAAGACGATCGAGCCGCGCAGGCCGCGCACGCGCAGATCGTTGCTGCCCTTCTCACCCGTGCCGGTATTGTTGAGATAGCCCGCATCGTAACGCTGCAATCCGACCAGGCGCACCGCCAGCTTGTCGGCGATGATCGGCAGGTTGATCATCGCCTTGGTCGCATAGCTCGCGTCGCCCGAGCGCCGGGTGGAGGAGACAATGCCCTCGGCCCCGGCGTCGATCGCGGACGGATCGGCTTCGTTGACAACATAGTTTATCGCGCCGCCTAGCGACGACGATCCGAACAGCGTGCCCTGCGGGCCGCGCAGGACTTCGACCTGCTTTACGTCGAACGAGTCGATATCGGGGATGACCAGGGGAAAGCCTGGCTCCACCAGCGGAATCTGGTTGATGTAATAGCCGGTCGTGGCCTGGTTCGCCTCGTGATAGGTCGTCGATGCCACGCCGCGGATCACCACTTCCGACACGCCGGGCTGGTAGTCGTTGAACACGACGCCGGGGACACGGGTGATATAGTCCGACAGGCTCTGCGCATTGAGCCGCTGGAAATCCTGTTCGGTGACTGCCGAGACCGAACCAGCGATATCCCGTGTAGATTCGTTGCGCTTCGTCGCGGTGACGACGATATCCGTCGCCTCGGGATCGACGGCGGTCGCGGATTGGGCGAACGACGCCGCGGGCGCGAAGGCTATCGCTGCTAACGCGGTGGCGCTAACCCGGCATAAGAATGAAATATTGTTGCGCATTTTCGCCCCCTTCGAAGTGTCCCGAGGCAAGGTTACGAGTATTTGTGACGCTTTCGAGCGCCGTGATGGCGCTAGCTGGGTCGATGGCTGTTGCGTTTGGGCCAAACTGGCGGTGAGCCGGACGTATCGATTGCTGAGGTCGGGCGCTCGCCCCTACCCTCGCTTCAGACCGCCCCATGAGGAACGCCGACTGCCATGTCGCTCGCCACATACCCCTTCGCCCTGTCACGTCGCCGCTTCCTGGCGGAGGTTGGCGCCGTCGCGATCCTGAGCGGCGTGACGGTGCCAGCGCGCGCCGCTGGCCGCGCGCTGCCGCCCCCGCCAATCACGCCGCGTATCCCGTTTGTGCGCACTCAGGTCGGAAGGACGCGGACCGACCCCTATGCTTGGATCAAATACGTTCCAGCCAGCGGGCAACGCAGCATTGAGACGCTGCCCGCGCCGGTGCGCGAGCATCTGCTGGCCGAAAATGCTTACTCTAGGGCGGTACTGGAACGCGTGGCGGCGGACGAGGCCGCGTTTTTCAGCACGATGCAGGCGCGCTTGCCCAACGGCGATGCCGAGCCCAATCTTACAAGAGACGGGTGGGCATATGACACCGCGTATCCCGACGGATCGCACGCGCTCTATTCGCGCCGTCGCATCGGATCGTCGGTCGTCGAGACGCTGCTCGACGAGGCGGTGCGCGCGAGCGGCGAGGCCTATTATCGCACGACCGGACAACAGGTCAGCCCGGATGGAACGTGCTATGCGTGGGCAGAGGATGTCGGCGGCAACGACCGACATCGTATCTGCGTACGCGATATCGTCAGCGGCGCAGTACGGACGCTCGTCGATAGCGACGCGTACGGCTATGGCGGGCTGATCTTCTCCCCCTCGTCGGACTGGTTGTTCTGGATCTGGCGCGATGCGCGCAACCGGCCGACCCGCGTCTATCGCACGCCGGTAAAAGGTGGCGCGCGGGTCTTGGTGTATGAGGAGGCCGACCCGGCGATCTTCATGCAGGTCAGTCGCACCGCGGCTGACGGGTTCGTGACGATCACCCTATCGGGGCCGGATACGAGCGAGGTGCGGTTGATCCCCGTCAAGGGCGAGACGGACGCACCCGTGGTGGTATGGCCGCGCGCTGAAGGGCGGCGCTATTCCATTGAGGAATGGAATGGCGACCTGGTCGCTTTGATCGAAGATGCGGATGCGCTCGACGGCCGGATCGCACGGGTCGATCGCGGCACTTTTGTTGAACGGGGTGATCTGGTGCCGCACCGAGGGGGCACGCAAATCCTGCAAATGGCCTCGTTCCAGGGCGCGCTTGTGCGGCTCGAGCGGCGCGACGTGCTGCCGCGCATGGTGCTGACCCTGCCGGGCGGTGAAGAAAGGGAAGTCACAATCTCGGGCAATGCGTATGCGTTGACCATACCGATCGGACAGGACCATCGCGGCACTACGTGCCGGGCGATGATCGAAACGCCAGCCAGCCCGCCGCGCTGGGTCGACGTCGAACTGACCAGCGGGCGCAGCACGGTGATCGCAACGCAGCGCATCGCCGGGTTCGATCCGGCCCGCTTCGAGGTGCGGCGGCTGTTCGCGACAGCGGCGGACGGCGCACGCGTGCCGATCACGCTGCTGACTCGTAAGGGCGCGATTGCCGACGGCACCGGACCGTTGTTGCTATATGGCTATGGCGCGTACGGCGTGTCGAGCGAAGCACTGTTCGATGTCGCGCCAACGGTCTTGGTCGAACGCGGATGGAGCTACGCCATCGCGCATGTCCGCGGTGGGTCGGAAAAGGGCCGCCGCTGGTTCCTCGACGGGCGACTGCATGCCAAGTATAACAGCTTCGGCGATTTCGTCGCCTGCGCGCAGCACCTGATCGCCGAGCGCCACGCAGCGCGCGACAAGGTAGTTTCGTACGGTTTGTCAGCGGGCGGGTTGCTCGTCGGCGCATCGCTGAACGCCGCGCCCGAACTATGGGCCGGGGTCATCGGTTCGGTGCCGTTCGTCGACATGCTCAACACGATGAGCGATGCCGATCATCCGCTGGTGCCGCTGTTCCGGCCCGATTGGGGCGACCCATTATCCAGTGCGACGGACTATGATTACATGGCCTCGATCTCCCCGTACGAGAATGTCCGGCGCGCGGCTTATCCGCCGCTGCTGACGACCGCCGGTCTTAAAGACGACCGGGTGGGATATTGGGAACCGGCAAAGCTGGTTGCCGAGGTGCGCGCGCGATCGACCTCCGCCAGCCCGGCGATGCTGCTGACCGACATGGCCGCCGGACACCAGGCCAGCGGCGGGCGCGAGGCCGAGAACCGCAAGATGGCGCGTTTCTATGCCTTCGCCCAAGGTTGTGTCGAGGGGATGTTCGCATGATTACGGTGTTCGATCCGCGCCAGCTGTCGCACGCACCGCGGCGGGAACTGCATAATGGCGGGTGGACGGCTTATAACGAGACCCCTGAGCGGGCCGCGACGATAATGGCGGCGGTCGGCCCGGCGACACCAGCCCGCGATCATGGCATGGCGCCGCTCGAGGCAGTGCACGACGCGGCGTATCTCGACTTTCTGCAGGTTGTGCATCGCGACTGGATAGCGGCGGGACGCGAGGGCGATGCGATCGGCTATACCTGGCCAGTGGTGGGCCGGCGTGACCTGGACCTCTCGCGGATCGATGCGCGGCTCGGGCGGTACAGCTACGACGCCGGAACGCCGATCACGGCCAATAGCTGGACCGCGGCCTATTGGTCAGCGCAGACAGCGTTGACGGCGCTGGACGTGGTCGCGCAAGATCGTCAGCGCGCTGCGTTCGCGCTTTGCCGCCCACCCGGGCACCATGCCGGCGCTGACTATCTGGGCGGCTATTGCTTCCTCAATAATGCCGCCATCGTCGCGGTAGAAGCGCGCCGGATTGGACTGGGGCCGGTCGCGATCATCGATGTGGATTATCATCATGGCAACGGCACGCAGGATATTTTTGCGGCTGATCCAAACATGCTATTCGTATCGATCCACGCCGACCCGGCGACCAATTATCCGTTCTACTGGGGGCATGCCGACGAAGGAGGCACTGGCGCGGGGATCGGCACGACGCTAAACCTATCGCTGGCGCGCGGTACCGACTGGGCGGGGTATCAACCGGCGCTGGATCGCGCGCTGGCGGCGATCGCGGCATTCGGCACGCGTTTCTTGGTCGTCTCGTTCGGCGCGGATACCTATGCCGGCGATCCAATCTCCCACTTCGCGTTTCAGCGGGACGATTTCACCCTATTGGCGGCGCGGTTGGCGACGCTGGACGTGCCGAGCGTGATCGTGATGGAAGGCGGTTACGCAACCGCCGCGCTAGGGAACAACGTAGCGGCCTTCCTGCGGGACGACGCGTGGAGGTGCCGTGATACGGACTGACGGGTAACATATTGCCTATCGTACTCATGCCTACGGCCCGTGGGCTGACGCTCCGTTGCGAACTCCACGTGAGTTTGATCGTTTGCGAACAGGTTATCCCCATGCAGACTTATAAGCTGTTCAGACTGTCCCCTTTCCGATCGAGGAAGATTAGTTAGACCGCGGACGCGTACTTGGGGGACGACGACCCACAATCGGACGCTCCCGCCCATTCCCTCGCTTCCCAACTTCGGACGCTGGTTCATCTTGGCGAATGACCAATTTTGAAGCCCGGCTATCAGCTCGCGAATGTCGTGATGTGGGCAGGTTAGCGGACTGGCCGCTATTGGAAAGACAGATGGCGTTAGTGGACGTTGCCGGACGCTGCGGCCTCCTCAAAAGGTTCAAATATCGGGAACTGCCGGATCTGGAGAAAACCGCGGCGTCAATCCAGCTACGAGTGCATTCTAGCCATCAAGTACATCAGCAACAGCAAGACGGCGATCGTGATGACGGTGAGCATCGCGATTGGGAGGAGCAACCCGGCGCTGTTGTCGTGCCGCCAAGCCAGCATGAGAAACGTTGCTATCACGCCTATCGTAAGCCCACGCGGACCGAAGGCAACGCTTCCTACACCGACAATCAGGACAGCCAAGCCAACTGAAACCCCAACGCGCGAAGCTGTTTTTGAGGGTTCCATCGGTCTTACGATGTCACCGACGGGCGTGAGGCGCAACATAAGCATGCCTGCCGATGCCGATCCCCTGGAGTTTAGACGGCGGTAACAATCCCGCGAGGAGTAGAATTCCGGGAATGTCGGGCTTGGGAAGGATTGCGGACCGTTGGCTTTGGAGACCGGATCCCCAGGAAGCGGACGTTGACCTATGTCTTCAGTGGCCAATCTACGGTGTCAAAATCAGGGTGCTGGAATGATATAATTCCTGCCAGATGAGCGGCGGCTCGCGGTTCATCTGTTGGGTGTTCCGGCAAATTTGCCAAAGCCTCAAAATCCGCGATGCGCTCAGGAGAACAAAGCTGCTCGCACAGATTGATCCAGTGAGGTTTGTCCATAGCGCCAAGCGCGAAACTGATGTTTCCCTTACCGTACTCGAACGTTAGGGGCGTGCCACAATCACGGCAAAACCCACGACGCACTTTATTTGAACTTCGAAAATAACCGGGCTGGCCTCGGGTCCAGATCACTGCGTTGAAGGGCGCTCCGACGTAGGGTCCGAATAACCCGCCAGTTGCCTTCTGGCACATTCGACAATGGCAGATGGATGCGTCTTCAAGTTCGCCCTCAACCCGGAACCGCACTGCTCCGCACTGACATCCACCGGTACTGATCATCATGACTTGAGGGTTTCATATTAGCTATAGATTCGCAACGGTGCGGAACTGGAACGGGCGAGTTGGAGAGGAAGCGGACTGGCGGCTTTCGGGTCCGCGCTCGGGGAAACCTACCACCGAATGTGCCTGTCAAATCCGCCCGATTTCGCACCGGCGGATGCACCGGCTTCCTGCCGTTCTGGGGCTGACGCGGAATCAGTAATTTTATAATCAGAAGCAGAGGAAAAGGGGGAGGGCCTACTCTCGCTTAAAAGTTGAAATCAAGAAATATGACCGCTAGCATTCGATATGCGCCTACTCATTCCATATATCAGTTCACGAACGCTTATTATTGGTGGAACTCTCGTTGCGTCCCTTAGTTCGTGTGCCACCGATCGGCCCGGTGCTCTTGGGCAGCGCGTAATTCTCGCACAGCCATTCGAGGTCGTTCAGGCGGATAGTCTACCTCCCGCGATTTCGTGGAAATTGGAAAGCTTATCGAAGATTGATCCCGACCATCCCATTGCGCCGGATGGCGACACACAGACACTTAGCTTGTTCGGGCGTGAGGATCTTATTGCAGCGTCTAGCGACGATTATCCACCTACTAATTGCTTGCCATTAGTCCCGGGAACGGCGGCTATAGACGAGGTTGCTCGTAGGGCCGGGAAGACATCCATAGTCATTATCAATGAAAGCCACGAGCGATCGCGGGGCCGCTGGTTTACTGCTGAGGTAGCTCAAAGATTGCGCCCATTGGGTTACGATACGTTAGGTCTGGAAACACTGTCGAACCCGCCCGCCACAGTACCGAAGCGCTATCTACCTCCACTTCTGGGCCAGCCGGACCTACCATATCTTTCCGATAACGACGGCCAATATTCTTCAGAGGCGGGTTATGGACGGCTCGGGCGGCAAGCCAAGGCTCTTGGCTATCGCCTTCTGCCTTATGAGGACAATACACACAACGAGCCGAGCAAAGGCGTCAGCCAGAGCCAGCAGATTGCTCTTCGAGAAGAGGCGCAGGCCAACAATCTAGCAGCGTTCGTGAAGAGCCACGCGGCTGCAAAGCTGTTGGTTCATGTGGGCTATTCGCATGCCGCCGAAGTTCCTCGGGCCGATGGTCAGAAATGGATGGCCGCACGACTTAAAGAAAAGACCGGCATTGATCCTCTTACTATCTCACAAACGACATGCCGGGGGGGTAGCGAAACCATGCGACTAGCGACCCTGCCTTCTGACCAGCCTGCTGGAACGTTCGATCTAATCATCGACCATCCAACCGAGCGGTTTACGCGCGGACGACCCGATTGGCGTAAGATGGCAGGCGACAGAATCATTACCATTCCCCTCACATTGCGACCTGCAAAGGGGTGGCGTGTGATCGAGGCCCGCCCCTTAGGTGAGCCGGATACCTCGGTCCCGATCGATCGAGTAGCAATCCGCCCAGGTGAGGACATCGGCTTGCTGTTGCCGCCTGGACGCTACCATGTCCGCGCAATCAACGTGGCTTATTCCAACCGCAAATAAGCATCAGCGGACAGGTAATTCGTGTTGGCCTGTTGATTCAAAGCTTCTGGTTTTTGCATCAGGGATGACCGGGATGGAAAAGATCGTCCTGAACGAATGACTGCTTCTGACGGCTCAGATTTTTAACTCGGGCGTCCGGATCTGGGCGAAACTGTTGGGCATCGCAGGGCTGCCAAGATCTAACAAGCGACACTCACAGGTCGTTTCCTCCCCCTTAAATTAGACGCTCATTCATCCTTTGGGTTTGCCGCATGCTGGCGCGACAGCTTGGACGTCCGAGGGCGCTGCCCGGTCGGGAGCGACGGGAGACTTGCGACCTCGCATGGACTTCAACGAGACGGATAGAATTCAGATTTTCGTCACCCCCACGTCATCCGATCCGGTGCACCTTCGCTCAATGGTGATTTTCCTTGCAGCATTCCTCGCGACTACTTCTGCCGATCCGGTCGGCGAAACCCGCGCGCAGAACGAAGCCAAGGCTCCGGCGCTGCATAACCGCCTCGATGCGGACCACGACGGCTTTGTGACTTATGCCGAAATACGTGCTGCCACCTTGGCCATGATCGTGCCGAAAGCGCAGATCTTAGCGCAACTGCCGAACGATCGCATGTCCCATGCCGAGTTCGATCGCGCGGACAGTGGTCACGACGGGCGAATATCGGCAGATGAAGCGGTCGCTGGTGCAAATAGGACATTCGATGAGGCCGACATGGATCATAACGGCCTCCTTACTCCACAGGAGCGCGGCGCTTACATGGCGCGCTCGCTTGCGGCCCTTCAGCGCGAAATCTCAACGTGGAAGCCACTGCCCTGCCAGCCCGGTGCGGCTTGTTCCACCGCGCGCGATCGTAGCTCGAGACCGCTAAAAAGAGACCCGTAACGGTCGCCCCATTTGGCACATCGATGACTGCCCCGTTCCGAGGATCGCAGGATGGTTCGACAAAAAACTGCATTCATTTTGAGGTGCCTTGCCGTCAGCGCATTGCTTGCAGCGTCTCACTCGGCCGCCCAAGCCCAATCGGCATCAGTTCAGGTTCCGATCCACGAGATCGATCTGTCCGACGGAACGCGGCGCTATGTGGTGACGATCGAAATCGATGGCCACCCCATCGACGCCGGCCTCGATACTGGTTCGGTTGGGTTGCGCGTGCTTCCAGGCGGTATCGACACTGCGGCGACCAAGACGGTGGGACCGGTGCAGCGATATAGCTACGGCGCCGGCACCACTCTTGAGGGACCAGTGGTGCGAACGGCGGTCTCTGTTGGGGGCCTGCAGAACGGTGGCCGCTGGCAGATCATTCGTGCGATCGGATGTAGCGCTGCACGTCCCGATTGCCCTGCTGCCCATGTTGATCCACGCAAGTTCGGTATCCAGGGCAATGGCCTTGCCGGCGAAGGGTTTCGCGCGATCCTCGGTGTTGGCCTGGCAAACGCCGACCTGCCCAATCCGTTTCAAGAGATCGGCGCGCACCGCTGGATCATCGAACTTCCCAGGCCCGGCGAAACCTCTAGCGGGCGCTTGATCCTGAACCCAAGCGACGAACAGGTGGCCGGGTTCACATCGCTACTGCTGGCGGATTCGCATCGGTCGCGGGCGAACGACGCTGTGCGCGCATGTTTGGAGCACGACGGCGGAAAACCCATATGTGCGCCGACGCTGATCGATTGCGGGGCCCCGGGGATCGAACTGGTCAACCACCGCGCCGACACCGGCTGGACCGAGGGCATGGGGGCACGGCTAACCTTCGAACAACCCACTGATACGGCGCTGGGAATTCGCTTCAGCGTAGGCCGCAGGGCGCAAGCATCTCGGTTCGATGCAGTCGCCGATCCGCGGGTGGATGGCGTCCGCATCCGGTCGGGCCTGTTGACCTATTTCGCCTACGACGTTCTTTACGATGCCGATCGCGGCTCGATCGCGATCAAACCACGGCCAGCCTATTCGGATGGGGTTGCTGCAGTCGATGGCGATCATTCAAATTAACCAAGAAGCCGACATCTATGGCGCCCTCTCCTCGCGCCATTTCCAGGCCAGACGAAGCCGCTTCGCGGCTAAATCGACCCATAGTCGACCACTCGCGTGCCCTGCCCTGCTCCCCAACTTCAGACACTCATTCAGGAGAATTCGAATGGCCGCACCCGACCAGCCCGCTCGGCTATCTTGAGCTTAGGACTGTGCCAACGGGCTCAGAACGGGCCGATCGCGACGGCGCATCTCACACCGTGGGAATAGTGCCGCCGTCGATCACGAACTCGGCTCCCGTGATGCTTGCCGCGCGGTCGGACGCCAGGAAGGCAATCAGGTTCGCCACCTCCTCGGGCGTGGACGGTCGTCCCAGGGGGATACCGCCTAGCGAATCCATAATGATCCGCTTTCCCTCTTGCGGGCCGCCTGCACCGCCAAGCCGCTTGGCCAGCGCAACGGCTGCCTCGGTCTCGATCCAGCCGGGAGACACCCGCACGACGCGTACGCCCGCCGGCGACACCTCCTTCGACAGACTTTTGCTGTAGGTCGAGAGCGCAGCTTTGGCGGCCGCATAGGCGGTCGTCGCGTCCGGCAGCGGCATCACGTGCTGGATCGAAGTCACGTGAATGATCACACCTGTATCGCGCGACACCATCTCCGGAACCAACGCGCGATCGAGGCGCACCGCCGGCATCAGATTGAGGTCGAGCTCCTTCGCCTATTCCGTTTCGCCGAGTGCGGCGAACCCTCCTGCTGGCGCCGATGATCCGCCAAGCATGTGCACGATGATATCGACCCCACCCATCCGCTCGCGCACGGTATCGGCTAACGCCGTGCACCCCTCGGCGGTCGTGAGATCCGCAGCGACGAACAGCGCGTCAGGCAGGCTTTCGGGCTTCGTGCGGGCGGTCGTGATCACGCGCGCGCCGAGTTCGCGGAACAGGGCGACGGTCGCGGCTCCGGCACCACGCGTGCCCGAGGTAATGAGCGCGCGCCTGCCCTCCAGCGAGAGGAACGGCATCATGGCTTGATTTCCAATGCGGTGACCTGTTCGCCGGCGAGTGTGAACAGGTATCGCAGATCGACCGGGCTGCCCGGGAAGTTGCCGACAACGTGACTGGTCACGATCGTGCGGTCGCCCTCGTCGGCGATCGCGAAGGGCTCGACGGTATAGCGATATTCCGCGCTCGCGTTCGCCTTCCATGCCCGGATGGCGTTGCGGCCGGTGTACGTGTGACCTTCGTCCCGGACGACGGCATCGGTCGTGAAGCAGTTGGCGACGGCGGCGGCGTCGCCCGCTCGGTCCACCTCAAAATATCCTGCGATTGCGACCGGCAATTCAGTGGCCATGACTTTCCTCCAGTGGTTGCGGCAGAGCGGACGCTGCGCCTCAGCCACGCAATCTATGGGTGGACGGCCTCCACGATAATCGGGATAAAAGGGGATGTCGCGTTACGGAAATCAGAACAATGCCACGATCGGGACTGGTTGAACTGGAGGCGGTTCTCGCGATCGTCCATCGTGGGTCGTTCCGCGCGGCGGCTCTCGATCTCGGCATATCCACGACGGCGCTCAGCAACGCGGTCGGCAAGCTGGAGCGCACGATCGGCGTGCGCCTGTTCAACCGCACGACACGCAGCGTTTCCCTGACGGATGCGGGCCGGACGTTCGTGGGCCAGATCGGGCCGGCGGTGGAAAGCATCCATGACGCCATGAACACCGCGCGGTCGCAGCAGGAGACACCGTCCGGCACGCTGCGCATCAATGCCTTTGCTACCGCCGCCCGCGAAATCCTGTCGCCGCTGATACTCGAGTTCCTTCGTCGTCACCCCCAGGTTCACATCGACCTCGTCACCGAGGGGCGTCTCGTCGATGTCGTGGCAGAGGGCTTCGACCTCGGCATTCGCTCGGCCGACCTGATCCCGACCGACACGATCGCTATCCTGCTCGGGTCTCCCCGACGCTTTTCGGTCGTGGCGTCGCCGGCCTATCTGGAAAATCGCGAGAAACCGCGCGTGCCGCACGACCTGCTGGATCATCCGTGCATTCGCGTGCGGTTGCCCAATGGCGCGCTCTATCGCTGGCATTTCGAGAAGGACGGCCAGTCGGTCCAGATCGACGCCGAGGGGCCGATCACGCTGGACGAGGCCAGCCTCTCGCGAATTGCCGCGCTCGATAGTGTCGGAATCGGGTTCTTCATGGAGGCGGACGTTCGCGAAGATATCGCGTCCGGCCTGCTCGTCCAGATGCTGGCGGACTGGACTCCGCCGCTCGCACCATTGTGCCTCTACTATCCGAGCAGGCGAAATCCTTCGGCGGCCTTCACGGCATTCATCGAACTGGCCCGAGAGGTCGCAGGGGCGCAGGGGCGCTAAGGCCCACAAGCCAACATTCAAGGTGCCCTACCGCCTTCCCAACTTGAGACACTCATTCATCTTCACGCTGCGCTGAGCTTGACCCTTTCGGCCTGCACCTCGTCCAGTCGCTTTACCTCCATCAGACCGTTGGCGTCATGGTAGTTGGCTAATTGGGCATGCCATTGCCCACCGGCATCAAACCCGCCTGCCTCAGCCTCCTAAAACTGGTGCAGCGCGTGCGCGGGTTCGGCTCGCGCGACGCCCCATGCCTGGCTGGCAACCGTCGCGGCAGCGATGATTAGCGCGAGCGCGCTGGCGGCGACGAAATAGACCGGCGACAGGGTGATCCGATCGTCGAATCCACCCAACCAGTGCGACATCGCGAACCACGCGATCGGCCACGCGATCACGTTCGCAAGGAGGACCGGCTGGAGGAACTGGATCAGCAGCAGCCGCATAACGTCGCTGGTCGAGGCGCCCAGCACCTTGCGGATACCGATCTCCTTCACCCGGCGCATGGTGTCGAACGCAGCCAGGCCATAGAGCCCGAGACACCCGATCGCGACCGCCAGCACCGCGCCGGTCGTGAACAGCCGCGAGCGCTGGACGTCCTGGCGATAAAAGGAATCGTATAGTTTCTGGTCGACCGTGATTGCGCCCGACGGCACATTCGGAGCAAGGCGACGCCATACCAATTCGACCCGCGCCAGCGTCGCCGCGACGTCGCTATTGGTACGAATGACGAGGACCGGAGCAGCGCCGCCATCCGCTCGATAGCTGTACGAGACAGCATTCAGCGGCTCGCGCGGAGTAGCGAAACGCATGTCGCCGACGACGCCGATGATACGCGCAGTCCGGTCGCCCTGTGCGATGACCTGTCCGACGGCGGCGGCGGGGGTTGTAAAGCCTAGGCGCTGGATCGCCGTGCGGTTGAGGATGACATTGTGGTCGCGCGTCTTCGTGCCCTTATCGTCCTGCTCCTCGTCGATTGCGAAGCGGCGTGGGTCAAATCGGCGACCGGCGAGCAGCGCGACGCCATAGGTCTCGAAAAATCGCTCGCCGACGGTCGCCTGGAGAATCATCGGCGGTTCGCCGGTCGCTCCGGCACGGTGCATGGCGCTGATCGAATAGCTGCCCCCGGTGGGTGCGATTCCACTGGTCGTGGTAGCTACAACTCCTGAAGTGGCGCGGATCGCGATGGCAAGCGCTGTGCGTTGCACGCGATCAACAGCCGCGGCACCATATCCCGGCACCATGATCAAACCGTGGCGCGAGAAACCGATATCGGCGTTCTGGACATGCCGCGTTTGCGCGACGAGTATTCCGGTGCCGATCATCAGTGCGATCGCGATCGCAAACTGAAAAACGACCAGCATCTTACGTAACCGCGCGCCCGGACGATCGCCGCCTGGCGTTCGCGCCGATGCCAGCACTCCCGCGGGTTGAAAGCGCGAAATCACGAAGGCGGGATGGAACCCGGCAAGAACCGACACCGTCACGATCAACACCGCGAGTGGGACCAATATCGAGTCCGATCCCCAATAGACGATCGCTAGGGTGGTGCCGCCGGTGGCGTTCACAAAAGGCAGCGCGACTTCAGCAAGCGCCAACCCGACCAGCGTTGCCACGGTCACCGCGATCAACGCCTCGCCAAGCAACTGCACGACGAGTGCTCCACGGGTCGCGCCGACGACCTTGCGCAGCGCAATTTCACGCGCACGTAGCGCGGCGCGCGCGGTTGCGAGATTGATGTAGTTGATCACCGCAAGCAGCAGCGCGACGGTGCCTACCGTTCCGAGTACGGTAGCAACTGTCCCCACGGTGTCCGCAGCAAGATGCACGTCGCCCAGCGGCACGATGCCGGTCTTGGCTATATCAACCATGCCAACTGGAAAATCGGGATCTGGGTGGCGTTTGACGAATGCCGCCAAGTCGCGCGCTACGCGTGCGGCGGCGGCATCGTCGGGAAACGACAAGAAAGTCCGGAACCCCTTGCCGCGCTGTGCCGTCGCATCGGGCGGAATGGCCGTGAACAGGTCGCTAGCGTAGGATATGTTGCCAGGCAGCGGCCGCAATACCGCTCCCACCCGGTACAGATGGGGCGCACCATCGAACAGGACGGTCAGCGTTCGCCCGATCGATGAGCCTTGCCCGAAATACGTCTGCGCGGCGGTGGTGGTTATGACGATGCCATCGGGTCGCGCGAGCGCGGCAACCGGATCGCCTTCGGCCGACGGAAACGGGAAGAGCTGGAAGTAGGCCGGGTCGACCTGTCCCATCGTTTGCGCAACGCTGACCGTACCGTTCTGAACCGCGACGTCGTACTGGAGCAAGCGCGCGCCCGTCGTGCCAGGATAGTCAGCCTTCATCTGGGCCAACATCGGCGGCAGCGAGGGAATCTCGACCTTCGGATTACCGGGAAACTGGAGCGTGCGCTCGATCATCCAGACGCGCTCCCACCCCGGCAGCACGCGGTCGTAGTTGGTTTCGAACCGGACGAACAGCATCAGTACCAGGAACACTGCGATGCCGAGTGCGAGCCCGCCGATGTTGAGCATCGCATACAGCCGATGCCGGGTGAGCGAACGGTACAGCGTCAGGAAAGCTGTTGACATCGCTCGGCCCCTATTCGTGGCGCAGCGCGCGCGCGGGTTCGGCACGGGCGACGCGCCACGCCTGCCCGAAGACCGTGCCGCTCGCGATCAGCACCGCGGCGAGCGAGGCGCCGACGAAGAACAGCGGCGACAGCGCGATCCGGTCGTCGAACCCGCCAAGCCAGCGCTGCATCGCGACATAGGCAAGCGGCCACGCGACGAGGTTGGCTAGGATCACGGGGCGCAGGAATTGCCCGATCAATAGCCGCAGCACCTCGGCGGTCGACGCGCCGAGCGTCTTGCGGATACCGATCTCCTTCACACGCCGTGCGGTGTCGAACGCCGCCAGGCCATAGAGCCCGATGCAACCGATCAGCACCGCGAGCACCGCGCCGATCGTGAACAGCCGCGAGCGTTGCGCGTCGGCCTTGTAATAGCGCTGGTACAAATTGTCCTCGACCGAGCGCGCCTCGAACGGAACGCCGGGAACGACGCGCTTCCATGCCGCCTCAAGCCCCGCCGTCATCGTCTTCGCATCGGCGCCGGCATAACGGACCGCCGCGAACGGCGAGAGGATATCGACGGTGTTGTAGGTATAGGCGACCGGCGTGACGGCATCGCGCGGGCTCCTGAAGCGCAGGTCGTCGACCACGCCGATGATCGTCGAGTCCCGTTCGCCGTCGTTGATCGCCTGCCCCAGCGCCGCGGTCGGTGACGCAAAGCCCAGCGCGGTCACCGCCGTCCGGTTGATCACCACATTGGGCCCTGCCCGCTTGCGTTCGGCCATCGTCAACAGGCCGCGGTCGTCGGCATGCGCGGCGTCGAACAGGCGCCCCGCGACGAGGCGCGCGCCGTACACGCGAAAATAGTCGCGACCCGTGCCGACATCCATCAACGATATCTTGGCGCCGGACACCCCAGCCCGGCTGTATCCCGAGAAATTGGTCGTGCTCTGGTCGCCCGGGGCATTGTTGGCGACGGTGACGCCGGTGACGCCGGGGGCTGCCGCGAGGCTGCGCAGGATCGCCGCGCGCTGCGGGGAGTCGATCCCGCCGGTCATCAGCGAGCGGACTATCATCAAGCCGTCACGGCGAAAACCGAGATCGGCGTCACGGATATGCTCGGTCTGTTTGAGCATGACCCCGGTGGCGATGGCGAATGCGATCGCGATCGCAAACTGCACGACCACCAGCGCACTCCGCAGCCTCGTGCCGCTACGCCCACCGCCAGGCGCGCGCGTCGAGGCGAGCACCGCCGCCGGGCGAAACCCCGACAGTACGAACGCGGGATACAGCCCCGCGACCAGTGCTATGCCCAGGACCAGCAGGACTAGCGGCAGGACGACGCCGTCCCAACCGACATAGCGGATCGCCAGCGACGTTCCGCCAAGCGCATTGACGAACGGCAGCGCGATCTCGGCGAGCGCGAGCCCGATCAACGCCGCCACCGCGACGGTCGCCAGCGCCTCGCCCAGGAATTGCCGGATGAGCGACCGCCGCGTGCCGCCCAGCACCTTGCGCATCGCCACTTCGCGCGCGCGCAGCCCGGCACGGGCGGTGGCCAGATTGACGTAGTTCACGATCGCGATCAGCAGCGTAAGCAGCCCGACCGCGCCCAAGGTCGTGACGATCGCGCGATCGCCCGGACTATACAGATGCATCGCAGTCAGCGGCCGCAGGGACTGGAAATACTCGCCTTTCTTGAGGCTGCCACCCGCATAAGCGTGGCGATCGAGAAACGCGGGCAATTGCGCCTCGAACGCGCGCGCGGCGGCATCGCTGGGGAAACGCAGGAACGTGGTCAACGACGCGCTGCCCCAGTGCTCCCACCATTCGTTGCCGAAGCGCGTGCGCGACAGTTGCGCGAACATCTCGCTCTTGAAGGTGACGTCGTCGGGCATGTCGCGCAGCACCGCCCCGACCTTGTAGGGATAGGTCGTCCCGTCGATCGACAGTTGCAGCGTCCGGCCGATCGCCGACTGGCTCCCGAAATATTTCCGCGCGGTCTTCTGCGTGACCACCAGGCCGTTCGGATCGGCAAGCGTTGCTGTCGGATCGCCCTCGACCGCGGGAAAGCGCATGAGATCGAGGAAGTTAGGGTCGACTGTGCCCAAGTCCTCGGCGGTCGCCTGCCCGCCCTGCTTCACGGTCGCGGCCATGTTCATGTAGCGCGTACCGACCAGCTGCGGGTAATCCGCCTGCAGGATCTTGAGCTCGCTGCCCATCGTGTTCGGATTGGTGTCTGCCGGATAGCCCGGCATCACATAGCGCTCCTCCATCACCCACAACCGGTCTTGTTGCGGCAATACGCGGTCGTACCCGGTCTCGAACCGCACGAAGAGGAACAGGACGAGGAACGTCGCGATCCCGAGCGCGAGACCGCCGATGTTGAGCAGCGCGAACAACCGGTGATGCGCGAGCGAGCGATAGAGACTGGAGAGCGCGGACATGGCGGTTCCTTCAGGCGTCGCTGACTGGCGTGGGGCTGGGCTTGGTCGCGGCAAGATGGCGGACGAGCACCACCACGAGCAGCAGCAACACGATCATCTGGAGCGAGCGGCGCATCAGGCGGCGCGCCGCGCCGAGGAGAGGATACGCCCGTCGAGCATTTGCACCGTCCGCTTGGCGATATCGGCGTGCGACGGGCTGTGTGTGACCATCACGATCGTCGCGCCCTCCGCATTGAGCTGGCTGAGGATGTCCATCACCTGCGCGCCGTTCTCGGTATCCAGGTTGCCGGTCGGCTCGTCCGCGAGGATCAGCCGCGGTTCGCCGACGATGGCGCGGGCGATCGCCGCGCGCTGTTGCTGGCCGCCCGATAATTGGTGCGGGTGATGACGCTGGCGGTGGGCGATGCCGACACGGTCCATCGCCGCCGCCACGCGCTCCTTCTTCTCGCGCGCGGGCATCGTCCGATAGGCCAGCCCCAGCGCGACGTTCTCGGCGATCGTCAGCTCGTCGATCAGGTTGAAGCTCTGGAACACGAAGCCCAGCCGGTCGCGGCGCAGCTTGGCGAGCTCGGCTTCGGGCGCATGCGCGATGTCGGCGCCCTCGAACAGGTACCGGCCGTCGGTCGGCCGGTCGATCGTGCCGATGATGTTGAGCAAGGTCGATTTGCCGCACCCCGACGGCCCCATGATCGCGACGAATTCCCCCGCCTCGACTGCGAGGTCGATGCCGCCGAGCGCGGTCGTCTCGATCTCGTCCGAGGCATAGGTGCGGCTGAGGTCCTGCAGGTGGATCATATCGAATCCTATCGGATGAGAAGGGTCTGGAAGGGGGTGTAGGTGCCGAGCGCGGTGGTCACGATCCGCTCGCCGGGTGCCAAACCGGAGACGATTTCGACCTGGTCGGGATTACGCCGGCCGGTGACGATCGCCCGCCGGACGGCCTTCTTGTCGCCGTCGAGCACGAACGCGGTGGTGCCGCCCGCATCGAGCCAGCCGCCCAAGGGCGCGACCACTGCGGGCCGGTCCGCGCCGAGCACGAGCCGTACGTCGACCGTCTGGCCGCGGTTCAGTCCCGTGGGTACGGGACCGCGAAAACCGAGTTCGACGCGAAACCGACCTTCGGTCACCTGCGGCAGGATCTTGATGACCGACATCGGATAGCTGCGTCCGTCGATATCCGCGGTCGCCGCCAGCCCGGCCCGGAGGCGCCCTAGGTAGAATTGGTCGACATCTGCGGTCAGCTTCCACTGGCCCTCGGAGTCAATCTGCCCGACCGGGTCGCCGGCCTTGAGTGTCTGGCCGGGCTGCAGCGTGAAGGCGGTGAGCCGTCCCGCGACCGGCGCACGCAGCACCAGTGCGGACAGGCTCGCGCGGACCATCGCCAGGCTCTCGCGCAACTGCCGCGCGGTGGCGGCGATCCCCGAGGACTGATCCGCCAGCGTCGCGCCCGCCTCCGCGGTCCCGCGATCGAGCGCCGAAACACGCGCCTGCTGATAGCCGACATCCTCGCGCACCGGATCGATCGCGGCGCGCGTGATGATCCCCTTGTCGTACAACACCTGCTTCTGCGCGAGCAACGTGCGCGCCTTGGACAGCGCGTTGCGTGCCTCGGCGAGATCGCGTGCGCCATCCTGCCGGGTGTTCTGGACCGACAACCGCTGGCCGCTGATCGCGCTCAATTGCCCGACGATCTCGGCCGAGCGGCTGGCGACGTCCAGTTCGAGCGATGGATTGGACAGGCGCGCGAGCGGAGTACCCGCCGCGACTATGGCGCCGTCGCTCGCGGCGAGTTCGGCGACCTGTCCGCCCGAGATCGCGGTGACGAACACGGTCCGCAAGGGTGCGACCTCGGCACGTAGCGGCACGAAATCGCGGAACGGCGCGCGCACGACGTCACCGGTCCTGATCGCTGCGGCGTCGACGGTCAGCGCATTGGCGCCGGGCATCAATAACCACAGCAGCACCGCCGCGGCCACTACTGCGAGTACAAGCCCACCGCGTACGATCCGCTTGCGCCGCCGGGCGTGCGGACGCTCGATACGCCGGTCCATCGCAGCGCCAGTTCCAGGCAGGGTCGTCTCCGTCATGCGGACAGTGTACGGGATCGAACCAAGCAAACCTAAGTCGCTGTTATTACCCTGCTTCTTACGGAAAGCACCGGAGTAGTCACTTCTACTGTACCAACTGTCCGTTTCCGGACACTATGCCGGCCATGTCAACCGAATCGCATATCCTCGTGATCGACGACGATCCAGACATCGCCAAGGCGGCGCGGTTGTTGCTCGAGCGGCACGGGATGCGCGTGTCGACCGCGGCGAACCCGGAGGCGGCCTGGGTCTTGCTCGCGGGCGAAGCGATCGACGTCATCCTACTCGATCTGAATTTCGCGCGCGGACGGACCACCGGCGAAGAGGGCTTCACGATGCTCGACCGGCTGATCGCGGCGGACGCGCGCGCCGTCGTGATCGTCGTCACCGGGCATAGCGGGATCGCGGTGGCAGTGCGGGCGATGCGCAGCGGCGCGACCGACTTCGTGATCAAGCCCTGGAACAACGAACGCCTGCTGACCACGGTCGAACGCGGTTTGGCGCTGCGCCGCGCGAGGCGGGAGACCGCCGCGACACCGCCTGTCCATGACGGCATCCTGCTCGGCGAAAGCGCCGGGATTGCCCGCGCCCGCGACCTGATCGCCCGCGTCGCGCCGACCACCGCGCCGATCCTCGTCCACGGTGCTGCGGGCACCGGCAAGACGCTGATCGCCCGGCTGATCCATCAGGCCTCGCCGCATGCCCATATGCAGCTCGTCACGCTGGATGCCGAGGCGGCGGACGCCGCAGCTATCGCCGAGTGCACTGCGGCCGCAGCTGGCGGGATGCTGGTGATCGACCATATCGACCGATTGCCTCGCGCGCTCAACGGCGTTCTGCTGGCTGCGTTAGATGGCATTCGCGTCATAGCGACCTCGCGGCTGGATCGCATCGGGATCCGGGGGGCGATCGGCGAAGACGTGCTCGACCGGGTCGCCACGATCGAAATCCCGTTGTCCCCGCTCGTCGATCGCGTCGGCGACGCGGTAGTGCTCGCCCGCCATTTCCTCGCGCTGTTCGCGTACCGCCATGGCAGGCCGAGCATTGCGCTCGACGAAGATGCCGCGCGCGCGATCGCCGCGGATCGCTGGCCCGACAACGTCCGCGGTCTGCGCCAGACGATCGAACGCGCGGTACTGCTCGGCAATAGCGACCTCATGCTTTCACCCGCTAACGCCGAGCCCGCAGCGTTAGCGCCCGACCTGTCGCTGGCCCGCAACGAAGAGTCCCTGATCACCGCAGCGCTCGAACGCCATGCCTTCAACGTCAGCCGCGCCGCCGCCCAGCTCGGACTGACCCGCGCGGCGCTGTATCGACGGATGGCGCGCTATGGCCTCTGACCAAGTGCGCGCGATGCTGCGCGCATTGGTGATCGCCGCGGCCGGCGCTGGCGGGGCGGTTGCCGCCATGCGCGGCCTGTACGCGACCGCATTGCTTGCGGCGCTGATCACGGTCTGGATCGCCGCGCTCGACCTGGTCGATCGCGGTCCTCGACGGCCGCCGGCACCTCCGCCCCCCGCGCCTGTTTTCCCCGGAGAAGAGGAACGGCGCCGCTTGAACGCCTATCTCGATCTGTCGCCCGCACCGCTGGTCGCGCTCGACGACGGTCGCCTGCGCGTCGTCAACCGCGCCGCGCGGCGCTTGCTCGGAGCCAGCGATCTGGTCGCCGATCCACCCGAGGGGCTCGTCGCAGCGCTCTCGGAGACCCGCCCAGGCCGGACCGCCACGATCGACATCGGCCACGACGCCGACGTCCGCAGCTTCGCGCTTTCCACCGGCGATCTCGCGCTGACCGGCCGGCTGACGCGGATCGGCGCGTTGATCGACATCGACGCCGAACTGAAGGCCGCTGAGGCCGCTGCGTTGCGCGAGCTCGTCCAGGTCCTGAGCCATGAGATCGTCAACGCCCTGACCCCGATCGCCTCGCTCGCCGAGACCGCGGTGGCGATGCTTAACGACCCCGACCCGATGCTGCCCAAGGTACGCGACGCGGTCGAGACGGTCGCGCGCCGCGCAGCCAGCCTACACCGTTTCGGCGAAAGCTACCGTGCGTTGGCGCGGCTGCCGGCCCCCTCGGAGGAACGGATCCCTCTCGCTGGGTTCGTCGGCGATTTGGCAGCATTGTTTGCCACGAGATGGCCGACGATTGCCTTCACGACCGACCTCCTTGAGGCACCCGCCAATATCCTGGCTGACCCCGATCAGTTGACTGCCGCGCTCTGGGCCGTCTTGCAGAACGCAGCCGAGGTATTGCACGATTCGCCCGGTGCACGCGTCACGCTCACCATCACGGCCTTAGTCGGCCAAACGCAGTTCACGATGACGGACACCGGCCCGGGGATTCCAGCCGCGAACCAAAGCGACATCTTCCGCCCCTTCTTCACCACCAAGACCGAGGGCACGGGCGTGGGTCTGGCCCTCGCCCGGCAGATCTTCCGTGGCCATAACGGCGATCTCAGCCTCGCACATTCTCTACCCGGTAAAACGCGGTTCGACGGCACAGTGCCTTCCAGTCCGACCAGCTAAACAGGCATCAGCGAATATTAATGTATTGAACACATCAATTAAACCGGAAGCCCCACTTTCGGCCGCGCAGAGACTACAAGGCGCCGCCCGAAACAGAGATCTTGTTTAGCATCATCGACGGCTGATCAACCACATTTCTAAACCGGCGGTTTACTGCGCATGCGTATACTCGATTGACCGATTTGGGCCGATGGAGATGATCGATGGGTCACTCGTCAATGGACCCCGCCTTTCACGAACTTCGGCCTTGGAACGAAGGCCGGCTGATTGGTGCGAAGCGGGCGCTGAAACAGCAACAGGTCTGGGCCATTCGCTTCTGGCTCGACCAGCAGAGGCGACTTCGCGACCGAGCGCTGTTCGACTTCGCCATCGACAGCAAGCTCCGCGGCTGTGACGTGGTCAGGGTGCGGATCGGCGATGTAGTTTCCGGCGGGCGCGTCCGTGACCGCGCCGTCGTGGTTCAGCAGAAAACCAAACGACCGGTTCAGTTCGAGATAATGGACACGGCGCGAAAGACGATGCGGGCATGGTTGGAGCGACGTGGGGGGACACTGAACGACTTCGTTTTCCCGAGCCGCAACGACTACATGGACCACATGAGCACGCGGCAATATGCCCGCCTTGTGCGCGAGTGGGTGGTCGGCATCGGCCTTCCGGCGCAGGATTATGGGACGCACTCGCTACGGCGCACGAAAGCATCGATCATCTACAAGGCGACTGGCAACCTCCGCGCCGTTCAGATCCTTCTCGGCCATGCCAAGATCGACAGCACGGTGCGCTACTTGGGCGTTGACGTGGAGGACGCTTTAGAATTGGCCGAACGCACCGAGGTCTGAGCGGACCCATAGGCCGTCATCCAGTTAGCTCTTACGGCCCCCCAGCTCCGGACGTTCGTTCAGGTCGGCGGCGCAACAAATGCGTGCCGATTGCCGGTGTGACCGCCGCGGTCCCGCCCATTGCCGACAACCTTGTCGTTTGCGCGGCAGACCTCATCTTTGCTGCCATGAATACGTCACTGGCGAGCCCGCTCATTACTATCGACAGCAACTGCGTGGTTGGCCTGTTCGATCGAACCTCCGCGACCGCGACTTCTGTCGACGAGCTTCGCAACCTCATGCGGTACGCTCTGTCGGGTATGATCCGCATCGCGGTGACGACTAAGGTCGAGGTAGACTTCTCGCGAGACCGAAACGACGAACGGCGGAACGCGATGCTTGAGCAGATGGCCATGCTTCCGGTAATCGCATCGACCTTCCGGCTCGACGAAAGCAGGCTCGATGAGCCTGACGTTCTTTTCGGCTCCCGGGAGCAGGGCCTTTGGGACGAGATCCAACGGATCGTGTTCCCTGGGCTGACGGAGAGCAGCGGCAAGCGGGCAAACAAGATCGCAGACATTGACCACCTCCTCGGTCACAAGCTCGCCGCCCGCGACGTCTTCGTAACCGATGACCGCGACATTCTGCGGCGCTACTCAGAACTGCGGGACGGGCCTGGAATCATCGTCATGAGCCCAGAACAGTGCCTGCGGTACGTCGATGCGCACTTCGCGCGTCAAGAGAAACGGCCGCTCGAGCCGATTGGCGGAGCGGACGCCTATCGCGACACCAGGCTGCGGGGCACCGTCTCCTTCGATTACTCGAACAATGACCAGCGTTTCGTGATTGGCGAGGGCCTGAACCTGTTTGAGACGCAGTGGTCCAAGGCGAGCGACACAAGTATCTATGCGCTGCGGGACGCACCTTCGATTGATGCCATCGCGCTTGCCAAAGGGGCGACGGATATTATAAATGTTCGAACCGCCGCAGCCTACGATTTCTCCTCGCGCCACCGGACTCCAGGGCTTGGGGAGATCATCGTTTGGCGCAATGCGAACGGCGTTTATGCCGCCACGAAGATCGTTGCGATCAAGGATGACACCAGGGGTGCCGACAATGACGAACTCAGCTTCGAGTTCGTTATCCTGCCGGACGGATCGACCGACTTTTCGCGAGCTTGAGGGTGTGAGCGACGGTGCGACCCACATCCGGCCACTGAAGGCTTCTCGTTCATAGCTCCGAAGTGGACGCCTGTTCATGTATACCTATCGCCGGAATGGACTGCGAGGCACTGAGAGACAGGGTAATCTGGCCGGCCCGCTTTGGTCTTCGCTCCGCCTCACGCGATCGGCCCCGCAAGACGATGGCGTCGAACCGTCATCAACGCGCGATGATGCAGCTGCGCGTGTCCCATGCAGGAAAGCGGCCGAGTGGACCATCCACGGCCTCTGGGATGCCGTCGGTCGTATTGTCGACCTCTACTCGCCCCAGGAATGCTCAAACCGTTTCGTAGCCGTCGGTTACGATGCAGCCTGATCAGAAACCGCTCTAGAAGCCAACAATCTTGATCCAGAACGCCGCATGCCAGTTGGCCAGCTGCTCGTTGCGGCCAGTCGCTTCCTAGAGGCATCGTCAAGATGATCGCACTCAGCGGGAGCACTCGCTACCGTGTGCCCCTATCTCCGCTGGCACGTGCACGGGCGGATTCTAGAATATCTGACACTTTAACTCAACGACGGGATTGCCCCAGCCTTTTAGTTCTATACGCCGTTTGAACGCTTGCTGCAAAAGGTCTTCGATCGCTGTATCGTTGAGGTTTTTCGTGTGGTGTCGAAAGGATCGGAGCGCAGCTGCGTTCAACGCCCCACGAATGGGGATCTCTTTCGGCAGAATCACGCCAGGGACCCCGCCCTGTTCGATCGTGAAATCGAATTCGCGTTTGACGTCCAAAACCATTCTCCCCGGCTATGATGGATGTGATGAGTCCGGCTCAGCTACGGATGGATCGTGGGGCTGGATGCACACGGCCTATGGCGATCCGACCGCCGTCCATCAGATGGATAAAGCGCGTTGGTCGAATAGTTCATGTAGGCGGCGGCACGAAATTTTCGTAATACTACCGTAATCGGTCACCGTCACATTAATGGGATCGCGCTGGGCGAACTGTCCTGGCAGCGCAGGGCTCGCAAGACCCACAATCGGACGCTCACGCTCCTTCCCTCGCTTCCCAACTTTGGACGCTGGTTCATGCCCGCGATTAGGCCGATAGAAAGCGCGGCCATCGACTCGCGAATGTCGACAAAAGGCCGGCCGTTCGCTTTCGAGGGCCGCAACAACGATGTCAGACATGCGACGCTACTGCCCATCCACTTTGGGAAATCCAACCGAAAGGTAGCGAGGGGAACGCCGGTTTTTGTGCGTAGGTTATAACGGCGTTTCATCGACGCTAGCCATCAGAACACGATCTCCCCCCTGATCACGGCGCTGACGCCGCGATCATGTCCGGGGAAGTCGCCGATCGGATTGAGGATATTGTACCGCACAAGATTGAGTTTAAATCCGGCCCAGTTGTTGAGATACCAGTTTGCCCCAAGCGTCGCAAAACTTCCGCGCCCGCCGAACGGTGCGTCGGCTTGGTCCTCCCGATCGTAGCGTAGGAGCAATTCGAAAGCGCCCAAGCCTCCATCGGTCACCGACGAGCGGACCTCGGGCCGGTGCCATACGCCTTCGCTGCTGGATAGAGGGGGCGCCTCGCCGGTCAGGAACAGACCACCACTCAGCGACCAGGCATCCTGTTTGAAACGGCCGGTCGACGCCGTGCGAATGTGCCGCTCGCCATATTCCCCGGAGAACCACGCCGAGCCGACCACCCCGGCCGCCTCGACCCCAAAAGCGTCGATCGAGCGCGGATCGCGGATCAGGCCGGGCAGCACGGCGATATTCTGGTTGAAGTTCGAGCCCTCGACGTCTCCTTCGGCAAGCAGACCGACATTGTCGTTGATGCGTTCGTGAAAACCCCAGCCCCCAAGGTGCAGGAAACCAGATTTGCCGTGCAGTGGCACGACATGGCCGCGGCCGATAACGACAAGGCTGTCATTGCGCGTACCGTCGTTGGACCCCTCGCCTTCGCCCTTGACGTTGACGCTGAGGTGGCCCCGCTCACCCTCAAGCGAAGCGAACACGCCAACCCCGTAGCTGCCACCTTGTGGCGCGATGAGATTGGCGACCGTGTTGCGTTCGGCAAACGGGATCGAGGTCAGCGACGTTGCCCCGTCAAGTGACCGGTCATTGAGCTTGTTCCCCGCCAGCAGGCGCAGATCACCCAAGCTGGTATCCTTCTCGTACCCAAACCAGGCGTCGCGGATCGTGACTTCGTCGCCGGCGAAGTCGATCTCCGCACGATAGGCGAAATCGCCGATGCCGCCATCGGCTCCGAGACGGACGAGACGGAGTTCCGTCCCGGAAATGTTGCGATCCGGGAAGCGCGAGCCCGAGCTCGTCGAGGCGTCGGCTAGTACGCGCAAGCGAGGCCGGAAGGTGAACCGTCCATCGGCGCTCTCGATCGACGGCACGCCGTGATCCCAGCTGACCGGCGATACGGAGGTGATCGATGCCGAAGCGGAAGAGGTCGGGGCGGACAACGGTGCTGGCGCCACCGCCGCAACACGCGGCGCCCCGCTCTCGTTACGCGCAATAGTATCATCGCGCACTTCGACCGCATGCAACCGGGTAGATAGGGCCTCGATCTGTCGGGCCTGCTTGTCCACCAGGGCGCGAAGCGCCGCCACTTCGCCATCCTGGGCAAACGCGGGCTCCGCCATCACGATCGTGGCCACCGCGCAGCCAGACATAAGTGCGTGAACGATCCGGCTCATGATATTCCCTGCCCGCCTTTAAAGGCCCGCCGTCCGGACCCCTTCCACATGCGCGTGTCATCCGCACATTGCCACAGCTCGCCTAATGACTAAATGTGCTAGTAGATCAAGTACTTAGTTGACTAAGGCACTTGTTTGCTTGCCATGAATCACGTCGGCGGCCAGCGGCTATGGATCAAAGGACGCTTCGTCAGCATCTGTCATTTGGAACGCGCGTCCTTCGCCTGCATGACAGTTTTAGCAGCAGGGCATCCGCCCCTGCACCACATCCGGACTATGCCATGACAAACCCCGCGACATTGCCGCTACCTCTGCACCGTGCGCCGTCAAAAAGATCGATCGATAGGGTAGGCTTTCGACCGGCCCCTCGCGTTGTAGCCGCTGAACCACCTTTGCCGTGGTCACCCGGCTAACGCCAAGATGCTCAGCGAGATCGGTCAGCCGCACCTCCCCGATCCTGCTGATCAGGTCGCCGATCAGTTCGACGTAATTCTCTGCGTCCTTGCGGTGAACCCTAGCGCAAGGGTCGAGCGTTCGCGCCATTGAACGAGAGGGAAGTCTGTTGATGATTGGAACCCTGAGCCAAGCCGTCCTGGCATCTGCGATACTCTCGGTGGCCTTCACCGCTTGTTTAGCAGTGTGGGTGCGTCGCACCGCAGGCTAGGTCTCGCTCTCGTCGGTTCAGACCCAGTTCCGGACGTTCAGTTGCCCTTCCCCGCTTCCCAACTTCAGCCGTTCGTTCATCGGGCTGGAAGTGACCGACGCTGATCGCTGGCGCCTGGCGATCTCACTGGCTCGGTGCTGCAATGTCTTTGCCTGTGCCGAAGGCGGTCCCCGCCATCTTGGCGATGCAGTCTCCGTTCAGCTGCGCACGGGGGTCACGAAGGAAGGCCATCGTCATCTGCCCACCGCAACGGTTGAACATTGCTCCATGGGACTGCCCAGGAACCTGCACGAACCTTGCGTTGGTCATAGTACGGAGCAGCCGACGGCCCCAGGCCGGTGGTGTGATTGGATCGAACTCACCAGCGAGAATGAGGACCGGCACGTCGCTTGTCACCGGAGCGTTTGCCAGCGCATCGGCGGAAGAGACGCGCCACGCCGCACACATTTCCGGCGTCGCCGTGCGATTGTCGGTTCCGCCCAGACCCAACGTCGGGGATATCTGCGAGGCCATCCGATGGGCGTTCTCGAACGGCATTTCTTCACCGCACCAGATCGACAAGCGCAATCCCCAGTTGAAAGTCGATGCGACCTGTCGGGTCAGCGGCAGCAGTCCGGTCAACCGGCCTCCGGCGGTCTCGCTAATGATGTCAGGCAAGGCCGGAATAACGCCGGCTTGCTGTAGACCGGCGCCTACAGCCTCGACGATATCGCGACCACGCAGCACGCGACCCGGTGCCGGGATACCGTCGCGATCGGCATCGGCGACTAGCGCGGCGAAGCGAGCGCGAAGGTCCGGGTAGCGGACATCGCACACCTGATCGCCGGCGCAAGCGTCCAGCAGGGCGTTAATCGCGCGCCTTAGTGAAGAGGCAGCCGTCTCGTCATAGTTGACGTCGACGGGCAGCACTGAATCGAGAACGACACTACGCACACCCTCCGGATGGCGTTGCAGCACCGTCTGGGCCAGACGCGTGCCGTAGGAGAAGCCGATCAGGTTCCATTGCCGGATACCCAGCGCGCGACGCAAATCGTCAAGGTCATCTGCGGTCTCGGCCGAGGTATATCCATCGAGATCGACGCCCGACGCGCTTAGCTCTGTCCGGCAGCGGGCTGCCGCCGCTGTCTGCACGGTGGGAGTCGCATTCGCGGCACGAAGATCGTTTATCTCAGGGCAGCCAAGCGACGGCCGGGCGAACTTGTTGCCCCGACCTTCCAGAAGGATCTGGTCGCGTTCCGCGAGGAACGGGTTCCCTTTACCCGTCGTGCGTCCGTCGATGCTGCTCAGGCCCGGTCCCCCGGGAAAATAAACGACCGGGTCGGCCGCGGGAGCGGAGGCGGTGCTGCGAAAGATCATTACCGGAAGACTGATCGTGCGGCTTCGAGCCTTTCGCCGGTTCTCCGGCACGAATAGCAGACCGCATTCAATCCTTTCGGTGGGCACGACCTTTACGACGCACTCTGACTTTTCGAAGCGTGGCTTCACTCGCCTGCCATCGGATGCACTCGCTGTCGTCGATGCTATTATCGCAAGGGGTATCAGGGTAAATCTGACGCGGTGAAACTGGATCAAAACGGTCCCCAGGCAAAAGAGCATAGCGGTGTATTGCCGTAATAATACGCCATTGCAACATAGCTCGTTGCCAGCACTCTCGGTTGGAACTCGTAACGGGAAAGGCGCAACTTCCAGTCGGCCAGTTAGAGAGAGAGCTCAGACCCAGAACCGGACGTTTACGCCCCTACCCTCGCCTCCCAACTTCAGACGCTGGTTCATCTTTGCGAATAACCGATTTTCAAGCCCGGCTATCCGCTCGTGAAATCGTGATGGGGAAGGAAAGCGGTCGGGCTGATTCTGGTCACGCAAGCGGCAATAGCCGACATTCAACTGTTGACCGCCGGGCGTTGGACGTCAGACGATCTAGTGTCCGAACCATGTAGATAGCAAATCACCATGGTCTTTCACTTTGTCCTACATCACCAACGCCTTCCAAAAAGCCATATCAAAGCTTTATATACCTGTCATTTGATTTCAAAATAAGCGCTCCCGTCTCCATCATCGCTAAAAACAGATGCGCTGTATATTCCGGTTCTCGCAATATCAACATTCTTGCTCACTACAAAGCCAGGTGACACCCTCGGATATCGAATGCTGTCCACACAAACCTTTGATCCGCGATCTAGGCCGGCGACCCAGACTGTTTTCCTGTCTCTTTGTACAATTACAGAACTGATACATACGCCTTTTCGCCAGAATTTATCGTGGGCCGATATGATGAAACTTCTACCATCAATATCGCGAACAGCTACCTCTATTACTTTTGCGCAGGAGGTAAGGTATAATAGACAAGTGACAAGCGATATTAGGTAAGACTTTCCTGAATACATGGTTCTCGCCTTCCGAATCCGAGTTTTTGCACATGTAGCAGTAGAGAGGATGTCTGCAATTGGCGTTAGCGGAATGGTAGGTATGAAGGCGAAAGAGGACCGGCTGCTTGACGCTTCCGGCATTAAGGAACGGCAGCTTGGTGGCACCGCCCGTCCCGACCTTTTACGTCCGAGTTTGGGCGTTTACAGCCATTCGATCCGACTTCTGGGACTACCACTTTTTCTCGACCCGGTGCCCTTCCCAAAGCCCACCCGGCCCCCGAAACGTCGCGATCCCGCTCTCCGCCGAAATCCCGGCCCCGGTAAGAACGACGATGTTTCTGATGTCCTGCATCGCCACAGGATAAACCGCGTTCTTGCCGTCCGAAAGGGCGCGCAATGCAGTTGGAACCCGTCGCCGAACACACCGACGCGGCGCCACCTCCCATTTCAGCCCGCTGAGCCTATGATGGGCCATGCGCCGTTATGAAAAACGCCAGCGGCTGCTGGCAATCGGGCTCGCCGCACTGGCGGGATTCGTCGATGCGCTGGGGTTTCTGAAGCTCGGCGGCCTGTTCGTCTCGTTCATGAGCGGTAACTCGACGCGCTTTGCGGCGGGTATCACCGGCGTCGTGCCGGGCAGTCTGTTCGCGGGTGCGCTGATCGCTGCGTTCGTCGGCGGGGTCATGGCCGGCGAAACCGTCGGGCGGCTGGCGGGACGACGGCGGAAGCAGGCGGCACTGGCGTTCGTGCTGGTCGCGCTGGCGATCGCCTCTGGGGCGGCAACGCGCGGTGGTGATCTCGTCTTGGCGCCGCTGCTGATGGCGGTGGCGATGGGGTCGGCGAACGCGGTGTTCCAGCGGAACGGCGAGGTCAGCGTCGGCGTCACCTACATGACCGGCACGCTCGTCAAGATTGGCCAGCACCTCACGACCGCGTTCGCCGGCGGCCCCCGCTTTGCTTGGGTGCCCTATCTTCTCCTGTGGCTGGGGTTGATCGGGGGAGCGACCGCGGGCGCCGCAGTGTTCCCCATCCTGGATCTGAAAGCGCTGTGGATCGCGGTCGCGCTGGCCGCACTGCTACTCGTGGGTGCCGCCACGCTGGGAACTTCGCACGAGGAATAAGCGGTGAGCGGAATGACCGGGTTGGATAGGAAAACGGACTGGCCGCTATTGGAAAGACAGATGGCGTTAGTGGAAGCTGCCGGACGCTGCGGCCTCCTCAAAAGGTTCGAATATCGGGAACTGCCGGATCTGGAGAAAACCGCGGCGTTCATCCGGCTACGAGTGCATTCTAGCCATCAAGTACATCAGCAACAGCAAGACGGCGATCGTGATGACGATGAGCATCGCGATTGGGAAGAGCAACCCGGCGCTGTTGTCGTGCCGCCAAGCCAGCATGAGAAACGTTGCTATCACGCCTATCGTAAGCCCACGCGGACCGAAGGCAACGCTTCCTGCACCGACAATCAGGACAGCCAAGCCAACTGAAACCCCAACGCGCGAAGCTGTTTTTGAGGGTTCCATCGGTCTGACGATGTCACCGACGAGCGTGAGGCGCAACATAAGCATGCCTGCCGATGCCGATCCCCTGGAGTTTAGACGGCGGTAACAATCCCGCGAGGAGTAGAATTTCGGGAATGTTGGGGTTGGGAAGGTTAGCGGACGTCCCGATGCCGCTTCATCGCGGCAACATAAACCATCGGCACGTAGACGCAGCTACCCAAAATCGTGATGCCAACTGCCGGGAGGGAAACCCACAAGCTCGATGACCTGCTCCCCGTTTTCAGGCCGCTGATAACTTAGCTTCGGTTTCCATATGCCCCTGGCGGGGGCGGTTCGTAAACTCGGCGGGAGCCATCCCGCCAAGACTGCTGTGCGGACGCACGGTGTTGTAGTCCGTCCGCCATGCCTCGATGATCCGTCTCGCCGCAGCCAGCGAGGGGAACAGGTGTTCGTTCAGACACTCGTCGCGCAAGCGACCATTGAACGATTCTACAAAGCCATTCTGCTGCGGCTTCCCCGGGGCAATGTAGTGCCACTCGACGCCGGTGTCCTGACACCAGGCGAGGACGGCGTGACTGGTCAGCTCGGTGCCGTTGTCGCTGACCACCATGCACGGCAGCCCGCGACGCTCGGCGATGGCGCTCAGCTCGCGAACGACCCGCCGACCCGACAGCGAGGTATCGACGACGCATCCCAGGCATTCCCGGCTGTAGTCGTCGATGACGTTGAGCATGCGGAACCCCCGGCCGCAGGCCAACGAGTCCGATACGAAGTCGAGCGACCAGCGCTGGTTGGGTTCTTGCGGGATCGCCATCGGCGCCCGCGTCCCCAGCGCGCGCTTGCGACCGCCACGCTTGCGCACCGTCAGTCGCTCCTCGCGATACAGCCGATACACCTTCTTCAGGTTCATGCCCTTGCCCTCCCGCTTGAGCAGGATCGCCAGCCGTCGATAGCCGAAGCGACGACGTTCGTTCGCGATCTCGCGCATCCGCTCGCGGACAGCATCGTCCTTCCCGCGAAGCGGCTCATATTGCCACGCCGACCGGTTGACCCCGATCAGCCTGCAGGCGCGACGCTCGGAGAAGCTGTGGTCGGCCATCAGCTTCTCCACCGCAGCGTAGCGATCTCCAGACCGGGTCAGTTTTTTCCCAGCAGATCCTTCAGCGCCGACACGTCGAGCATCGACTCCGCCAGCAGCTTCTTCAGCCGGCGGTTCTCGTCCTCGAGCGCCCGCAACCGCGCCGCCTCTGACACGGTCATCCCGCCGTACTTGGCCTTCCAGTTGTAGAACGTCGCGTCACTGATTCCATGCTTCCGGCACAGCTCGGCGGTCTTCACGCCGGCCTCATGCTCGCGCAGCACGCCAATGATCTGATCCTCGGTAAATCGGCCTCGCCGCATCACTCGTCTCCATCTGACGAGCTAACTTACCAATGGCATGAATTCTGGGGAGCAGGTCATCGACGGCCCGTGAAGACCGAAGATCGCGCAAATCAGCACTGCTACGATGGCAGGTATCGTCCAGATGGCTGCATCACGCCAAATGCCCCCAAGGAGGAAGCCAACAGCGTCACGCCGAGAGGCCGCGTCCGCCCGCATTGCAAGTCGATCGTGATATCCTTGGATCATAACCCATATGTCTCACGGACACTCAATGTCGGCAATTGGGCGAAGGCACCCTGCCTTCCGGCTTCCGGCCAGACCCATGGTCGGCCATTCGCGCGTCCTTTCCCACTGCCCAACTTCAGACACTCATTCATCTCCGCGCTGACCACTTTTGGTGCCTGCTCTTCCTTCATGAACGTCGTGATAGGGAAGGAAAGCAGACCGTCCGCATTCGGGAAGTCGGGCGGAGATAGCTAACATTAGGCACAATCAGACCGACGATCTGCCTTCAATACAGCACAGTGAGGGTTCGCCCGCGATCCGGGTCAACAGGCTCCGTCAATAGATGCCGATAGATAGAGTTAAGCGGGGTTTCGCCTAACAACATGAATGTAGTGTCAAAGTCGCCTACTGAAACGAGTTTTTTCCAATCGTGGATTGTGACGATACCGGCACGAAGTTCGACAATTCCTCCGATTCGCAGTTCCTTAAGGGTTCTATTCACATGAACACCTGTCAGGCCGGTCGCGTCGCCGAGATCCGATTGGGTGATAGGCAATGGAAACGATGTCCGGTCGCCATGACCGGCCTCCTCGCTGCGGATCGCCATCTCGCAAAAAACGTGAGCCAATCGCGATAAAGCGTTGCGTCTACCGACGTTCACGACCCATTCGGAGAATATCGAGCCGTCTGCCACACAATCTCGCCAGAAGGCCTCGGCTACACCTGGGTGTTTGGCGGCGAGCCTCCGCAGGTCAGTGTGGGGGATTTGGAGAATGGTTGTGTCCGCTAAAGCACCGAGCGCCCAACCTGATGTTGGACTAACAACGGAGGGTAGGTCCGCCATGTCTCCGGGAATATAGAGGCAGGTGATTTGTCGGATGCCATCGCGGGTCTGTCCAAAACGGCCAACAAGTCCTTCGACTACCAGGCAGGCGTGACTAACCTGCTGACCAAGCCGAACAAAGTCGACATGGGCAGCGACCTGTTTGCAGCTTCCGGTCAGGCCCAGAAGTGCTTCGCGTTCCACATTTGTTAGAGTGGAACGCGATCTGAGACGGTTCAAGAATAATTCAAGTCCCGCCTCTTTGGTTCGATGCATAACTAACTCCAGCCCGATAGGCGGGAGCACACGAGGTCTCACAGCCACCGGCGCCAAGAGATAATTGCCCGCGGTTCACCACGCTAGCATGCCTAGTAACGGTCACCTATGAGCCGATTTTTACATTCTACCTTTTGGAGTAATGCGAATTATACACGGAACCAATCATATATCAGTATAGATCGGCATATCAAATGATCTGCCAGCTGCTCGGATTCTAGAATGGAGAGATTGGAGAGGGCGCCTTCGCAGATTGTGGTTTTCCGTTGAAAACTGATAAATGAATCTCTCAACCGATGCTAATATTATACGGCATGATCGAAACTGCCAGCACCGTATTACGATGGCGACTGACTGAGCAGCCCCCACCGGGTGGTCCGGGTAGATAGTTAGTGCATTGTCGCCTCCGCCGCCATTGCCGGGCGTAGGTGGAGCGAAGCGGAACCGGAGGCTGGCAATGGCGGGGTCGCTGCTGCTGGCGCCGGAGGTCGATAGCCCAGACTGCTGTGTGGTCGGACGGTGTTATAGTGACGCCGCCACGCCTCGATCAGCACCCTTGCCTCGGCGAGGCTGTAGAAGATCTCGCCGTTGAGCAGCTCGTCGCGAAGCGAACCGTTGAAGCTCTCGTTATAGCCGTTTTCCCATGGCGAGCCCGGCGCGATGTACAGCGTCTTCACGCCGATCTGGCCGAGCCATTTCTGGACCGCGGTAGCGATGAACTCGCTGCCATTGTCCGACCTGATATGCGCGGGCGGCCCCCGGGCGATGAACAGCTCGGCAAGCGCCGCCAGCACGTCTTCGTGTTTCAACTGACGTGCGACGATCAGCGCCAGGCATTCCCTGCTGGCCTCGTCGATGATCGTGAGGATCCGGAACTTGCGCCCGTCGTGCGTTCGCGCTTCGACAAAGTCGTATGCCCAGACATGCCCCGGATACTCCGGCCGCAGCCGGATGCACGAGCCGTCGTTCAAACACAGCCGGCCACGCTTGGGTTGCTTCTGTGGCACCTTCAGCCCCTCACGCCGCCAGATGCGTTCGACACGCTTATGATTCACCGACCACCCCGCGGCATGCAGCAGTGCGGTCACCCGGCGGTAACCGTAGCGTCCATACTGCCCGGCCAGCGCAACGATATCCTCAGTCAGTGCCTGTTCGTCATCTGCCCCACACGGCACTTTGCGCTGCGTCGACCGATGCTGCCCGAGCACGCGACACACCCGTCGCTCGGATACGTCCAGCACCTCTTTCACTTGGTCAATGCAGCGTCGGCGCCGCGCGGGGCTTAGAAGTTTCCCCGTGCCGCCTCCTGCAGGATCAGCTTGTCCAGTGTCAGGTCGGAGATCGCACGCCGCAGCCGCAGGTTCTCCTTCTCCAAATCCTTCATCCGACGAGCCTGATCCGTCTTCAGGCCACCATATTCCTTGCGCCAGCGGTAATAGGTTTGCTCGCTGACCGCGATCCGCCGACACGCCTCGGCGGTCGTCCCGCCCTGGCCCAGGACGATTTCAACTTCACGCAGCTTCCCGATGATCTCTTCCGGCTTATGCTTTTTCGCAGGCATTCGTCGTCCCTTCCTTGATCCAGACTCTCATAGTCGTTGGACCGCTCAGAAGGGGGCAGCTCATGACAAGGCGATACGGTTTGCATTGGCAGGAGCTGAGTTGGCGTAGCGGCCCCTATCAATCCTACGAAATGAGCGCGAACTCCGTCCGAAGCTTGGTGCAGCAGTCTACGCACCTGCGCGTCGTACAAGGCAGTCTCCTCGTTAGCCCGACGATGAACCATGTTCCATGACCCAAACTCATTGGTCGTTATGCGGCAGTCAGACAACACAGTCAGGTAATAGTGACGAGTATCGCGTTTTATCCTTTCGAAACAAGCTTCAACACTAACGCGAGGCCCCTCGATGGCCTGCAAAAAACTTCTCCCGTCGGACCAAAGCAGGCCGGTGATGCCGTCGATCGCGTTATTGTGGCGAGATTGGTTGAGAATAGCAGAAAGATCAGCACCATCGCCCGGTACGCTGCTTAAGCTCACATATACGATTTGCCGCATCGGATTGCCCCCAACAAGAGAGCACTGTTATCGCGCGAATTACTGGAACGTCTTCGATCTACATCATACCGATTGAATGAGGATTATGCGTTAGACCATACTCCTAGGCTCGGCATTTAGACGCGTTGAAGCCATAACGGCGGACCGCAGGCCTCCACTCGCGATCGGAACTTTTAGCCAGACGGTCGTCCGCCTGATGACCCTGAAGGGGTGCTGTCAGTCTAACGCGAACCGCTCTCCACGCGATGCACGTCGGGCTTGAGCGCAGCGGCCTAGCTCGCGAGGATCTGCCACTCCGCCAGGGCGGCGGAGCGTCGGTCCTTGTAGGTCTGGCGATCGACGAGATGGCGTTCGAGATTGAAGTGGTTTTGGACGTTGGCATGGACCGAGGCGAACTTCTGTAGCGTCTTCATTCGCCTGAAACGCAGCATTGCACGCTCCCTTCGTCGGAACGACAGGTGGCTGTTCTCAACCCGGTTGTTGGCCCAGCGTCCGACCTCCTGCTTATCGATATTGCCCAGTTCCTTCATCGCAGCACCGTACGAGCGCAGCCCGTCAGTCGTGATCGACTCGGGCCTGCCGTGACGCTTCAGCGCCTTCTTCATGAACGTGAGCGCTGCCCCCTTGTCTCTGGTTTTGGTGATGTAGCTCTCCAGGATCTCGCCCTCATGATCGACCGCTCGCCAGAGGTACACCATCTCGCCGTTCAGCTTCACGTACATCTCGTCCAGGTGCCAGCGCCAGTGGCGGAAGCCCCGCATCGCGCTTACCCGCTGCCGGCGGATGTCGCCGGCGAACAGCGGGCCGAACCTGTTCCACCACATGCGCACCGTCTCGTGACAGACGTCGATGCCGCGCTCGAACAGCAGGTCCTCGACATTGCGCAGCGACAGCGGAAATCGGACGTACATCATGACCACGAGCCGGATCACCTCCGGCGACGAGTTGAAACGGCGGAACGGGCTAGGCGGCAGTGCCCTCGATTTTCGGCTCATCCGTGGCCGGTATCATCCACCCGCCCCGCCTGCCACGTTGGTCTGACAAAGCCCGCACCATAGATCTACATCTCCGCGCCGAGATACCGTCGGAAAGGTTTAAGTGGTCGGAACGGCGATCGCATGGGCTGCCTATCCACTGAACCGGTCACCATCATTTTCGGCTGGTATGTATAATACAGTTCAAAATGGATCGTTCTGTTCGATTATGTACTCCAGAACCTTGCCCGGAAGTGGGTGGCTAAAGTCGACCCCGATCGCTTCCGGACTGCTCCAAGCGACCCAACCCTGCACGTCCGTGAAACTTGGTATCGCTATCCGAATGAAAGTACCGACAGCAACGCCCAGGTCCGTTTCGATACGACAGCCGCGGGTGGTACAATCCGTGACCTTCACGGCGCACGAGCCAACTTTCTCAACAGCGACCGATGCTCCCCAATCCACCACGATGCGGACTGAATTTCGCTGGTCTTTTCCAGTCCAGCCTGGAGCCGCAAACTTGAACGATCGGTCTGTCATTACGGGCTTCCTTGCACTGGCCATCCACGCCGCCTTACGAAAGTACGTCTGAAAGTGGCGGAAAACGCTAGTCGAGTCGCCGCCGCCTCGCTTGCAATTTGACCTAGTGCGGTAACACGTCAATCCATTCTAAGAGTGCAGCAATGATTACTACCCGAATTGCCGAACCGTATGATCTGCCGCGAATCATGACCTTCGATTCGTTTCCGGGCGATCGTATCGCTGAGATCGTGGAGCGTCGGATGCTAGTGGCGGAGATGGGCGACGTCGTTGTGGGCTATGTTGCTTGGCAACGCGGGGGCTGCATTGGCAAAGACTATGTGAACAAGCTGGTTGTTGATAACCTATATCGCCGTCGTGGCACTGCTCAGGCTTTAATCCGCGCATTGAACACAATGCTGAGTGGTAAGGTTTTTATTTCGACGGGGGCGGAGAATACAGCCGCGTTATCACTTCTCAAGCTGACAGGCTGGTTGCCGGCGGGCCAAATATTTGGCCTTCTCCCGTTGAATGAGCCGACCATCTTCTTCTACAGAGATATATGGCCCGCAACGTCGCACGTTGAATCGTAAAATCGTCCCTGTCTATTGGCTATAGTCGGAAAGCGGCCGACGTTGTCGCTTGCTCGATGTGCATGAAAAGATCAGCCAGTTAGTCGCACCAGAGGCTCGCAACACGGTCCCGCCCTAGCGTTCAGACTTCGTGGCCGCGTTAACTACCGCTCGTGCCGCCGTGTCTTCGGTTGCTTCGGTCATTGCGTCCCAAGTTTCTACCGATCGCTCGTGCATAAGGCGGCGGTTAGCCAAGCTAGTCGCCTTGGCAGCCTCACGCTGGGCAACCGCGTTCGAGCGGTAGATTTCGGCAGGGGTCATTTCTTCAATCCAAGATTGGCAGAGCATCGGAAATGTTTTCAGAATGCGTGGCCATCCCCTTTGCCGACGGTGCTCCACTCAACAAGTCGTTGACGAGAGCTTCGGTCGCGTACGGATGGCGCTGAGGAGCGATGGTCAGCGCAGCGGGGGGCGTCTCGGGAACGCTGAACTTGCTGCGGTAACCTCAGTCGTGATAGGCGACACAAGAGACGCAAGACCGGTGGATCCCAGGTTGCGGCAATATCGCGACGAACGCGTATGACAAGCACGATTGAGAAGATCGCCGCGACCGACGTCTAGTAGTTCCAATCGTTTAATGGCCCGCGTCCGAAATGCTGTGATCAGATCGACGGGTGCGGACAGGTCTGGCCATTGGGCTGGGCCTTATAACGATTTGAAGGTGCCCGTAACGCCCTAAACTGAGTTATGCAAAAAGCGAATGCTATAACGGCCCGCCCCCCGGGGTCAGGCAAAGGACGGGCCGGCCAGGCGTCGATGGGCGCCCCCGGCACTGCCGCGGATGCTCATGTATGGTGCCGATTGGCAAGGTTAGTGGGACCGTTCAAACGTAACGGATAACCCGTGGCGGACCGGCCGAACGAGCAGCCTCGGTATAAGCGCCCCGCATGTCCGTGTGACTGAACTTTGCGGGGCGCTGGGGTACTCGACACTGGAAGCCAACGCCTCCACTGCCTGATACCGTGTTGCTTTTAATTTTTGGTGAAGCATCCCGCCCGCTCCGTGTGACACCTCAGATGCCGCGGGCGGGATACCGAGCATTCGCTGTTGTGGATTCGCGAAGCTCTAGCGACGGTGTTGCTGATGCCGGTAGAGTACGCAAGGGGAACAGTCCGGACAAATCCCGGAGTGGGACTCTGCGGGCATCGTGATTGCAGTCTAGTGTTGTCGTGCTTCGTCAGATCGCGACGTTTTGCTCGATAATATACTCGAGAACGCGGTTCGGAAGCGGATGGGCGAAGTCGACCCCGATCGCTTCCGGACTGCTCCAGGCGACCCAACCGGGTACGTCGGCAAAATTCGGGACGGCGACATGCACGAATGTCCCGACTGTCACTGCCAACCAGGTTTCGATTCGGCACCCTAATCGTGTGCAGTTGGTAATCCGGACAGCCTCTACGCCAAACTTGTCCGCCGCGACTGTCGCAGGCCAGTCCACAGGGATGCGGACGGCTTTGCGTTCGTCTGCCGCTAACCAAGATGGATACTCGGGATTTGAAGATTGGCTCGCCATCGTCCGGCAATAGCCGACCGACCTCAACATTTGATTACGAGCCGCCTACTTACGTTTTGCCCGCCCGACGAGTAACTTTCGAAGGAGGCCATTCGTTAAATGCAGAGGCGGTTATCGTGCGGCGCTTCCGACAGGAACCGACAAGGCTGCCCGTTCAGATCGAAATACTGCCTCTTTGGCATCGACGAGTTGACCGAAGCATGCCCGATGGCGAACGTGTGGGAACAGTTGCCCGAATCGGCTAACCGGGCATAGGCTCGGGCCATGAGCCAGCCCGAAACCGCTTCACCCCTCCTGGCCGAAGTTCGGCGCCTATTGGCCGCACAGGATGCATTGGCACTTATGCCGACCCCAATGCTCGATATGTCGGTTTCAAACCTAGGGGTCGACCCTATGGCGGCATTGGGAACCGTTGAGCTACAGCACGACATTGCCACTGCGATCGCTCGAGCTTCGGACACCGATCTGATCCAAGCATACCAAGAGACTGGGGGAGTCCCTGGTGACTTGGAAGCGGACTCTCTGCTCGCCGAGATCGAGCGGCGCAACCTGAACATCTGATGGCGCGCGCTGGTCCCATGGACGATCGAGAGGTCTGGATACAGGCGGGTGCAATCCTCGCCCAACATGGCGACGGAGCGACCGACTATGTCATTGACCAAATATGCGATGCACTAGGGAATCGGGCGGTGGTCGAAGACTGGCGCCGGGTCGCGAATGCGGTAGACGCGATCACCGGCGCCGCCCCTCAATGAGGAAGCCGATATATAAAACTCAAATCGCCGCCAATACGCTTTCCGATGAAGCGGGAGAGTTTTTACAGAGGGGGCGTTTCGACGGAAGCTGTTGGGTTATTTATGATCTGACAGCCCAAGCAGCCAGCGAGTTGCTCACTGCGAAACTGGTTCGTCTGCGCCAGGACGACCACGTCATTACTAATTTCGGAATGAATGTCCGCGCTGTGATCAAACGAGTCAGTTATTATTGATCGTTATTCACGGGAATTGCCGATTCATGTCGCCGCCAATCGACCTCCGCTCGGACTGTGCTAGATTTAATCGCCGGTTCCGGTAAGTGCCGACCAAGCCGCCTATAATCATCTGGGATTTGACAGCGGTTAGGAACGGCGCATGAGCATCAGGCGTGCGTCGTTCCGGTCCGTCGCGCAGATATACTGGCCCGACTCGCTCGTCACGCATAGTCGTGCGCCATGAGTAAGGAGCCCCTGGAGGACGTGATCGAGTTCCTGGACAATCAGAGCTTGCTTGAAGCGTATCAAGAGACGGACAGATCGCCAGAGAGAACCGAGGCCAACGCGCTGCTCGGCGAGATCGCGCGGCGTAACCTCGACATATGACGGTTCGTAAGGTCGTCCACACGATCACCGCGGATCAAACGAAGGACGTTGCCGTGTTCGAGCACGACCTTGGCCCTGACGTGATCGTTCAGGTCCGCAGCAAGCGCGGACGCGTCCTGAAGATGTGAGTCGATGTCCTGCCCGATCGCGTACTTGTGCACTTCAAGGACGGGACCAGCGAGCAACTGGTGGTGGTGATCATTGGCTAGGGTCCGTTCTAAAAATGTCCGCGAGATCGAGCGGGTCGTCGTCGCTGAGCGCAGCAATTGACGCTTTGAATGTCGCTCGTTTTGCGACAGCAGGTATGCGCGGTACGAAGGACAGGGGCGGCCGCTCTGCTTGGTCCGGACACCCGGCAAGGCCCATGACGTGCGAGGTTTCGGGCAGTTGTTTAGGATGTTGGCCGAGTGGGTCAAAGCTCCGCTCGCGGACAGGGGTTATGATGCAGACTCCATCCGCGAGACGCTCGCCAAGGCCGATGTCGAGGCGGTCATCCCTGCCAAGAACAACCGTAGCACGCCCATTCCGCAACACCCGCGGAAGTACCGCTGACGCAATCTCGTCGAGCGCCTGTTCGGCAAGCTCAAGACCTGGCGGCGCGTCGCGACCCTCCATGACAAAACCGCAGAATCCTACCTTGGCTTCGTTACCCTCGCCTCAGTAAAGCTGTTGATACCAACTGTCTACTATGCCGATTTTGTGGCGGGAGGCTCCGTAAAAGCCTTGCGAAATCTGGTTAACTAAATTTTTACTATCCCGCATCCGGTGATCTTGACGACACGTATCTTTTGTTAGCGTGATCAAACCGTGACCCGCACGGGCGGAAGAACGCTGAGGCTCTGGGAGAACCGAGATGGCTACTGTGAACGGTGACGGCGGTGACAATTTCCTGACTGGCACTGAAGACGAGGATGTCATTAACGGATTAGGCGGCAGCGACACTATCGACTCGGTAGATCGCCCGGCAAATATCTTTGGACCTTCGATCAGTCCACAGCGTGACGTCGTCGATGCTGGTGAGGGCAACGACCTCGTCACCGGCGGCAGACTGGATCAGCTCGATGGCGGCGCCGGAACCGATTTCTTGCTCCTCAACTTTAATTTTAATGGTCCGGTTGCAGGTTCGGCTTCCGCGATACAACTCATGCTGAACTCGGCTGGCACCGGCACTGCGTCTGACGGTACTTCCATCACCGGCTTCGAGTCCGTCAACTTCTTCCTGTCCGATAGCTGGGACAACGTCGTGAACACGGGCAATGTTCAAGCGCAGCTGACAGGTGGTACTGGGGCCGATGTTTTGACGACCGGTTCGGCCGATGACGGGGTGTTCGGCGGCAGCGGCGATGACATCATCTCCACCGGCGGCGGAAATGATACGATCGGTGGTGGCGCAGGCAATGATCTCGTTACCGGCGGCGATGGCGACGATACGGTCGGAGTCGATTTGGCGAACGATGGTCGTGACACCGTTGATCTGGGCTTGGGAAACGACACGGTCCGCTTTAACGGCGCGACCGGCAACGTCCGTGTCACCTTCACCTCTTCAGAAGTTGGCAACGGCAATGCGAACGACAGCAACACGATGGCAAACCAAGACGGTGGCTTGGCTGTGCGCATCCAGGCAGAGGATGGTGGCGGCAACCCGACGGGTCCCGTTTCACGGTATGACGACGAGGGAACGACTTTCATCGCTGGAACTCAAGGCATCACCTTCGATGTCCGCGATTTGGTGTCCGGCGTCGCCCGCGGCGATGCGTTCGAAGGCGTTGTGCTCGGCACAAGCGGGGCAGATGCACTCACGTTTTTCCCACCATCTCGTGCGGGTCAGAGCTTCTATTATAATGCGGGCATGGGCGACGATCTCGTCACCGCCGGCCAGGCCAACGACTTCCTCGTTGGGGGCGGTGGAAACGATAGGCTTGAGGGCAATGCTGGCAACGATAGCTTTATCGGTGGCGGCGGAAACGACACTCTGTATGGTGGATCCGGCAACGACATCGCGACCGTCAACGTGGTCACCGATGGCGCCGATAGCGTCGATTTAGGTAGCGACTCGGACGTCGTCAACGTAAACAGCACGACGCCAGGCCAGGTACGACTGAGCTTCACCTCGGCGCAGGCCGGAAACGGCATTGCAAACGACAGCAACACGATGGCCAATCAAGACGGCGGTCTCGCGGTGCGATTGCAGGCGGAAAACGGCAGTGACGTGCTCGTAGGGCCGGTGAGTCGATACGACGACGAGGGCATAACCTTCGTCGGAGGTGCGGGCGTGACCTTCGATGTTCGCGATCTGGTGAGCGGCGTCCAACGTGGCGATCAATTTGAGGTGGCGACGCTTGGTACAGCCGATGCCGACACCTTGACGGCGGTGCAGCAGACTCGCGCCTATTACATCAACGCAGGGATGGGGAACGATACGATAAGCGGTGGCACTGCCGACGATTTCCTGGTCGGTGGCGCAGGTAACGATCGCCTGGAGGGCGGCGCGGGCGACGATCAGTTTATCGGCGGAGCCGGCGTGGATCGCTTCGCGTATGCGCTGGCGGCGAACACAGGAGACGATACGATTTTGGATTTCATGAAGACAGATATCTTCGTGTCAGACGGTCGGTTACGCGACGGCAATGGTGACGGCATTATCCAGTTCGACGGCAACAAACTGCTCGATCTGGGCGTCGGCGATACGGTGGCGTTCACCGGAATCGATCCGATGTCGGGACTGCGCTTCCTAGGGCAACTATCAGACGGCAGCTTTGCCTATGCCGATGCCACGACCAGACCGATGGGTGCCAAAGAAGGAACGCTCGCCAATGACACCCTGAATGGTAGTGGCGGCGCGCAGCAGTTTTTCTTCGACACTGCGCTGGGCTTGGACTTCGGCAATGACCGGATTGCCAACTTCGGAATGGACGACCTGATCATCACGACGAGCGCGATCACCGACGGGAACAGTGATGGAATAATCGCCTTCGGTCGTAATCGCACCGTGGACTTGGCCGACGGTACAAATATCCTGATAAACGATGGAAACGTGCGCTCGCTGGAGTTCGATGGGTCAACCATCCGGAACGGCGTAGAGTATTTCGTCTACAGCTTGGCCGGCTCGAACGGAGCGGGCGTCGCGGCTGCGATAGGGTAAAGATCGCGCCAACCATACTGACGTAGTCAAGTCCCGCCCCGCGGTTCGGCAGAAGCCTACGCGGGGCGGAAAGGATCATGTGCTGGTTCGTTCATCCTCGTGCCTACAACGGCGGCTCCTCGGACGGCTTACGGAAAACTTCAGCTGTTACACCGGCCGCGAGACCCGGGCTTTCTTGCGTGACAGCGGCTTTGACTAAAAAACATGCCGAAGTTGGTATCCTCAATGAGCCTTCAAGATGCCAACCCTGACCTGACTGCTGCCTTAAGCGGCACGCTTCGAAGGGCGCCTCCGAGCTCCCGCTACTCGAGGTCGCTTTCTGTCACTGTTATCAGATTGGCTGTTGGCCGAAGCTCGGCAAGATCGGTGCAGATATCGAGAATTTCGTCGCTGAACCGTTCGAACAGTTCCAGGGCGTCATTGTCTGGTTCGTCGCCGCTCACCTCACGCAAAACGGCGTATTTCACGGCAAAATCGCGGTCGTCGCTATCGATTTCGGCGGTAAACTCGACCTGCTTTTCGCGGTCGTTGTCGACCAGGCTGTCTTGATCAATCGTGAGTCGGTTCGCCATGTATCACTGCTTCCTTTGTTGGCAGGCTCCCCTGCCCGAAGGCTACACAGCACGCAAACTCAGCAAAGGCTGATCCCGCGGTACGTCGCATCATCCACGATGATCTTGGCAGTTCCCGGGCCGACGATCGTGTTCACCTTCCCCAGCGTCGTATCGATCGTGTCCCCTGGAAATACGATCTCGACCACATGGGAATTGGCGACTGGGAGGCCATCAGCGCTGATTACCATCGGCGCCGGTAGCAGTTGAACACGATAGGCAGGTATGTTGGAGTTGGTCATGCGATCTTCTCCAACCTGCTGCAATTGTGTCAATCCCGGCGGACCTCAGCGTAGAAACTGTTCCAGCATGGGGCAGATTTGGTCACGTTCATTTGCCGTGACTGCGCTCAAAGGCTACAATCCGATCACGCACTTGGCACATGCCCGCAGGGCTTATAGGCATGGCCGTCTTATCATCGACGCATTCTCGAAAGTCCGGTTTCATGCAGGTAATCGTCCGCGACAACAACGTAGACCAGGCTCTTCGCGTTCTGAAAAAGAAGCTGCAACGCGAAGGTGTGTACCGCGAGTTGAGGCTGCGCCGTCATTTCGAGAAACCGTCGGAGAAGCGAGCTCGCGAACACGCAGCGGCCGTTAGCCGGGCGCGCAAGGCCGACCGCAAGCGCGCCGAAAAGGATCAGTAAGCGCGGGATTTGACTAGACCGTCAGCGTGCGACTGCGTGCTGGTTGCTCAGGCGGCGAACGACGGAAACGAGCTTCGCCATTGCGGGGTCACGGATCGGCTCCGCGATGCGCACCTCGCGGCTTCGTCCGTCAATCGTCAGGCCAACCGTATACGTGCGCGCGTCCGGCCTCGCGACCTCGGTCGATGGCTCACAACCAAAGAAGTCAGCTTGGTCGGCAAGGCTGGTGAGTTCCTGACGCTCCGGTATGGCAAGGTCGCCGAACGAAATGGTCTGCTCCCTCGCACGACCGGGAAAATGGGCGAGGCCCCCCTCGATCCGAACCCGGGCTTCGCCCGTCACGGTCTCGTCGCAAGCCTTGCCCATCTGCATCAGATCACTCCAACCGCTGTCCATGCCTCGGCGACGGCTGTCGTCTCGGCGCTGTCTGTGCCGTGCAAACGCCCCGCGACGTCGATGGTGACGCGGGCAAAGCCGGCGAAGTCCGTGTTGGCCCGCGTACTAGGGTCCAGCAGCGCACTATACCATATGCGACCGGCGCGGTCCCATGCGTTTCCACCGATCGCCGTTGCGGCCAGATAGAAGGCTCGGTTGGGGATGCCAGAGTTGATGTGAACCCCGCCATTGTCCTGATTGGTGCGGACAAAATCGTCCATGTGGCCGGGCTGCGGATCCTTGCCGAGGACTGGATCGTCATAGGCCGTGCCGGGCTCCTTCATCGACCGCAGCGCGACGCCGTTGACCGCCGAAGTCAGCAGTCCGGCACCAATGAGCCAATCCGCTTGATCAGCCGTCTGGCCCAGCAGCTTCTGCTTCACCAGGCTGCCGAACACGTCGGAGATGCTCTCGTTAAGCGCGCCCGACTGGTTGAAGTAAGTGAGCCCTGCCTCCTTCTCGGTAACGCCGTGGGTGAGCTCGTGACCAATGACATCGAGCGCGATCGTGAAGCGGTTGAACAGCTCGCCATCGCCATCGCCGAACACCATCTGGGTGCCGTCCCAGAAGGCGTTGTCATAGTCCTGGTCGTAATGAACCGTGGCATCGAGCGGCAGCCCGGCATCATCAATCGAGTTGCGCTGATAGGCCTCCCAGAACAGCGCGAACGTTGCACCCAAGCCATCATACGCCTCGTCGACCGCGATATCGCCCGTTGGTCCCTCCCCTTCACGCCGCACGACTACAGAACCAGGCGCTTCAGGTTCGCCCCCGGCGTCTCGGATCGTGCGCAATGGACTGGGCACAATAATGTTGCCCGCAGCCGATCGCCGTCGGGCGAGGTCTCCGGTGACGGGCCCCGCCGTACTGGCCCGCACGATCCGGATGGTCGGGTCGATCATCAGGCTGTGCATCGCGATGGCGCGCAGCGCAGGTGTGCCGTTCTCGGCGATCTTGGAGAGGATGTAGGGTGGCAGGATGCAGTGAAGCGAATGCCGGTGCGTGGACATGCACATGATCGTGTCTCCTTGGGAATTAGTGGCGAGAGTGGCGGAGTGCGAACGGTACGAGCGCGACCCACATGATCGTGATGAAAGCGAGGAACTGGCTCGTCTGTGCAGGGCCGCCCGGGAGGTAGCCAAAGCCGCCCAACGAGGCCGCGTAGAGCTCGAACGAAATTACTGACACGCCGATCGCCAGCACATCGGCATCTCCGCCACTCTCCTCCTGCGTCCCGAACCATCGCAGCGCGATGACGAACAGCGTAATGATGACGATCAGGATCAATCGAATGACGATGTCGGTGCCCGCGATGCCTATGGCGAGGGGGTAAAGCGTTACCGCCTCGACAGGGAATAGCTTCACCAAGCTGGTGTAATATGGCTCAGGGGTTGGATCAGGCCGGCGCCCGGGTCTGACCGACGGCGTTGATGCTCGTCGAAGGCGCAGCGCGCCGCGCAGGGCTGGCCGAGCGGACGCCACCCCATCATTGGCAAATGCTGCAATCGCGCGCTGTACGGCTGCCGCATACCGCGACACCTCGGCATCGCCCGGTGTTAGTGCGGCCCCGATCGCCGTCGCCTGTTCGCAGCGATCCAGGATCGTGGCGAACGCCGATCGGTCCTCGGCCTCGGGGCTGTGCAACGAAACGAACCGATCGCGTTCGTTGCCGAGCGCCGTGCGTAACCCGAACATCGTATCGAAGAAGCGCGGGAGATAGCGGGGGTTCTCGGTCAATTCCTGAAGCTGATCGATAAGCGCATCTGCAGCCTCCACGGCCTGGGTAAAGGTGGTCATTGGATCCTCCTCAGGCGGGGGTGGCGATCGACGCGATCAGTCCGAGCGCGCGGGTGATGCGATCGATGTTCAGTCGAGCCGCGGCGCGGCGCTGCTGCGATGATAAGCGACCTGCCAACGCATCCCGCAGCCCGGCCTGGGCTTTTGCGGTGAGATCAATCGCGTCTGCCACCTCGGCCGCCCGTACGGGTCCCTGCTTCGCGGCCTCGCGGGCGGCGAAAACACGGGCGGCAAGCTGCTCGCGCTGTTCGGCCGTCAGACTGGTGCGATTGCGAAGGTAGGTTCGGAACAGCGCGTTACCGTAGAGATCGTCGGCGTTGCGCGCCGCCCCCATGCCCCAGGTCGTGACCTGGACAGACAGCGATGTCAGTGCGCGATCGACGACGGTGCCGCGTTCGACAACCAATGCACGTACATCGCGGGTTTGCCGGGCTTCGCGCGCGAGGTCGTTGGCAAACGCGATCAGCGCGACGACGCTCTGCCCTTGTTCGCTGCCGACAGCGGCGTTGACGTTTGGCAGGTCGGTGCCGGCGACAAAGTTCGTGAACCGGGCCAGCCGGTCGGCCTGATCGGCAAACGCAGTGATCTCGACGGATACGTCGGTCTTAGGAGCATCGAGAATCGCCGCCAAAGCATCAGCGTATCCGCTAATCGCGGCGAGCAGGGCAACACGCGGCTCCAGTACTGCGCGTGGACTGCTCCCGATGTCGATTTCGAACGCCGTATAGCCAAGGGCGGGTGCCTCGTTCGCAAGGCATAGAGGTGCGGGCGGGACGGTCGGCGCCGTAGGCACCTGGATGCGGAGCGGGGTGGCCGGCAGGCAGCTTGGATCGCTTGCGACCAGCGCTGCAGCAGCCTCCCGACGGCGCAGCTCTATCGCGTCGAAATAGGCCGTCGTGGCTAGGACTGCCTCTCGGCCTCGGGCCTGAACGGTCCCCGCGGTTTCGAGCTGAATTCCGTTTGTCGCACACCCCGCCAGAAGAGGCAGGCCCGTCAGTACGGGCAGAAGAGAAATGACGCAGCAGCGCATAACGGGCTCCTTCGGGCTTTCCGGCATCATGCGCCTAAACTTCGATTCTCTCTTCTCTTTCTACGCCGCGGGATCGTCCGCACACGCGAACGGTCCGCTGGCCGATCACGCGTGCGAACAGCCGTAATGATGTTGACGACGCTGGTGATGAGCGCTGCGATACCTACGAGCATGGGGCCGTCGATCATGTCGGTCATTGTCCGACTCTCCTTGTTGATCCGACCGCCGATGTTCCACATATGTTCCTTGTAGGACAGCGCTATTTGCGGCCGTTACAGCCTAATATCTTCGGCCTCGGTAACTAGCACCCGGACAACGTCGCCGGTCGCCTTCTCCTCGTTCGAGAATCCGTCAAATCCCCGCAACGACCCAAAGTCTAGGTTCGTCAGGCCTTCTATCGCGAGGACTGATCGCTGATAGGTCTTGAACGCTCCGAACAGGAGCAACTGCGCGTCCAGGTCGACATCGTGATCGATCAGATACGCGGAGGCCGATGGACGGCCATCGTCATGGATGAAGGCCACGACCTTCCAATAAGCCAGCGGGATAGCGACGCCGCGGTAAACCGGATCATTAGCCCGGAAGACCGGCCCCGTAAAAACGGTCGCACGTTCGCCGACCCGGCGCGTGTTGCCGAGGATATAGTCCTCGAGGCTCAGCCATGATCGCTGATTGAAGACCGAGAGTTGGGGCGCGCAGTTGGTGAAATGAAAGGTATCGCGGTTGGCTACGCTGGCGGTCGGGCCCCAGTTCGGATCTTCGCGCCGCACAAGATGGCCGCGATCGAAGTCGTTATCCGCATATAGCTCATCCCCCGCCTGGGCCTCTTCGGGAATGCGGCCGTCGAACGCCCACGGATCTCCGCCACGCGGTACCGACACGCTGGCGCTTCCATCGATATTGACAGCGGTGAAGAGGGCAAGACGCCGGCTTTTCGACATGAGAATCGAGAAATGCTCGTAATCAAGGCGGCCATCCTCACTGCCCGTAACCGGCAGCACATCCCCGGCAATAACACCGGTTTCGGGGATAGGCACGGCAAAGCCGGGGAGAAAATCTGCGTCGTAACCTGCCCGTCCCTGGAACGCGCCAGCGTCGGACGTCCTTACTCCTTCGCGTTCGAAGGGCAGTAAGCCGCGACTTTGAGGTGAGAGCGTCCGAAGGTCGGCCAACCGGGGTCTATATGACAGGTCGATCATGATGATCAGCTCCTCAGAGTTTCACGGCAGGTGCGCTCGATACGTAGTGTTTTGATGACATCCGCGTCGCGGACAAACGCATAGGGACGCAAGGTGGCAGTCTCATTGCATTGATGCGCCGCTACCTGACACGGTATCATCCAGGGCAGCCGAAGCTGTCGGTTACGACCCTTCCCGTGATTTTTCTCGAACAAATACGAAAAGGCCGGGCGATCGCTCGCCCGGCCTTTCATTCAAGCAAATGGGTGAGATTAGCGCGGCGGAGTGGTGCCGGGCGTTCCCCCTGTCGTGGAGCCCATCGTACCGCCGGTCGTGCCACCCATTGTGCCGCCAGGGTTCGTGCCACTCATTGAACCAGCGGTGCCGTCGGTCGTACCGCCCATCGTGTCCGCACCAGTCGTGCTGCCGGTCGTACCGGACATCGTGCCACCCGTCGTACCTGACGTTGTGCTGTGCGTCTTGCCACGGGCCTTCGTGCCGTGCTGCGTGCGTGTCGTTGCGGTCGATCCTGATGTACTCGTCGTTGGATTAGTCTGGTCCATCGAACCGGTCGACGCTCCCCCGTTCATGGTGCCAGTGGCTGATCCACTCATACCGCCGCTTGTCGTGCCACCGGTGGTGCTGCCGGTCGTCTGTGCCATCGCTACACCCGGAATAATCAGGGCTGCAGCTGCTATCGACGTTAAAATCCGCATTTTCTCTCTCCTATATTCTTAAAGAAGAAAGCGATCGCGGTTAAGTATGTTCCCTACGACATGAATATAAAGGGTCCTTCGTCCGACTCTATCACGGGTGCCTGGTATCTGTCGACGACTTACGCAACCTGATCGACGGAGGTATTATTCTAAACCGCAGCGTGTGGTGCGTCGGTCCTGATCGTAATATTCTTCGCCTTTATCGCCTCCGAATTCGCGAACCAGGTCAATTACGAGCGACCGCGTCCAGCAAGGATGGCGCGGAGGGGTGCTGTCCGTCTAACGCGGACCGCTCTCCATACGATACAGTCCGGGCTTTGAGCGCAGCGGCCTAGCTCGCGAGGATCTGCCACTCCGCCAGGGCGGCAGAGCCCCATTCCTTGTAGGTCTGGCGGTCGATGAGGTGGCGTTCGAGATTGAAGTGGTTGTGGATGTTGGCATGGACCGAGGCGAACTTCTGCAGGGTCGTCATTCGCCTGAAACGCAACATGGCGCGCTCCCTTCGCCGGAACGACAGGTGGCTGTTTTCAACCCGGTTGTTGGCCCAGCGTCCGACCTCCTGCTTTTGGGTATTGCCCAGTTCCTTCATCGCGGCACCGTACGACCGCAGTCCGTCGGTGGTGATCGTCTCGGGCCTACCGTGACGCTGCCAGTCGGCCGTCAGGCGACCAGGGCTGATCCGGCAATGTCCATGCGAGATCCGGCGTGCCCGTTCGAGCGATCAGAGTTCGCCCGCCTGCATCTATCACTGCAAATCCGTCGCCGCGTTGTACCGCCACCTCACTGCCTTGCGGCGACGCCATCGCACCGTCGAGCAAAAGCGCGTCGATGCTGTCGTTGCCGACCTGCCGAACAGTTGGTCGAGCGAAGTCGATCTCAAACTTGTCGTCATCGAAACGGAACAGCAACCCGCGGTCCCCCGTCCTCAAGACGAAGGGCATCTGCGTCGGCAACGCGACCACTTTGCCGGTCAACGCTGCCAATTGCGCTCGCAGTTCCGCCGCGCTGATCACCGGCGTTCGCGTCCCCCGAGCAGCATCGACCAGAACCCAGCTCCCTGCGTCCGGTCCGATCGCATCCCAGAAAACCAGGCGATCGCTCGCAGTCAGCCAGCGCGGTGCGACAAGGCTGTCACGGATCGCTTCGGGCCAACGATCGACGCGACGGGCGCGGTCGACCCGGGAAACGACCTCGCCGTCCTCTTGTGGCACCTGAGCGACTGCCACGCTGACCCAGAACAGCGCGGCAATGATGACGGTCAATGAATTAAACATACGTGATGGGTAGCTCGCCAATGCCATCCGCTACCAATATATCGTTGAGTGCGGATCGAGACGGGAAACATCATGATCGACATACGTCAGATGCGCTTGCTCATCGCGGTCGCCGAAGAGCTCCATTTTGGCCGGGCTGCGGCACGGATCGGTATGGCGCAGCCGCCGTTCAGCCAGCAGATTCTAAAACTGGAGCGCGATCTCGGCGTCGATCTGCTCCTGCGTACCAGCCGTCGCGTCTCCCTCACCCCGGCCGGCGCCGAATTGCTACGATCCGCGCGAGATTTGATCGCACGCAGAGACCAGGCGGTCGAACGCGTCATACGGACGGCGAACGGCAACGCAGGCACGCTGCGCGTAGGTTTTGCCGCATCATCCGCCATCGGGATCCTCCCGCCGATTATTCAGAAGATGCGCGCAGAGCTTCCCGACGTTATCTTGCAACTTGATGATCGCGACGGGGCCGACTTCGCCCGCCTGATACGCGCCGACGCGCTTGATGCCGCGATCGTCCGCGCGCCGTTCCAAGCGCGTGGCATCGTGGTCGAGTCGTTACACAGCGAGCCGTTCGTAGCGGTATTTCCCAATGGTCACCCGCTGAGTGAACGCGACTCGCTAACGCCGGGCGATCTCGCGGACAGCCCGTTCATTCTGTTTCCGCGAGCGGCCTCGCCAGGTCTCCACGACACCATCATCGGCATGTGTATCGGGTCCGGGTTTTCCCCTGCCATCGTTCAGGAAGCAGGCGCTTGGTTGTCCGTCGTCAGCCTGGTCGAAAGCGGACTTGGCATCACGATCGCGCCGTCCTCTGCAGCACGGCACTGCCCCTCGGGTGTTGCGTTTGTCCGAATTCGAGGCACCGAGGCCAGGGCCGAGCTCGCTACGGCCCGTGGCGAGGGACCGGCTTCGCCGCTTGTTAAACGCTTCCTGGACATTGCCAGATCGCTAGTAAGCGTGCCAACTCCGGTGGCATAAAGTAGATTTAGCTGTATCCGATTATTATGCTTGAAGACCCATAACCGGACGTTCAGCCCGCCCTTACCGCTTCCGAAGTTCGGACATTCGTTCAGGTCAGAAGCTCAACGTTGTCTAAGGGTCAGCGAGACTGATCGCACCGGAACGCCGGCACGTATGCAAACAGGCCGGGCAAGCCGCCGGTCATGACGAACAACACCGGTTCCTCGTTGCATCACGAATCGTCTCGGATGGCGGCGATGAGACCTGCAAAAGCCTTTTCGCTATAGACCGGATCGAGCACGCAGCCCTTCCGACCGGGCAACCAGCTGTACTACATCGAACATTGCGTTGGACGCTGCGGTCTGCGCAACGGCGATTACAGGCGTCGGTACCAGCGCCGCCAAGCAAGCGCGCTTTTCAACAATTCCGCGCCCTAACTCTCTCCTATCGGCACCCTTCTCATAAACGGCGATCCCGATCCCTGCGGCTCGGGGCCAACATCCAAAGGGAGCGGGCGTTCTTGAAGCGGAATTGCGTCGCGGACGACCAACCTTCCGGAACGGCGAGGCGTGCAGAAGCAGACGCACGGCCCTGCACTTAGGTAATAATAATCTTCCGTTGCTATACTTGGTAATATGATTTATCCATAACTCACAATCAAAAGGTGCTCAGAGCATCACGGGGAGAGGGAAATTGGACACCAAGGCTCGTCTGACGTCTTTTGCGATCGGCGTCAGCGCCATCGCACTGTGTCAACCGGTGAATGTGCAAGCTCAGGTTGACGCACCTGCACCCACGCAAACCCAAACCGAAGTAAACGCTACCTTGCCTGTTGACGGGACGGAGAGGACGCCGGTCGAAGACATCATCGTCACTGGCAGCCGCATTCCACGATCAACATTCCAGACGCCGACCCCAATCACGACCTTCACTGAGAAGCAACTGGAGCAGAAAGCGGCGACCAACGTGGTCGATCTCCTGCGCGACGTGCCGGCTCTACGTCCCAACCGTAACAACGGCAGCGGTCGCAACCTCGGTCTCGCGACCTTCAATATGCGTGCGCTTGGCTCCACCCGCACCCTGTTGCTGATTGACGGGCAACGCGTGCTCGACAGCAGCCCGATCGCCAACGGGTTCGACATCAACATCATCCCCGCGCCGCTCGTGTCGCAGCTGGATATCGTCACGTCGGGCGCCTCGTCGGTTTATGGATCCGACGCGATTACCGGCGTCGTCAACGTCGTCCTCAACGACAAGATCGTCGGTGGAAAGATCGACGGCCAGTTCAACATGTCCACGTATGGCGACATTCCCCAATATTCGCTGAGCGGGATCTATGGCGGCAAGTTCGATGATGGCCGGGGACATTTCGTGGTCGCCGCCTCCTACTTCGAGCAGCCCGACATCGTCTATCAGGGTGCCCGCCCCTGGGGTCGCCGCGGCGTGACGTTCATACCCAACGCCGCCTACACCCCGACAAACGGCGAATTCCGCCAGCTGATCGTGCCGGACGTCCGCTATTCGCAGATGACCGCCGGCGGCGTCATCACCACGCCCGGCGCGCTGCGCAACATCCAGTTCGGCGAGAACGGTGCGCAGAGCCTGTTCCGGCAGGGCACCAATGTCGGCACGGTCTGGATGCAGGGCGGCGACGGGCTGATGCCGCAGCCCGACTTCGCCCCGCTGCAGGTCGCCTCGCGGCAGTTCAGCGGTTTCAGCCGGCTGACCTATGACTTCCCCAACGACATGACCGCGCGCGTCGACGTGCTCGCCGCCAACACGCGCGCGCAGAGCACCGGCAACTACAACACGAACAACGCCGACATCACGATCCGGCGCGACAATGCGTTCCTGCCGACCAACATCCGCGACGCGATGATCGCGAACAATCTGACGACGATCCGGATCGGGCGCTACAATCCCGAACAGGGCCGGAACGAAAATTCGACCAGCAACACCTATATCAGAATCGGCGCCGGACTGAGCGGATCGTTCTCGGATATCTGGAAATGGGAGCTGGGCAACAGCTACACCTATGCGCGATCGTTGACGCTCGGCCGCAACAACCGCAACCAGGCAAAATGGGCCTTGGCGCTGGACTCGGTCATCGGACCCAATGGCCAGCCGGTATGCCGGTCCACGCTGACCAACCCGGGCAATGGCTGCGTCCCGGCCAACGTCTTCGGGATTGGCGCGGTGACCTCGGCGGTGAACGAGTATGTGCTCGGCACGTCGCGCCAGGATTCGCGTTCCGACAGCATCATCTTCAACGCCAACACCTCTGGGCAGCTCTTCAACACCTGGGCGGGGCCGGTGAAGGTCGCGGTCGGTGCGGAATATCGGCGCGATACGGTCGACAACAAATCCGACCCGATCTCCGACATCAACGGATGGCGGCAGGGCACGTTCGGCTCCTATTACGGCAGCCTCGAGGTCAAGGAGGGTTACGGCGAAATCTCGATACCGCTGGCCCGCGACACCAGCTTCGCGCGCAGCCTCGACGTCGATTTCGCCGGTCGATACGTCGACTACAGCACGGTCGGATCCGCCACGGTGTGGAAGGCCGGGGTGAACTACGCGATCAACGACAGCATCCGCCTCCGCAGCACCTACTCCCGCGATTTCCGCGCACCGAAGATCAACGATCTGTTCGCACAGGCCAATATCCGCATTGGCACGGTGACCGATTATCTGACCAATCGCACCGCCAACGTGAATTTTCTAATCGGCGGCAACCCCAATCTGCGGCCGGAGACGGCATATACCTTCACGGGTGGCATCGTCCTCCAACCGTCGTTCATTCCCAACCTGCAGCTGTCGGCCGACTTCTACGATATCAATCTGCGCGATGCGATCGTCACGCCCGGCCAGCAAGAAGTCGTCGACCGGTGCGGCCGCGGCGAGAGCATCTTCTGCACGGGCGTGATCCGCGATGCATCGGGCGAGATCACGCAGGTCAACGCGAACTCGTTCAATGCGCAGCGGCTCAAGACCCGCGGGATCGATTTCGAGGCAAGCTACCGGTTCGAGCTCTTCCAGGGACAGCTCACGACGCGTGCGCTGGCCACCTATGTCGATCGCCTGATCTCGACGACCGCGAGCGGCCAGGTCGATACGGCCGGCCAGCTGCAGGGCGGTTTCGCAGTGCCGAAATGGCGCGGCTCGACCACATTGTCCTACGACCAGGGGCCGCTCAACCTGCGCGTCCTGTTCAACTATATCGGCCCGGGCACCTTCGACAATAATTTCGGTCCGCTCGACCTGAACCGCAACCACTACCCGGCCTATGTCTATACCGACATCTCCGCGCAGTACGACATCACCAAGACCTTGCAGATTTTCGCCAAGGTCGAGAACCTGACCAACACCGCGCCGCCCCTGCTAGCAGAGGCGAGCATCACCGTCGCACTGGCCACCCTGTCGCAATATCACGACCTCCGCGGACGGGTATTCGGCCTGGGCGGACGCCTACGGTTCTGAAACCGCGCAGCATCGATGAGGACAACAGCATGAAGATCGGATTTGCAGGCACGGGCATCATGGGCCGGCCGATGGCGGGACACCTGCAGGCCGCAGGCCACGAACTGCTGCTGGTCCAGCATCGTTCGCCCCTGCCCGCCGAACTGCTGGCGGCGGGCGCGACCGTCTGCCAGTCCGCCGCCGAACTCGCCGCCGGGGCGGACATCGTCATCCTGATGCTGCCCGATACCGGCGACGTCGAGGCTGCGCTGTTCGAGGCCGACGGCATCGCCGCCGGGCTTCGGCCGGGCGGGTGCGTGATCGACATGAGCTCGATCGATCCGATCGCGACGCGCGGGTTCGCCGCGCGGATCGCGGCGCTCGGCTGCGATTACGTCGATGCCCCCGTATCGGGGGGCGAGGTGGGCGCCAAGGCGGCCAGCCTCACGATCATGTGCGGTGCTTCCGACACGGCGTTCGCGCGCGCCGAACCGCTCTTCCAATTGATGGGGAAGAACATCACTCATGTCGGCCCGGTCGGCGCGGGCCAGGTGACCAAGGTCGCCAACCAGATCGTCGTCGCGCTCAACATCGAGGCGGTGGCCGAGGCGCTGCTGTTCGCGGCGAAGGCCGGCGTCGATCCGGACAAGGTTCGCAGCGCGCTGATGGGCGGGTTCGCGGCATCGCGCGTGCTGGAGGTGCATGGCCAGCGGATGATCGATCGCACGTTCGCGCCGGGCTTCCGCATCGCACTCCACCAGAAGGACCTCAATCTCGCGCTGAACACCGCGCGGTCGCTCGGAATGGCCTTGCCCAACACGGCCTTGGCACAGCAATTATTCAGTGCCTGCGTCGCGCGCGGCGGCGCCGACTGGGATCATTCGGCGATGGTGCGCGCGCTGGAGGTCCTAGCGGATCACGAGATCGCGAAGGTTTGAGCGCGACGCGCTACGGGAGACGGTGATGGACGGGTTCGACATCAAGGCAGCATCGCGGCGCGGCGTACTGCAGACGCTGTCGCTGGCAGGGCTCGGCATTGCGACGGGAACGTCCGGCCCGCTGCTGGCGCAGGGGCGGCCCGGTATCGATACCCGGTTCGATCCGAAGAAATGGTGGACGCAGGATTACCGCATCGTCCAGACCAATTTGCGCGAGATCGATATCCGCGAAGATCCGCGCACGATCGCGCGCGCGATCCGTCAGTTCGGCGGCAACGTCATCGTCTCCAACATCGGCGGGATCGTCGCCTTCTATCCCACCGCCCTGCCCTATCAGCGCCGCAACCCGTATATGAAGGGCGATTTCGTCGAGGCGATGATTGCCGCGGCGCGCGAGGAGGGACTGGCCTATATCGGCCGCTTCGATCTCTCCAAGGCGATGAAGCCCGTCTATGACGCGAATCCCGAATGGTTCATGCGCAACCGCGACGGCACGCCGCGCGAATTCGCCGGCACGTATCAGGCCTGCCCGAACGGCGCCTGGGCGCTCGATTACGGCCTGCGCATCCTCACCGAGGGACTGACGCGGTACAAACCGGACGGCATCTTCTTCAACATGACCGGATATCCGCGGACGGATTACGCCAATGTCGATCACGGCATCTGCGTCTGTTACAATTGCCGGCGCGGTTTCCTCGCGATGTACGGCAAGGAATTGCCCGCACGCGAAGGGTTCGCGGACCCGAACTGGCGCGATTACCTGGCGTTCCAGGCGCGCACGTCGGAAGCGTTGCGCCAGCGGATCTCGGCGCACATCAACCAGCTCGCGCCCGGCGTGCCGATCACCCAGCATGACAGCGTTGAGCAGGTCGGCCGCGGCGAGGTGCAGCGGCGGGTCGACCGTGCCGCGCCGGAATGGGCGTATCAGTCGGGCGAGCAATGCCGGTCGGCGCTCGCGCGCAGCCCCGGTAAGCCCTGGTCGTCCACCTCCACCGCGCACATTGACTATCCGTGGCGCCAGGTGACCGAGAGTGCCGCCTGTCACGAGAACCGGATGGCGCAACAGATGGGCGTCGGCGCGAAGCTCGATCTATACCTGATGGGCACGCTCGCCGGTCAGGACGATCCCACGTATCTGCCCCCGGTTTCCCGCCTCTTCAGATGGCGCGCGGCGAACGCCGACAGCTATGCCGGCATGGCGGAGTCGGCGCCCGTCGGGATCTATCAGTCGGGCGCGACCGGTCGGCTGGCCGGGATGACGCCGTACGCAATATACCAGACCGACGAGTTTCGCGGGCTCTACACGGCGCTGGTCGATGCGCGCATTCCGTTCCGGTTCGTCCGCCAGCCCCGAAATGCGGATGATGCCGCCAAGCTGCATCAGGTGTTCGACGTCATCGTCGCGCCCAACGTCATGGTCGTGTCGGATGCCGAAGCGGCGGCGCTCGATCGGTTCGTGCAGGATGGCGGCGTGCTGGTCACCACCGGCCTGTTCGCCGGGTTCGACGACCGCGGCGACGCACGCACCGAGATGCCCCTCGCCTCGTTCCCGCTGGCGCGCTACGCGGCGGCACGGACGATCGCGGGCTGGACGCTCGACCCCGCCAAGAGCGTATTGAAAACCGCCGGTCGCGTGCCGCTCGACGGCCTCTATTTCGGTGGCGCGGCGCGGCGTGACGCGGAGACGCTGATGCGCTTTGCCCCCGACCAGCGCTTTGGCCCGCCCGAATTCAGCTATGCCATTCCGGGCGTCGCCGCGCGCACCGATCCGGGCGTGTCGGTGCGCGCGCACGGCAAGGGGCATACGGTCCACATCCCGTGGTTCATGGGCTGGCACTATTACCGCGACGGCCTGTCCGCGCACCGCGAACTGATCGCCGCGATCATTGCCCGCTACGTGCCCCCGCAGCGCTTCGCCCTAACCGGCGCCGGCCCCGCCGAACTGATGGTCATGCGCCGCGACGACGGCGCCTCGCTCGTCACCGTCGTCAACTATGCGGGGCAGCGCAACGGCACGTACGTATCGCCGCCACCGCTGCACGGCCTGAGTATCGGTGTGCTCGGGTCGCGTGCGGGCGAGGCGCGTGCGCTGGTCGGCGGCCAGACGATCCGCGCGCGTCCTGGCGACGCCGGTCGAAGCTGGTTCGATCTTCCGCCGGTCGGTGCATTCGAAGCGGTGCTGATTCCGGTATGACCGGTGCGGCCCATACTTTCGGGCGGACACGGGGCACGCTATATGATGGCATGATGTCGGATCCCCTTTCATGAATGCACCATCGATCAGGCCGGCAAAGCTCGCGGACGCGATCGCCGAGCACGTCCAGCAGATGATCCTCGAAGGGTCGCTTCGCCCCGGCGAGCGGTTGCTGTCGGAGCGCGAACTGTCCGCCAAGCTCGACGTGTCGCGACCGTCGCTGCGCGAGGCGCTCGACAAGCTGATCGCGGCGGGCCTGTTGACTACCAATGCCCAGGGCGTGGCGCATGTCAGCGAGGATATCGGTCGCAGCCTGCGCGATCCGCTCGCGCAACTGATGGACACGCCCGAGGCACGGATCGACTGCCTCGAACTCCGGTCCGAGATCGAGGCCGCCGCCGCCGCCTTTGCCGCCGAGCGCGCATCAGATGTCGACCGCGACGCCATCCGCGCCTGTTTCGAGGCGATGGTCGTCGCACACGAGGCGCAAGACGTCGACGAGATCGCCCGCACCGATGCGGAGTTCCACTTCGCGATCTACGAAGCCAGCCATAACCTGATGATGCTGCACTTCATGCGCAGCATCGAAGGCATCCTGCGCTCGAACGTCTATTTGAACCGCAAGAACTTGTACGAGCATCGCCGGCAGAAGGATTCGCAGCTGCACGAGCATCAGGCGATCTACGACGCGATCATGGCACGCGACGTCGCCGGCGCGCGCGAGGCGTCCCGGCTGCACATGACGACCGCGATGCGCACCCAGCGCGAGATCTACGATGCGGAACGTCGCCTGGAGGCCAGCATCCGCCGGCTGGCACGCAGCGACATCGTCGCCCCCCCAAGGTCCCGCGGCCGCGACGCCTGAAGCGGGCATGCGAACGATCCTCCCCCGCCAGGGGGAGGTGGCAGGCGTCAGCCTGACGGAGGGGGCGGTAAGCGACACCCAGCGTTCCGTGTCCTCCCCCTCCGACGTCTGCGGCGCCACCCTCCCCTTTCGGGGGAGGATCAGGAAGCTACCGCCGGTCGGACGGCGCACGCAGCAATGGTGAAGCGGACCATGCCGAGCGGGCCGTAATCCGCTGCATACCGTCCCGGTAATAGCCAGCCGCGATCGCCGATCTTGCCGGTCACGATCAGGTCACCCGGCCGTGCAGCGCGTCCGGTCCTTCGCGCCAGCGTCACCACCGTGTCGAGGCTCCGCCGCTGGCCGCCAAGCGACTCGGCGCTGAGCCCGGACGCGATCGGCTGCCCATTGCGCGTCAGCGATACGCGGACGCCATCGAGGTCGACCCCATCGGCATCGCGCATCGCCCCGCGAACGTAGCGCGCCGCCGAGACGTTCGCGGCCACCATGTCGATCGCGCTATAGTGATCGGGATCGCGGTAGGCGATGTCCGGCAGGTCGATCACGGGCAAAACCATGACGCCTCGGCTGGGGTCTGCCGAGGACGAAGACAGCAAATAGCCCAGCTTCAGTTCGAACGACGCCTTTCGGTATCCGCACAGCGAAATGGTCGCGCCGTCGTCGGCCCGGCCCGAGGCGAACACCACGCCCACCAGCGGCTCGGCAACGTTCCGCGCCTTCAGCGACGCGTGCGACATCAGGCCGCCCTTATAGCCTGCCACGGTATCGCCCGTCCGGAGGCGGTGGCGGACATAGCGCTGCTGCATGCGGTAAGCGCCGGCGAAATCCGTCGTCGGCTGGCTCGCGGTTATCGGATCGAACGGCGTGGCGGCGCGCTCGGCGGCAATGAAGGGCCCGAGATACGTACGATCGGCCCCGTCAGTCGCGCACCCCGCCAGCGTGGCCACGGTCACCGCCGACGCAAGCAAATGCCATCCGCGCCTCATGACGGGATGATGCCGGGGAAGACGTATTGTTGAAGCATGACAATCACCCCGAGCACCAGCGTCAGGAACACGCTGTGCTTGAAGGTGCGCGCCAGGATCGCGCCTTCCTGTCCGCGGCAGTCGGTGGTGCTGGTGCCGGTCGAGATGTTCTGCGGCGAGATCATCTTGCCGAGCACGCCGCCCGACGCGTTGGTCGCCGCCATCAGCACCGGGTTCAGATCGAGCTGGCGCGCAGCGACGACCTGAAGGTTGCCGAACAGGGCATTGCCCGACGTGTCGCTGCCCGACAGGAACACCGCCAGCCAGCCGAGGAACGCGGACAGGAACGGAAACAGCGGTCCGACCGACGCGACCCCGACGCCGAGCGTATAGGCCATGCCCGAATAGTTCATCAGATAGGCAAGGCCGACGATCGTCATCGTCGTCGCGAGCGGCAGCCGGATCTGGCGGAGCGTCTGCCGGATCGCCGTCACCAGCTGGGCAGGCGTCAACCGGAGCAGCAGCGCGGTGATGATCGTGGCGACCAGGATCGCGGTGCCGGTGGCGAGCGGCTGGAACGACCAGATCGCGGCATAGGGCTTGCCATAGGTCGTGATGAAGATTGCCTCGTGCAGCCCCGGCCACGCCACCTTGATCTCGCCGATCAGGTTCACCTTCAGGTGCACCCACAGGATGACGGTGACCGACAGCACCAGCCATGGCAGCCAGCCCTTCAGGCTGTTGCCGGGAACGGCGGGCGCGGCCGTCGCGCTCGATGCCATTTCTGACGATGCCGCGCCTGGGGATGCCGTGGCTGGGCCGCGCAGCGCGAACGCGGGATCGGGCTTGATCCGCCAGACCTTCACGAAAATCAGCGTGCAGACCAGCGACGAGAGCGACGACAGGACGTCGGTCAGCGCATAGCCAAGGAAGTTCGCCGACAGGAACTGCATCGTCGCAAACGATCCGCCCGCGACCAGCAGGACGGGCCACACGCCGCGCACGGCCCGCACGCCGCCATAGACCGCGATCACGTAGAACGGCAGGAACAGGGCGATCAACGGCAGCTGCCGGCCCACCATCGCACCGAGCGCGACGTCGTTCAGCTGCGTCACGGCCCCCAGCGTGATGATCGGCGAGCCCAGCGCGCCGAACGCAACCGGTGCGGTGTTGAACATGAGGGTAAAGACGATCGCCTCGATCGCCGGAAAGCCGAGCGCGACCAGGAGCGCGCTGGTAATCGCGATCGGCGTGCCGAAGCCCGCGACCCCTTCCAGCAGGCACCCGAACGAGAAGCCGACCACGACCAGCGCCACCCGTCGGTCGTTGGGCAGATGCTGGACCATCCAGGCACGGAACGCCTCGAAACTGCCGGTGACCACCGCGATGTTGTAGAGGAGCAGCGCGTTGAGCACGATCCACATCACCGGCCATGCCGCGAACGTCGCGCCGGCGGCAATACTGTTCAGCGCCATTCCGGCGGGCAGCCGCCACACCGTCACCGCCAGCACGAGCGCGACCAGGACACCGGCGATGGACGCCTGCCAGGCAGGACGCCGTACGATCCCGAGGAGTACGAGCACGACCACGATGGGCAGAGCAGCGGCCAGGAACGATAGCGCCAGATTATCGGCGACCGGGGTGACTAACTGGCGGAACATTCGTCCTCCTCTCCTGCTGCGCCTTCTGGCGTCGATCGCGCGATCCTAGGGTGCGATGACCATTATTTCAATTGGAAAGTATATATAGCCAAGAATGCATTACTCCGTATTGGGCAATGGATTGAGAACGTTGTAATTGTATATTCCGATTACCCTTCTCGTCGTCAATTGAATCGGCTTGAAGAGCCGCTGCGTGTCGTGGTAATAAAGATTATCCAATAGAAGAATACGCCATGGGAGGAGATGCAATGGTCGGCAATCAGCCGGAGCGCCTGGACGGTATCGACCGCCGTACCGTGATCGGCGCGTCAGCGCTCGGCGTCGCGGCGGTTCTCCCTGGCGTCGCGTTCGGACAGGCGACCAAGACTGCGACGGGCGAAGGATGGGAATGGGGCCCGATGCGCTGGGTCCAGATCTGCGCGACCGAGGACGATCCCGGTCGCTACGACATCGGTTTCTGGCTCGATTTCCTTAAACGCACCAGCACGCAGGGCGTGTGCCTGAGCGCGGGCGGGGTCACCGCCTTCTACCCGACCAAGGTGCCCTATCATTATCGCAGCCCGTATCTGGGCACCGGCGACATGTTCGGCGATCTGGTCCACGCCTGCAAGGCGATGGGCATCCGCGTGCTGGGCCGCGTCGATCCGCATGCAATGCGCGCCGACGCGCTGGCCGCGCATCCCGAATGGGTGGCGCGCGATGCCGCCGGCCAGCCCAAGCGCCATCCGACCGACCGCGATCTGTATCTCACCTGCCCCAATGGCCCGGTCACGTTCGACTGGATGCCGCAGGTGCTGCACGAGATCGTCAGCACCTATCCGGTCGATGGACTGTTCGGCAATCGCTGGGCGGGCGGCGCCGGGCTGTGCCACTGCGCCGTCTGCAAGACCAAATTCAAGTCGGCGAGCGGCTTTGCGCTTCCCACCGCGCTCCGCGACGTTAGCGACCCGGTGGTGCGCGCCTATCTCGTCTGGGACGACGAGGTCCGGTACGAGCAGCTGGCGCTGTGGGGACGGACCGTTACCGCGGTCAATCCGCAGGCGTTCTTCACGCCCGGAACCTGGGGACGGCTCGATCCGCGTCGCCTGCGACGCACCGCGCGCGCGTTGTTCGCGGATCGCCAGGCGCGCAGCGGCAACGCGCCGGCGTGGCTGAACGGACGCAGCGCCAAGGAAACCGCCTGCCTGATGCCCGACCGGCCGATGAGCGGCATCTTCGCGGTGGGCGAGACGGCGACCCCCTATCGCTTCATGGATTCGGTGCAGGCGCCGACCGAGATCCGCGCCTACCTTCACGACGGTCTGGCGCACGGCTTCCGGCCGTGGATGACCAAATTCAAGGCGGAGGTGTTCGACAAGCGCTGGGTGCCGGCGGTGGCCGAATCCTATGCCTGGCATGCCCGCCACGAGGCGTATTTCCGCAACACCGACAATCTCGCGCAGGTCGCGATGCTGCATTCGTCGCAGACCAACACCTATTATATCGAGGAGGTGCAGCGCGCCGACGGCGGCTCGGGCGGGCCGCAGGACGCACAGTCGCTGCGCGGCAGTTCCGACGATGCCACCAACGGCTTTTACCAGGCGCTGGTGGAAGCGCGCGTGCCCTTCGCGTTCGTCGACGAACGGCTGCTCGAGCCCGAGGCGATCGATCGGTACAAGGTGATCGTGCTGCCCAACATCGCGGCGCTGTCGACCGCACAATGCGCGGCGCTACGCGGCTATGTCGCGCGCGGCGGCGCGATCGTCGCGACCCACGAAACCGCGCTGTACGACGAATGGGGCAAGCGCCGCGCTAACTTCGGCCTCGCCGACCTGTTCGGCTGCGACTTCGACGGCACGATCGATCGCCGCGTCCAGAACAGCTATCTGACTGTGCGCGGACCGGGTCCGCTGACCGTCGGACTGGACGATACGCCGCGCATCATCGCCGGCACCAAGCGCGTGCACGTCCGGCCCCGCGGCGCCAGCCTGCCCGCCGCGTTCACGCTGGTCCCGAGCTATCCCGACCTGCCGATGGAGAAGGTCTATACCGCGACGCGGACGACCGACGAGCCGATGGTGTATGCGCGCCGGTTCGGCAAAGGCCGGGTGGTCTATTTTCCGTTCGATCTCGATCGGACGTTCTGGGAAAACTCGACCGGTGACCATCTCGCGCTGTTGCGCAACGCGGTCGTCTGGGCGGCGGATGGGCCGCAGCCGATGGCGGTGACGGGCCCCGGACTGCTCGACATCAGCTATTGGCGACAACGGGGTTCGCTGGCGGCACATCTCGTCAACCTGACCAACCCGATGGCGATGCGTGGCTATATGCGCGAAGTGCTGCCGGCCGGCCCCTATCAGGTGACCTTGCAACTGCCGCGCGGCGCCACCCCGCGCCGCGTTCGCCTGCTCGAAGCCGAACGCGACGCGACGTTCCGGCGGGAGGGCAATCGCCTGATCGTCGAGGTGCCGCAGATCAAGATACACGAAGTCGTCGCGGTGGATCTGGCGTGATGGCGGAACCGATCGCCAAGCTGAGCCCGTGGACCGACCAGACCGCTCGCGACGCGCTGCGCCATCTCTTCGACGTGGCGGTGGCGAGTGCGGACCCCGCCCGCGTGCTGGCGCAACATCTGCCACCAAAACCGCAGGGACGTTGCATCGTCGTCGGGGCAGGCAAGGCAGCCGCGTCGATGGCGGCGGCGGTCAATGCGGCCTGGCCCGACGTCAACCTGTCGGGCATCGTTGTCGTGCCGTACGGCTACGGCATGCCCGCCGGACGCATCATGGTACGCGAGGCGGCGCACCCGGTACCCGATGCCGCCAGCGAGGCCGCCGCGCGCGAAATTCTAGCAGCGGTCGCCGGGCTGCTGCCCGAGGATCTGGTGCTCGTTCTGATATCGGGCGGTGGATCGTCGGTCATGGCGCTGCCGGCACCGGGCATCACGCTGGCGGACAAGCAGAAGGTCAGCCGCCTGCTGCTCGCCTCCGGGCTCGACATCCGCACCATGAACGTCGTTCGCCGCCGCCTGTCCGCGATCAAGGGCGGCAAGCTGCTGGCCGCGGCACATCCGGCCCGCGTCGTGACACTCGGGATCAGCGATATTCCCGGCGACGACATGGCGGCGATCGCATCGGGTCCGTCGATCCCCGATCCCACCGCCGACATGGACCTGCGGCATGTCGTGGCATTGCTCGGCGACCAGCTTCCGGCGGCGGTGTCCGCCCGGCTGCTCACTGTGGAGCCAGCCATACTCTCCAGTGGCGACCATGATGCCCGCCTGATCGGAACGCCGGCTGCCGCCCTCGACGCAGCCGCGGACGCTGCCCGAGCGCTAGGTCTTCATCCCATCCTGCTCGGCGATGACCTGGAGGGTGAAAGCCAGGCGCTGGGCCAGGAGATGGCCGCGCTCGTACGCCGCGGGGTACCCACGCCGACCGTCCTGTTGTCCGGCGGCGAGACCACCGTGACGCTGGCGGGAAAGACCCCTGGGCGAGGCGGACGCAATACCGAATTCGCGCTTGCACTGGCGTGTTCGATCGAGGGACTGCCCGACGTCTGGGCGCTGGCAGGCGACACCGACGGCGAGGATGGCGCCAGCAAGGCCGCCGGCGCGCTGATCGCCCCCGATACGATAGACCGGTGCGCAGCGATCGGTCTCGATGCCCACACGTATCTGGCCGCGCATGACAGCGGCACGCTGTTCGCGACGATCGGCGATCTGCTCGTCACCGGCCCCACCCGCACCAACGTCAATGATTTCAGGGCGGTGCTCGTGCTGCCATCGGAGGACCACGCATGACCCGCCTCGCCGCCAACCTGACCATGTTGTTCACCGACCTGCCGTTCCTCGACCGGTTCGCCGCCGCCGCCGAGGCCGGTTTCAAGGCGATCGAATGCGTGTCGCCCTATGGCGAGCCCGCCGAGGCGGTGGCGGCAGCTGCTCTGCGACACGGCCTGACGGTAGCATTGTTCAACCTGCCGCCGGGTGACTGGGCAGCTGGCGAGCGCGGCATCGCGGCCGACCCGACACGCGTCGAGGAGTTCCGCCAGAGCATCGATACGGCGCTGGCCTATGCGCGCGCGACCGGATGCCGGACACTCCACGTCATGGCGGGCAAGATCGCCCCCGGCGCGGACCGGGAGGTCTGGACCCGCACCCTGATCGACAACATTCGGATCGCGGCCGACATGGTCGCGGACGACGGTATCACGCTCGTGCTCGAGCCGATCAACACGCGGATCGATATCTTGAACTATTTCTACGACACCACGGCCGCCGTTCTGGACGTGATGGACGCAGTAGGTCGCGACCACGTCAAATTACTCTACGACGTGTATCACATGCAGATCATGGAGGGCGACGTGGCCCGCGCGATCGAGCGCCTGCTGCCGCGCATCGGCCATATCCAGATCGCCGACAATCCGGGGCGGCACGAGCCAGGAACCGGCGAACTGAACTTTCCGTGGCTCCTCGAACAGATCGACACGCTTGGCTACACAGGATGGATCGGGTGCGAATATGCGCCCGCGACGGAGACTGTCGCCGGCTTGGGCTGGGCCGGACGGTATCTCGGCTGAGTTGATTTACGGCACGTCGGGCCCGACAAGCGCCCGACGACGATCGCGCGGGATAGAGGATGGCCATTGACGACACCGGCATCGCGGACTCCTGGCACCCCTGGAACGGGGGACGATGTCCGGTAGCCGATGATGCGGCAGTCGCGGTCCGCTGCCGCTATGGTCCCCGGAAGTTCGCGCGCGCCGGCGACCTGCGATGGTCGCACGACCAGTATCTGGCTTACGGCGCCGAAGATATCGTCGCGTACGCGCTCGTCGACGAGAGCCCCGCCCCCGCTGCCGTAGGACCGCTACGGTCGCCTGAGCCAGCAGAAGACCCCTTTGCCCGTGCAGGAGACACGCCATGACCATCCTCGCGGTGGCGCTTGCCGTCGGCCTGCTCGTGCTGCTCATCTCGGTGGTAAAGCTGCACCCGTTCGTCGCGTTCCTGATCGCGGCACTGGCGGCGGCGATGCTGCTCGGCCTGCCGCTCGACCGCGTTGCAGGATCGCTGACCCGCGGAGTCGCCGACATGCTGGGGTCGCTGACCGCAATCCTGTGCCTAGGCGCGATGTTCGGCAGGATCGTCGCGGACAGCGGCGCCGCGCAGCGCATCGCCGATACGTTGATCCATGCTGTCGGGCGCGGGCCGATCACGCTGGCGCTCGCGCTGGCGGGGTTCATCGTCGGCATACCCCTATTCTACAATGTCGGCTTCGTCCTGATGGTGCCGCTGATCCTGTCGGTCGCACGCCGTTCGGGCATGCCGACCGTGTATCTCGCCGTGCCGATGCTGTCCGGACTGTCGATCGCGCACGGCTTCCTGCCGCCGCATCCCTCGCCGACCGCACTGGTGGGGATGTTCGGCGCGGATATCGGGTTGACGCTGATCTATGGCCTCGCGGTCGGGATACCGACGCTGCTGATCGCCGGACCGCTGTTCGCCCGCAGCCTGCGCGGCATGACGACGCATCCCCGCCCCGCCGCCGATACGCCGGAGGCCGTCGTGGAACTGCCGAGCGCGACCGCCAGCTTCGCGATCGCGCTGTTGCCGGTCATGTTGCTCGCAGGCGCAACCGTCCTGATGACGCTGCCCGCGCTCCCGCCGGTTGCAAAGGGCTGGATCGCGTTCGGCGGCAACCCAGTCGTGACGATGCTGATCTCCGTGCTAGCCGCGATGCTGATCCTCGGCGTCGCGCGGGGCACGTCGCTGGCGCGGCTGTCGACGGGCAGTGGAGAGGCGGTGAAGGACATCGCCGGCATCCTGCTGATCGTCGCCGGCGCGGGCGCGCTGAAGCAGGTGTTCGTCGATGCTGGCGCGGACGTCGCACTGGCCGGCTGGTTGAGCGGACTGAGCCTGGCGCCGCTGGTACTGGGCTGGGGCCTCGCGATGGTGATCCGGGTGGCGCTGGGGTCCGCCACGGTCGCCGGCCTGACGGCGGCCGGCATCGTCCAGCCGCTGATCGCCGCGCACGGCGTCGATCCCAGCCTGATGGTGCTCGCGATCGGCGCGGGCAGCCTGATGTTCAGCCACGTCAATGACTCGGGGTTCTGGATGTTCAAGGAATATTTCGGCCTGAGCCTGGCCGAGACGTTCCGATCCTGGTCGGCGATGGAAACGCTGGTCGGAGTTTTCGGGCTTTTGTTCACGTTGCTGCTCAGCTTGGTGGTATGATAATCCCGAGATGAGCTCCTAGGTGACTTGCCTGGCCCTTTAGTTTTGGGCGCATCGCTCACATTGCGCTTCTGACCCAGAAGCGGTCATTTGCTGGCGATTTTTTAGCTCTCTAACTTCCGCCATTCGTTCACGCTGCGACGACGACCGCGGCACTTGGATGCGGAAAAGACATCAGCACGACATATAAATTGGTATAAGTTGCCATTGGCGCGGTGCGCCGAAGGAGATCGCCATGTCATTCATCGTCAACGGAAACGCCGTCGCAGGACCGGTCGACCCTCGTGTATCACTGCTGGACTATTTCCGGGAGACGCTGCACCTGACGGGCACGAAAAAGGGCTGTAATCAGGGCGCATGCGGGGCGTGTACGGTGCTGGTTGATGGCGAGCGCATCCTGTCCTGCCTCGCGTTGGCGGTCCAGTATGACGGCCATCAGATTACGACGATCGAGGGCCTGGGCGAGGTCGGGACGCTCCACCCGTTGCAGACGGCCTTCATCGAATATGATGGCTTCCAATGCGGCTACTGCACGCCGGGGCAAATCTGCTCGGCTATCGGCATGGCGGCGGAGGCGCGACGCGGCGTTCCCAGCAACGTCAGCGCCGACCTATGCGGCAGTGTGACGCTGACCCGCGAGGAGGTTCAGGAACGGATGAGCGGCAACCTGTGCCGTTGCGGCGCGCATAACGGCATCATTGATGCGATCCAGGCGACGATCACATCGGAACGCGCCAGGGAGGTAACGGCATGACCCCCTTCAGCTACACGCGTGCCGACGATGTGACGGATGCGGTGCGACTCGGCGCGGGCGATGCGACGGCCTTCCTCGGCGGCGGCACCAACCTCGTCGACCTGATGCGCGAGGCGGTGGCGCGGCCGGAGCGGCTGGTAGACGTCACCGGCCTGTCTGACGCGATCACCGAGACCGCGGATGGCGGGCTGCTGATCGGCGCGGCTGTCCGCAATACGGCGCTAGCCGAGCACCACGCGGTGCGGACACGCTATCCGGTGCTGTCGCGCGCGATCCTGGCGGGTGCTTCGGGGCAGATCCGCAACATGGCAACGGTGGGAGGCAATCTGCTGCAGCGGACCCGGTGCACCTATTTCTACGATACGGACGGATCGCGCTGCAACAAGCGCACGCCCGGCACCGGGTGCGATGCCCGCAAGGGCTTCAACCGCATCCATGCGATCCTAGGCGCCTCCGACGCCTGCGTCGCCACGCATCCATCCGACATGTGCGTTGCGCTGACCGCGCTCGAGGCGACCGTGCATATCGAAGGACCCGACGGCGCGCGCACGCTCGCCTTTGGCGACCTCCACCGCTTGCCCGGCGACCGGCCCGATCTCGATACGGTGCTGGCGCCAGGCGAGCTCATAACGGCTATCGCGCTGCCGCCGCTAGGCTTCGCGGCGCGTTCCACCTATCGCAAGGTGCGCGACCGGGCGAGCTACGCCTTCGCGCTGATCTCCGTCGCTGCGGCGGTGGAGATGGACGGCGACCGGATCGGCGATGTCCGGATCGCGTTCGGCGGCGTCGCGCACAAGCCCTGGCGCGCGACCAAGGCGGAGGCCGCGCTGCGCGGCGCATCGCCCACCGAAGCCGCGTTCCGCGCGGCAGCGGCCGCGGAGTTCGCCGACGCGCAGCCTCTTCGCGACAATGCGTTCAAGCCGGAACTGGCGGCGCGGACGCTGGCTGCGGTGTTGGCCGACCTGGCGAAGGGAGAAGTGGCATGAGCATCGTCGAGACCGCGAAGCAGGTAGCGCAGGGCCTGATGCAGCGCGCAATGGAGAAGCTCGTGCCGCTAGCACCCGACAGCTGGATTCCCGGTGGTCGTCCCGATCCTCTGATCGCGCACAAACACGGCCTGATCGGCACGCCCGTATCCCGGCTCGACGGCACGCTGAAGGTCAAGGGCGAGGCTACCTTCTCGGCGGAATTCCGCTTCGACCACATGGCGTATGCAGCGCTCGCTTATGCGACGATCCCGCGCGGACGGATTACGGCAGTCGACAGCGGCGCCGCGGAAGTCGCGCCGGGTGTCGTGCTTGTGATGACCCACCTCAACGCGCCTCGGATGAACAAGCCGGGCGTTTTCGGCTCGTCGCCGACCGCGGTGGGCCCCGCCGACCTGCCTATCCTGCAGGACGACCGAATTCACTGGAACGGCCAGCCGATCGCCTGCGTCCTCGCCGAGACGCAGGAACAGGCCGATCATGCCGCGTCGCTTGTTCGCTTCACCTATGACGAGGAGCCGTCGACGACCAACCTGGCGGGCGCAAAGGCCAACGGCATCGAACAAGGCTTGTTCATGGGCCAGCCGCTGCTCAACGAGATCGGCGATGCCAAGGCCGCGCTCGCCACCGCGGCGCATGTCGTCGATCAGGTCTATCGCACGCCGCGCCACAACCACAATGCGATCGAGCCGCATGCCGCGACAATCGCTTGGGTCGATGGCGAACTGGTAATCCACGACGCAAGCCAGATGGTCACCGCGCAGGCACAGACGATCGGCGAGGTCTTCGATCTCGATCTTCATCAGGTCCATCTGACGTCGCCCTATGTCGGCGGCGGCTTCGGCAGCAAGGGCCTTTGGGACCACCAGATCATTGGCGCCGCCGCGGCGAAGCTAGCGCAGCGGCCGGTGCGTATCGCGCTGTCGCGCGAGGGCGTGTACCGCGTCGTCGGCGGTCGAAGCCTCACCGAGCAGCGCGTCGCAATCGGCGCGACAGCGGATGGCGCCTTCGACGCGCTGATCCACACCGGCCTGTCGGTCATGACACCGCACAACAACATGCCCGAACCGTTCATCCTGGGCACCCGCGCTGCCTATGCCTGCCCCAACATCACCCTGCAGGTCGAGATCGCCAGAATGAACATGCTGGCCAATACCTTCATGCGCGCGCCCGGAGAGGCGGTCGGCACCTTCGCGCTGGAATGCGCGATCGACGAATTGGCTATCGATCTCGGCATGGATCCGGTGGAGCTGCGTATCCGCAACGAGCCGGACAAGGATCCGACATCGGGCCTTAGCTTCTCCTCGCGGCACATCGTCGACGCGTGGCGCTCCGGCGCCGAGCGGTTCGGCTGGGCGGATCGCCCCGCCGTTCTGGGCGAGCGCCGGGACGGCGAGTGGCAGGTCGGCATGGGCTGCGCGACCGGCACTTATCCCTATTACCGGATGCCGGGTGCCCAAGCACGCATCACCCTTGCGCGTGACGGAGACACGGTGCGCGCGAAGATCGAGGTCGCAGCCGCCGAGATGGGCATGGGGACGTCGACCACCACCGCGATCGTTGCAGCGGAGCGACTGGCCCTGCCGATGGACCGGATCGAGGTCGGCTACGGCGACGCATCGATCCCGGGCGCGATCATGGCAGGCGGATCGCAGCAAACCGCAGCGATCGGTGCCGCCGTCATCGCCGCGCAGAACGCGCTGGTCGGCGAACTCCTCAAGCTCGCCGGCAACGATTCGCCTCTAGCCGGGCTGTCAGCGGACGAGGTAGGTAGCGAGGACGGCGGGCTCGCCAAGCGCGACGATCCTGCGCGGCGGGAAAGCTACGCCTCGATCCTGACACGCGCGCAACGCGACAGCGTCACCGTCACTGAGGCGGCGTCCCAGCCCCTCGAACTGATGCACTGGTCGATGCACTCGCACAGCGCGATTTTCTGCGAAGTGCACGTCAACGCGGTTACCGGCGAGACACGGGTCAGCCGTATCCTTGGGTCATTCGATTGCGGCCGCATCCTCAACCCCAAGACGGCGAGGAGCCAGTTTCGCGGTGGCATCATCATGGGACTGGGCATGGCGCTGATGGAGGAGACGCAGTTCGACGAACGCAGTGGTCGGATCATGAACCCTAGCCTCGCCGAGTATCACATTCCCGTGCACCTCGACGTGCCGGACATCGACGTTATCTGGACCGACATTGCCGACCCTCACACGCCGATGGGTGCGCACGGTATCGGCGAGATCGGTATCACCGGCGTAGCGGCGGCCGTCGCCAATGCAGTCTACAACGCAACCGGCAAGCGCGTGCGCGATCTGCCAATCACGCTCGACAAGCTGATGTAGGTGGTTGGTTAGAGGGAACGCGTTGCTTTGACCCACAAGTGGTCACTCAGCGGCTGTTAGGCTCCCCCAGAAACGGACCTTTGTTCATCTAGCATGTTCCGCCTTGTTTGGCCGACCTCCGTCCGGCTGCTTCGGAGAAGAGCCTGTTCGCAGGGCAGTAGCGGGCCATGCGGGCTGTTCCACCGTCCATCGGTCCCATGCTAAGCCGAAGCAGAGCAACGTGGGGAGGTAAAATGCTGGAAGTCCGCCGCATGATTGCTGATGCGTTGGGTCCGAACAAGCAGAGCCCTTCTTCCCTTCCCAACGTTCCGGTTTCCAACGACTGGTTCGAGCAACCGACGTGCGGGAATTGCGCTACGCCGATGACAACCGCGTATTGCAGTGGATGCGGGCAGAAAGCCGCGAAGCGGTTCGTCTGGCACGATATCCGCAAGGAAACCTGGGATCGGCTCCGCCTGTTCGAACTGCCGGCAATCCGGACGCTCGGCAAGCTGATCGTAACGCCCGGTACGGTCGCCCGGGAATATGTGATGGGTCGGCGCACGACGTGGGTGCACCCGCTGAAGCTGCTCGTGGCGACTGTTGCCGTCCTTGTTTTACTACTCGCGACCAACCAGTATTTCAGCGTCTATGCGGGCGTTGATCGCGATGGCGTCGTCAAGCGCATGGCCGCGCAGGTGCTGGCTTATTCCAACTGGAGTTTCTCGCTGGGCATCGTCGCCATCGTCGCTGCGGCAGCGATCGTGTTCCGGCGCCGGCTTGGCTATAATCTGGTCGAAGTGACGGTGCTGGCGATCTACTGTCAGTCGATCGTGTTGGCGTTCATCAGCGTCAACATGTTGCCGACGTTGATCTGGCGTGATCCGGGGTTCATCCTGACGCACAAGGCGGCGTCGCAAATTTACGTGCCCATTCTCAAAACGTTGATCGTCGTGGTGGCCTATCGCCAGTTCTTCCTCCTGTCATGGCGGACCGACTGGCCAAGGCTGGTTTTAGCCGGCATCATGGTCGCCGCGATCAACTGGACGCTGCTGCGCGTTTACGCATGGGCGATCCTTTGGCTGGTAAGCCGCTGACGAGGAGACGGTAACATGCGGACCCTGCATCTGGCATCAATGAGTGCGCTGGCGGCCCTCCTGACAAGCGGATGCGGCAAGTCGGACGACACGAGCAAGACGGCCTCCAGCGCGGCCAGGGTAGAGGCGATCGCGTCGACGCTGCAGGCCTGTTCCTATGACGGCAAACCGGTTCAGGCGGATGCAACATCGCTGAACGGCGGTGCCCCGCAGGATTGCGCCAGCGCCGTCACGCGCATCATGGGCTATACCGGCCTCCCCGCCAATTTCGTCGTCGTGTCTGGACCGGTGCCGAACGCTGCCGCGGTCATCATGCTCGATGACAAGCGTGTGCCGCGCCGAGTTATAGCCTTCAACCCCGCGTTCATGAAGGCGGCTGAAGCGCAGGTCGGCGGCAGCCCTTGGGGACCGATCAGCATCATGGCGCACGAGATCGCGCACCATCTGTCCGGGCACACCATCGTGCCCGGCGGCAGTCGCCCAGAAATCGAATTGGAAGCCGACAAGTTCAGCGGCTACGTCCTGCAGAAGATGGGCGCGCCGCTCGCCGAGGCGCAGCGGATGATCCTGACGGTCGGCAGCAGCCACGGCTCGCCGACCCATCCGGCAAAGGACCAGCGCGCCAACGCGATCCAGCAAGGGTGGCGACAATCCTGCACGCAATCGGGCGGTCTCGAGTGCGCGGGCGGGAAAATGCCTGCGGCGCCCGGCGGTGCCTCGCCAGGCCCGATCGCGCAAGGACCGACCGCGCCACCGGCCGCTACACCGCCGGCGGTCGTGAATGCCTCGGTCCCTGCCCGCCTGTTACCGGCACCCGGATCGATACCCTTCAAATACGGCCGCTTCATCGTAGACGAGACCGGACGGCTCGATCCGGCGCGTATGAGAACGATGGAGCATAGGCTGTATCGCCTCGCCAAGGACTCAGGCGTCGAAATGAGTATCCTGGTGGTCGACGACCTGAAGGGGCTTTCCGCGAATGACTATGCCTGGGCGATGATGCGGCAGTTGCGGATAGGCAAACTCGATGTCGGCAACGGCGCGGTCGCGGTCGTCGCTCCGCGGCAACATCAGGCCGCGGTCGCGTTCGGGCCCGGCCTTGCCAAGGAGGCCGAATTCTCGGATCCGAACACGCAGCTCGTGCGATGGATCGATGCGGCGTGGCCCAATTGCGAAGATGCCGATGGATGCGCCGGCTGGACCGACGCGCTGTTCACCGTGTTCGACGGAACCTTGTTCTGGGCCGAGCGCAGCAAATGGACGATCGACTATCAAAGTCTTGGCCAGCTGCTCGACCATTACAACACGATCAATGCCGAGCGGATGCGGACCAAGCGGCCGTTCAACGCCGCGACCGATCAGCCCAACGGCAATCTTGTCCGGGTGACTGGGCGCATTACGAGCCTCACGTCGCCGACCGGATACGGTCAGGCGAACGAACGGCTTCTGGGCGGAAAGCTTGGCTACACGGCTGTCAGCATGACGACCGACGATGGCCATGACCTAGTGTTGTATGTCGCACCCCGCCTCGCACTCCTGATGCCGTCCGGTTCACTCAGAAACGGCGCCAGATATACTGCAGTCGGCCGGCTTCAAAGCACCGGTGACAAACCGAGCAAGCAGAGCTCGTCAATGTGGCTATTCAGCTACGATGCAATCTGATCTTTGCACGCGCGTTCCACGATATGGCAGCCAGGACCCAATTCCAGACGTCCAAACCGCCGTGCCCGCTTTCCAAAAGCAGCCGCTCGTTCATCTCGCCTCGAAGCGCCTTCCGGCGACTTTCGCGCGTTCGACGTTAGGCTTTCAATCGGGGAAATAAGATTTACCCCCATCGGCGGGATCGACACATGGCAGAACCCTTCTTCATAGCGGTACTCGACGACCGCCTCGCCGCCATCCGCGCAAAGGTCGAGGCGTTCGACTGGAGCCTTATGCCGGACGCGGGAAGCTGGCAGTCAGGCGTCGGCCTCGCCGATCTCAAGCGGCTCGTCGACTATTGGCTGGCGGACTACGACTGGCGCGCGCAGGAGCGGCGGCTCAATATGCTGCCGCAGTTTACGGCCGACGTGCAGGGGCAGAGCCTCCACTTCATTCATGCGCGGGGCGATGGCTCACGTCCCCCGCTGCTGCTGCTGCACGGCTGGCCGGGTCGTTCCTCGAATTCGAGGCGCTGATCGCGCCACTCGTCGCCGACGGTCACGACGTCGTCGTCCCCTCGCTGCCCGGCTACGCGTTTTCGGGCCGCCCCGTGTCTCCGATCGGACCGAAGCAGACCGCAGAACTCATGCACGGTCTAATGGTCGAGCTGTTCGGCACGCGACGCTATCTCGTGCAGGGCGGGGACTGGGGTTCCGCGATCGGTGGCTGGATGGCACACGCGCATCCCGAAGTGATCGCCGGACTCCATCTGAACATGGTGCTGCTCCAGGCCAATGATGCGGTGCCAAAAAAGCCCGACGAGGTCGCCTGGGCTGCGAAACGCGCCAGGCTTGCCAAGGAAGAAACCGGCTATTCGCAGGAACAGGGCACGCGCCCGCAGACGCTAGGCGTAGCGATGTCGGACAGCCCGGTCGGCGTCGCGGCGTGGATCCTGGAGAAGTTCGGCACATGGGCCGACGTGCCACGCGACGCACACGGCCGCCCCGACCTGTGGCAGGCGTTCGACGAGGACCTGCTCCTTACCAACATCATGCTGTATCTGATCGAGGGATCGTTCGTGACGTCGACCTGGATGTACCGCGGTCGCGTGCTGGAGGATTCGGGCACTTTTCCCGCGGGAACGCGGATCACCGTACCGACCGGAGTCGCGGTGTTCCCCGACCCGGTCTTCCCGCCGCCGCCGCGCTCGCAGGCGCAAAAGACCTACGACATCGTCCAGTGGACCGAGATGCCCGCGGGCGGCCACTTCGCCGCGCTCGAGCAACCCGAATTGCTGCTCGCCGACATGCGCCGTTTCTTCGCGTCCAGATCGGTTTCCGACGACGCCCCGAAACGCTCGATCGCACTTCGCTCGGCTGGGATCATCGCTGCGACACTGGCAGCAGCCGCGGTCTACACTCGCGCGACGACCAAGCGGATCGAGCAGGACGTGCCCGCCGACGGCCGTTTCATCGACGTCGCAGGTGCACGGATCCACTATGTCGATCGCGGTGCGGGACCGCCGATCGTCCTGATCCACGGATTGGGCGCGCAGCTCCGCAACTTCTCCTACGGAGTCGCCGATGCGCTGGCCGACGGGTATCGCGTTATTCTCGTCGACCGACCCGGCTCGGGCTATTCGGTGCCGACCGGCGAACAACCCGGTATCCTTGGCCAGTAGGCGATCATTGCGAGCCTCATCGACACGCTCGCGCTCGATCGTCCGCCGCTGCTCGTCGGTCATTCGCTGGGCGGTGCGGTAGCCCTCGGCGTGGCCACGCACCATCCCGGTTCGGTCGCCGGCCTCGCGTTGCTGGCGCCGATGACGTAGCCGCCTGGATCGATGCCGCCTCGGTGGCAAACGCGATCGAAGGCAGCCCGCGCTCACGCTCGATATTCGCCAATCTGATCGGTACGCCGATCAGCCGTGCGGCGTATGGCCTGCGCTGGGGCAAGATCTTCGCGCCCGATCCAGTCCCGGCCGATTTCGCCACGCGCGGCGGCGGTGGGCTTGGCGATCGCCCGGTTGCGGTCAATGGTGCGCTGCTCGAACTGGCCAGCGCCGACGTCGACCTTGCCGCAATTGTCAGCCGCTATCCTGAACTGACGATTCCGGTCGCGCTGCTATACGGCCGTGACGACCAGGTAATCGCCCCTTCGATCGATGGCGAGCAGACAGTAGCGGCAATTCCAGGCGCGACGCTGGAAATGACCGACGGAGGCCATATGCTCCCTGTCGCGCATCCGCAGGCCAGCGCCGCGTTCGTGCGCCGATGCGCCGAACACGTCTTGCAATAGCGCCAAGCGGGTCAGGGAGCTCGGTGCCCGCCGACCCACTCAGAGATATAACGACGCGTACCTGTCTTGCGCGTCAGTGACCGGCGACTTGTCCACCGTCGACGTGGAGTATTTCGCCGGTCACGAACGTGGCATCCTCGAGGTACAGCACCGCGCCGACCACGTCCGCGACCGTGCCCATCCGACCGAGCGGGTGAAACGCTCCGAGCCCGGCGCGCGTCTCGGGAGGGTGCATCGGCGTTTCGGTGATGCCGGGCGACACCGCGTTGGCGCGTACGCCGCGGGCGGCATATTCGATTGCCAAGCTGCGCGTCACCGCCGCAAGACCGCCCTTGGTCAGCGACGCCAGCACCGAGGGGAATTCGACATCGGCGTGCTCCGCCAACGTCGTGACGATCTGCAAGATATGGCCACTGCCCTGCTCGACCATCAGCGGCAGCGCCGCTTGCGTCATGTTGAAGAAGCCATCGAGATTGGTCTGCGTGATCTGGCGATACTGCTCTGCCGTATAGTCGGTGAAACGCTCACCGATGAAAACGCCAGCGTTGTTGACGAGCGTGTCGACACGCCCGAACCGGCCGCGCGCGGCCATCACGGCGCGCCTCGCGGTTTCAGGATCGGCGACGTCACCCGCAACGGTAATCCAGTCGTCCGATTGCGACGCTGCGATCGATCGCGACACGCCGACGACGCGCCAGCCGCGCGCGCGATACGCGCCTGCAATCCCCTCACCCAAGCCTTGCGAGGCACCGGTGACGATAGCGACCTTGGGCGCGTCAGACATCGACGGCGCCCAAATGCGCACGGAAAGTAACGGGATTCGTCATTGCCGAATGGACTCCAGAAGAGAACGAGAGCGCATTGGTGCGCCCTCGTTTTATCAGGACAGCGGAGGTTGACCGTTGGACGCGGTCAGCCCGCCGTCGACCGCCAGGTTGACGCCCGTCACGAAGCGCGCGTCGTCGCTCGCCAGGAACGCGATCACACCCGCGATATCGGCGGGTTCGGCGCCCCGTCCGAGAGGAATTCGCTCCTCGAACTTGGCGATCAGGTCGGGCTGTTCCTTCATCCCGGCGGTCAGCGCGGTATAGGTCAGCGATGGGTTGACCGCGTTGACGCGTACGCCGTTCCTGGCCTCGTCCATCGCCAGCGCGCGCGTGAAGTTGCTGACCGCACCCTTGGCCGCGCAATAGAAGCTGTGGTTCCAGTCGCCGCCGAGCCCCGACACCGACGACACGTTGATGATGCAGCCCTTCGACGCACGCAGATGTGCGATCGCCGCGCGGCTCATATGGACGACGCCGTACAGGTCCGTCTCGATCACCTTGGTGAATTCCGAAAAGTCGCCCTCGTCCAGCTTGCCCAGATGGTCGACGCCGGCGTCGTTGACGAGTACGTCGATCCGACCGAAGCGGTCGATCGCCGCCTCGACCAGCGCCTCGCACGCGGCGCGGTCGGTGACGTCGGTTTCCCGCGTCTCGACGGTGCCGCCCAGTTCGCCCGCCAACCGGTCGAGCGCGCCCTTGTCGATGTCGCCCAGCACCAGCGTCGCGCCTTCCTCGGCGAAACGGCGAGCAGCACCCTCACCAATGCCCGAGGCGGCACCGGTAATCACGACCACCTTGTCGGCAAAGCGCGCCATCATGCGTTCTCCGCCTGCGCCTCGTGACTGCCCTCGCAGAACTCCTCGACGAGCTTTGCACAGAACGCAGCCAAGTCATCCGGGGTGCGGCTGGTGACGAGGCCCTGGTCGACGACGACCTCCTGATCGACCCACGTACCGCCCGCATTGCGGATGTCGGTGGCGAGCGTCGAGAACGAGGTGAGCGTGCGGCCGCGCACCTGATCGGCCTCGATCAACGTCCACGGCGCGTGGCAGATCGCGGCGACCGGCTTCCCGGCGGCGAAGAAATCGCGCACGAACGCTACGACCTTGTCCGACGAGCGCAGCGTGTCCGCGCCGACGCACCCGCCCGGGATCACCAGGCCATCGAAGTCGGATGCCGACACGTTGTCGATCGCTTTGTCGACGGCGAACGTCTTGCCAGGATCGAGATCGTTGTTGACCGTCTCTGCGTCGCCGGTTTTGAGGCTGATGACGGTTACTGCACCGCCTGCCTGCTCGACGGCTGCCTTTGGCTGCGCGAACTCGGGCTCCTCCGTGCCGCGCGGTGAAATCAGAATTGCGATTGTCTTGCCTTGGAGCTTCATGATCGTCCTTTCGAAATCTGAATAAGCGTGAGCGGCGTCAGGCCGGGATATCGGTGATGGTCGCTGTGTTGGCGACGGCAATGCCGGTCTCGCGGTGGCGGAAATCGCTGAGCGCGCGATACACCTGCATGCGCGCGCGCATCACGCCACCGAGCGGACGATGCGCCTCCAGGGCGTGCGCTGGCCGGAACGTCATCAGCTCGTCGAAATAGCGGACGCGATCCGGGCCATAGGCGGCCTGCCGCGGCAGACGGATCGTCGCGATCGTGCGGTATTCGCTGACCCGCGTCGGCCAGTCGACCGACGTATCTTCGATCGGCTGCGTCTCGGCATCGGCCCAGAGTTGCGCGCGCAGTTCGAACACCGCGTCGTTGGCGTCGAAATACGCGATCGCGGCGTGACGGAAGCCATCTTCATCCTGATGCGGATCGAGCCGCCAATCATCGAGTGCACGCTGCTCAGGCGCGACCGGAAACACGCCGAGTTTCGCGACATGACCGCCGTAGCGGATGGGGCACTGGCTGAAATAGGTCTCGACGAGCGGGTGGCTGAACGGATGGCCGTAAAAGTCCAGCGTTGGGCTCGGTTCGGCACCGACCGCGTTCAGGACCTTGTTGATGTTGCGCGCGATCGATGCGGCCGCGCTTTTGACACCTTCGGGCATCGGCACGGTCATGCCGATCTTCTTCGCCTGCGCTAAGAACCCGGCGGCGGTGCCGGCCGGAAACGTCGTACCGCTCGCCAGGACGAAATCCTGCGTCGGCGCGTTGTGACCGGCCAGCTTGGCGCCTCCGACACCAAAGACCTTGATCGCCATGCCACGGTGCGTCGAAACCCTGTCCCCGAGCTTCTCGCCCGGACCTTGCGCGAAGCGGACCGCGACGTCGAACGTCCCCGGGCTCGCGAACAGCCCTTGCGCCAGTTCGGGCGGCAAATTCCCGGCGACGACCATCTTGCCGATGACGCAGGCCGTGCTCTTGGCGTGGCTGGCGCGCACCGCATGGCCGTCGCGCTTCTCGACCGTCTCGCTCTCCTGCGTCATCCCCTTGATGATGCCGTCAATACTCTCCTGCTCGCCAGCTTCGGGCGTCTCGATGTCGTCGCGATAGGGTAGATAGGGCATGGGAAGCTCCTGTTGCATCAGGATGTTAACACCCGAATGCCCGGCGACGTTTCGGTACGGTTCCGTGCAGACCCGATCAGTCGAGCGGGGGAAGCGTCCGCGGCTCGTGCATCGGGCAGCCGTTCAGCTGGCTGCGCAGATCCTGGATCACCGGATACACCGCACGGCGCGCGCGCATGACCGACCCGAGCGGGCGATGCGCCTCGACGCCGTGCCAGGGGCGGAATGCGGTCTGTTCGTTGAGCACGGTGACGCGCTCCTCGGACCAGCTCTTCTGCGGCTTCACCGTGATGGTCGCGACCGGGATGTAGGGATTGCGCTGCTCCGGCCACGACGTCGCGGCGTCCTCGATCGGGTTTTCCTCGAGGTCACGGCAGAGCTGCACGCGCAGCGTCCAGGCACCACCTTCGTTCGCGAAGATCGCCATCAGTTCTTCGCGGATCGAATCGGGGCTCTTGCTCTCGCCGAGCTTCTGGTCGGTCAGCGCGCGGAAATTGGGCGATTCCGGCACGATGTCGAACTTTGCGATATAGTCGCCGAAGCGGAGCGGCGCCTGCGTGCCATAGCGGTCGCCGATCGGATTGGTGTCCGGATAGCCGCCAAAGCCCTTCAGCAATGCGCTCTCGCCGCCGACCGCTTCCAAAGCCTGCTCGATCGGGCGCAGCACCTTCGATAGCGCCGCCTTGGCCCATTCCGCGCGGTTGGTCGTCGCGGCGAGCGGCTTGGTGTTGCGCAGGAACCCGACCGGCGTCGGGTTCGAGAACACGACACCGGACGCCATGAGGAAGTCCTGCGTCACTTCATCCTCGGCACCCGGCAGCCGATCGCCATCGACGCCGATGATCTTGATCGAGAAGCCGCGCGGCAGCGACACGCTGTCTCGGATTGGATCGCCGGGGATCGCCGACATGCGGATGATGACGGGGTAGCAACGCCCGCGCTCGAAAATGCCTTGCGCTTGTTCGTCAGCGAGGTCGTCGCGCACCACCATCTCGCCTTCGAGCAAGGCATGGCTCTTGGCATGGACGCCGCGCTGCGCGTGGCCGAGGTCCTCGTGCGTCTTTTCGACAATGTAGCTGAACGTCTTGTTGAGACCGTCAATCGTCTCCTGCTCGTCGGGACCGATAGTCTCGACGTCGGGGCTGTAGCGGATCGGGTTCTTCAACATGGGAAATCCTTATGGATCAGGGCAGTAAAGCGCGATTCGCGCTTAGGGGGCGTCGGTGTTCCGGAACGGTCAGGCGTTGGCCGCCGCCTTCGCGCCGGCCGCGGTCGCGACGCCGAAGACGAGGTGGACCATCGTGTGCGTCCCGATCGTCGCCGCGTCCGCCTGCCATTCGGGCTTCTTGAGGCCCAGCATCGGCCCGGTGATCCAGTGCATCGCCGCATAGAACGCCAAGCCGAACACGATCCCCGATGACACCACGCCCGCATCCTCGTCGACGGTCGCGGCATAGACCGCGCCGGCCGCGGCGGAGAGCAGGAGGTGACTGCCCTGAACCACGACCTGTTCGGTGGCATCGGGCAATCGATCGCTCGGCGGTACGGCGCGGACGCCGAGTTGCCGCGCACCGGCCCGTTCGAGATCGGTGAGCTCGGACGGCGTGCCGCTCTTCCTCTCGCCCGCCAGCATCATCGCGGTGATGTCGAGGCCTGCCACCAACCCACCGGCGATCGCGCCGGCCATTCGCTTTCCGTTCATGCGCGCTCTCCCTCTTCCTTTGGATCGTCGGGCAGTCCTTCCTCGCGGCTGGGGACCGACATGTCGTAGGCATTGAGCAGTAGCGAAACGAGGCAATAGCCGCCGACCAGGTAGACCAGCTCCGCCGTCTGGTCCTCGCCGAACGCGCGCACGGCACGGTTATAGGTCGAGGCTGGCAGCTGACGCCCGGCCGCCAACGTGACCGCGACGTCATAGGCGGAAGCCTCCTCTTCGGTCAGGTCCCCGGGACGCTGCCCGGCGGCGATTGTCGCGACCTTCTCGGCCGACAGACCCGCCGCCTCGCCGACCCGCTCGTGCGCGTAGAGTTCGTAGCGCGAGTTAAAGACCGCGCCGGTCGCCAAGATCGCGACCTCGTGCGCCGCCTTGGGCAGCGTGGCGTTGTCGATCAGCGCCTTGGTATACGTCCAGGCGGCGCGACCGAACGCGGGAAAGCGCAGCATCGGCGCGAATGGCCCGACCAGCGCGCCATCAGCCCGGTGCGAGACGAAGCCCTTCAGATGCTCGGTGATATAGGCGTCCATCTCGTCGTGGAGCGGACGCAGATCCGCGGGCATGTCCGCGGGCGGATAAGGTGGGGTACGCATCGCTTGCTCTCCGTTGTCAGGCCGCGCCGGCCAGATGCCGGTCACGAATTGATCGACGGGGCGGCGCCGGCCACCCCGTCGAACCGATCAGCGGCGGGGCGCACCTGCGAAGGCTGCCTTCAGGCGCGCGACCGCCAGCTCGTTGGCGTCCTTCGCACCGTGCACGACCTTGGCCATGCCGAAGAACTCATGCGTCACGCCGGGGAAGGTCTTCTGCTCGACCTTCACGCCCGCGGTCCGCATCGCGGCTGCCAGCGTCTCGCCGTCCGAGCGCAGCGGATCGATCTGCGCGTTGATGATCGTCGTCGGCGGCAGGCCGCGCAGGTTGGCGGCGACCAGGTTCAGCCGCGGATCCTGCGCATCGGCGGCGCTGGTCTGGTAATAATAGCCGAACCACTTCAGCATCGCGGCATTCAACGGCTTGGCATTCGCCGAATCCTTACGCGACGGCAGCGTCATGCTGCTGTTGGCGATCGGATAGACCGAGACGATGTAGCGCGGCACGGTCAGGCGATTGTCGCGTGCGTAGATCGCGGTGGCGATTGCAAGGTTGCCGCCAGCGCTCTCGCCCGCAACCGCGATCTTGGCGGGATCGCCACCCCAGCTCGCCGCGTTCTGCAACGTCCAGCGATACGCCGCTGCGGCGTCGTCATGCTGCGCGGGAAACTTGAACTCGGGCGCGTGGCGATACTCGACCGACACGACGATCGCGTTGAGCGCCTTGGCCATCGCGCGTGGTGCCGAATCATACGTGTTCACGTCAGCAATCACCCAGCCGCCGCCATGATAATAGACGACGACCGGCATCGGCTTGCCATTCGCGGGCGCTGCCGCGGGCTTGTAGATCCGCGCGAATTGCTGGGCGTCCGAGCCATACGGCACGTCCTGCGTCGTTACCGAAGCGTCGGGCGCGGTCGACATGCCCTGCTGGACCATCGCCGCCTTGGCGCCATCGGCGGCCGAAGGCTGCATCCGCGCCTGCGCCGGGGTCAGCGTCTCGATCGGCTTGCCGCCGAGACCCGCGAGCGCGTCGAGCACCTTTTGCATGTCGGGCGCGGCCTTGGGGGGCTGCGTCGCGCTTGCCGGCGGGGCGGCGGGTGGCGGTGCGCTCGGCGAGCGTGCCGATTGCGCGAGAACGCCGGCCGATGCCGTCAGCAGCGCCGCCGCGAAAAGGCTGCGCGCGACCGGGCGCTTCGAGATGGAAACCATTTGATCCTCCTGTTTGATCGCTCATGAACAAAGCAGGATGGCCAACGTTGCTGTACGGAACCGTGCAAAGTCCGCCGGTTAGAAGGAGAATTGGGTGTCGACGATCGTTTCCTTTACCGGCGCAACGCCTTGCGCAGCGGTCGATCGCGATGAAGCTCCTGTCGAAAGAATGGTCGGCAATCGGCTGCTAGCCAGCCTCTCTCCGGAAGATTTCAGCTTGCTGGCGCCGCATCTCAAGCCGGTATCGTTCGCGGTCGGAGATTTCATCACGCGAGCCGGCGATCCGATCGAAAGCATCTGCTTTCTGGAACAGGGTATTGCCGGAGTGCTGGATTCGCTAGACGACGATCGTCGCTATGCGGTCGGTCTGGTCGGCGCCGAGGGGTTCATCGGCTGGCCGCTGGTCATGGGCGACGATCGCTCGCCCTACGACGTCACCATGCGCGCCGAGCGCGGCCAGGCGCTGCGCATGCCCGCCAAGGCGTTGCTGGCAGCGGTGGACCAAAGCCCTACGCTGCGCATGACACTGCTCCGCTTCGCGCACGTGTTCATGTTGCAGATGGGCCGGACCGTCGTGTCATCGCTGGCGCATTCGATCGAGCGCCGCATGGCACGGTGGATCCTGCTCTATCACGACCGTGTCCAAGCCGACGAGATCTGCATGACGCACGAAGAGTTTCGGCTGATGCTGGGCGTTCGCCGCAGCAGCGTCACGGACGCACTCCACCGGCTGGAGGAGGAGCACGCGATCCGGGCCGTCCGGGCCAAGGTTCTTGTCCACGATCGGACAAAGCTAATGGCCCTGGCGGGCGATACATATGGCCAACCAGAACAGGACTATGTCCGTCTCCTACAGATGGGCCGAAGACGCTAAGGATTTGCGACAGGTGACCCACAAACGGCCATTCAGGGCCCCATGGCCTCGCCCCAACTCCGGCCGTCCGTTCATTTAGCGAGACGCCATTTTTTCGGCGCTTCGTACGAGAGCTTCGGGCAGATGGAACGTAGATAGGTGGTCTTGACGACGCGATCGTGATCAGCCGTCACTCGAACTCAAGGTCTTTGATACGCACGGCATATGAGGGACAGTAAAGTCCATGTGCTTCGGTAGATTTCGCAACGACCGAACCGGCGTTGATGACGCAGCCCTCTCGAACAGTGACGCCCGGATAAATGGTGACGTTGGCGCCTACCCAGCAACCGCGCTCGATCAGGACAGGCCGAAGTCGATCCCCATCCACGCCCCGTCGCCAGACCGAGCGTGTGATGTGGTGGGTCAGCGAGATGATCGTGCACCGGTAGCTGATCCGCACCGCTTCGCCGATCTCGACGCCACCGCCGGCGTCGATCAGTCCTTCCGGGCCGACGAACGCACCCTTGCGCAGCGTCAGGCGATGCGGATCGATAACCGTGCAGCTCGGATCGATAAAGGCCCCTTCCTCCATCGTGATGAGGCGCAGCATGTCTTCGGTCAGCACAGGCGTCTTTTCTCAGTTCTTCAATCCGCCGTCCGTCGTCGAGGCGTCCCTCGCGGTCAACTCCCAACCGTCTCAGTACCGGACCTTCGCCCCCGCGTAAAAATACCGACCGACCGGCGAGATCGGCACGTTGGTCTCGAAGCCGATGTCTGGCTTCTGATCGGCGAGGTTGTTGACCCCGCCATAGAACGAGAATTTCTCGTCGACCGCGACCTCGGTCTGCACGTCGTGCTGCCACAGCTCCTTGTACTGGAGATAGCGCGGATCGACGAGGCTCGGGTTCGCATCGGTATCGACTTTCGCAAACCGGCGGACGCCGTCCTGCCAGCGCAGGTTGTAGCTCAGCGTCAGCGCCCCCGCGGTCCAGCTCGGCGAGAAGGTGAGGGTATATTTCGGACGGAACGGCTGATCGACATTGTCCTCGGTGATGGCGCCCGGCGTGGCGACCTGTTCGAGCTTGTTGAGATAGCCGCCGACTAGCCGGATATCGAACGCGCCTGCTCGCGCCGTCCGGAAGCGATAGGCAATGTTGAGTTCGGCGCCGGCGGTGCGGAACGCCGCGACGTTCTGCGGCTGGACGACATAGCCGTTGATGAACCCGGTGCCGCGCTCACGGCTGATCGCGTTGCAATAGGCGTTGTCGAGCGTCGGCTGGTCGACGCACAGCGACGCGATCGTGTTCGCATCGGGCGTGTTGATCGCGTCGCGCAACCGGATATCGTACCAGTCGAGCCCGATCGACAACCCCGCAATTGGCCGTACCACGACGCCTGCAGTCCAGGTACGGGCGACTTCGGCGCGCAGGTCCGGATTGCCCTGCTGCGTGCCGGGGATGAAGATCGTTGCGTTCGGGTTGTTCTGCGCGGTGAAGGTGGTGGGATTGCCCCCTGCGCCGGTGATCAGCGTCTGGCAGTTCGCGGTGCGGAACTGCGTCCCGAGCGTGCGGTTGCCGAGGTAGCAGGGATCGGAGAAGAAGTTGCTGCTGCCGGTCTGCGGACGGAACATCTCGCCGATGTTGGGCGCGCGGACCGAGCGGCCGTAGGAGCCGCGGAAGCTGATCTCGCGGATCGGCGCGTAGATGCCGTTGAACTGGTACGCACGGGTCGAGCCGACCGTCGAATAATCCGAATAGCGTCCCGCGGCCCCGACCGAGAGCAGGCTGGCGAACGGTACGTCCTTCAGGATCGGCGCGTTCAATTCGCCGAATGCTTCCCAGACATCGAAATGGCCGCTCGACGGGGTCGGCAGGATGTATTCGTCATACTGGTAGAACAGATTGTCGGTGATCGCCTGCGCCGGACGGAAGCTGCTCGACTCGCGGCGATATTCGCCACCGACAGCAAATGCGACCGGGCCGCCGGGCAGTGTAAAAAACTGTCCGAAGTCGCCGTTCAGCGAGGCGTTAGCGACGTGCTGAGTCAGTCGCGCATTGCTGACCGGGTTGCTAAGGAAATAGTCGAACGAGGCCGGGTCCACGGTGTTGCCGCCGAACGTGTTGACCGGGACGCAGCCGGCCGCGCTGGCCTCGGCCGAACGGCAGACGATCGTTCCCCCCGGCGCGCGCACCGCATCGAGCGCGTTCAGGAAGCGATCGTTCAGGCGGTCGTTGAGCTTAGTCGCGCGGACGTCGGTCTGGCCATAGGTATAGGACACGTCGTAGCTGGCATGCTCCGAGACGCGGCCGGTGACGTCGATGACGCCGCGATATGTGCGTCGGCGGTCTTCCTCGCCACGCCGCGGGATGTCGAAATTGTTGCGGTTGACGTCGACCGAGCCGAGCCCGGCCGCAGTCGCGGCGGCGAGGATACTCGCCGGGATGTAGGGATTGTCGAGCGCGATGATCGCCGGGTAATTGCCGCCATAGCCGCCAAAGCTGGTCACGGTCGACTGGACGAACTTACCCTCCAGGCTGATCTTGAACGCGTCCGAGGCATCGTAATGCGTCAGCGCGTTGATCGCGTGGCGGCGGGTACGCGGGAAGATATCGCCGATATAGCCCGCGACCGGCGTGTCGTCGCCGCCGACCGTGTACCCGTCGTTTTGCAGGAACCGGCCGGGCGTGTAGAGCGCGCCGTCGCCCCGGAAAACCTGGTCGCCGATATACACGATGCTCTGGTTCGAACTGTACGGATAGCGCAGGTCGCCGACCGGTCCGATCTTGTAGCTGCCAGCGCGCGTCGGGTCATAATTGTCGAGGTTGACGAAATACTGGCGGTCGCCCTGTGCGAGATACCGACGATCGTCGTTCGCGAGCGGCTGGTCGGCGTTATACTCGTACGCGAGCGTTAGATTGCCGCGGCCGTCAGCGAAGTTGCGGCCCGCGATCAGCGACGCAAAGCGGTTGGCGGCGTCGCCACGCTCGGAGATGCCAAACTGGCTGCGGGCCGCGACGCCATCGAAATCGCGCTTCAGCACGAAGTTGACGACGCCCGAGACGCCGTCCGCGCCGTACACAGCCGACGCCGCGCCTGTGAGTACATCGACGCGCTCGATCAGGTCGGTGGGGATCGCATTGATGTCCACAGCAGCGGTGTCGGGCTGGCCGGCGACATGGCGGCGACCGTTGACAAGCACCAGCGTACGGTTGGGGCCGAGACCGCGCAGGTCGAGCAGGTTGAGGCCGACCTGCCCGAAGCTGCCGTCGGCCTGGGCATTGCCCGCGGTCCGCGTGCTGTCGCGCGAGTTGGTGAGCGCCGGCACGCGCTGCAGGAAGGTCGTGACGTTGGTGTTGCCCGACTTCTGGAGGTCGGCGGCGCTGAACGAAACGATCGGGTTGGGTGCTTCGTAATCCGGGCGCGCAATGCGCGAACCGGTAACGACGATCTCGCTCACTGGATTGGGTGCCGGATCCGTGGCCTGGTCGGTGGCGGTGGGCGCTGACGTATCGGTAGAAGGCGGAGCAATCTGCGCTTGCGCCGAAGTGGCGGCAAGCAGCGCGACGCCGGACAGCAGATGACGGCGGCGAAGGATACGCATGACTTCTCTCCCTGTTCGCCGGCATTGACCCCCCACCGGCGTTCGTTGCGTCCGGCTTAAGCGCATCGTCGGCAGGGGAGCAAGCCGATCGCCCGCGCAAACTCGGCCAAGGCCTTAACCTGACGCAATTTTTCGGCCGTTACCGTGTCGCGATGGGGGTAGCGCCGGACGCTGCGATGCGCCACGATCCGGCGATGGGGGAGCAGGCGCAGGACTGGACGCGGAGAGCCGCATTGGGACTCCTGCCGACGCTGGGTTTGGCGGCCTGTACCGGCACGCGCGGCCCCAAACCGCTGAAATTCTGGGCGATGAGCTATGAAGGCGATTATTCGCCGATGCTGATGCCTGCCTTCACTGCCACGACGGGGATACCGGTAGACGTGCAATCCCTCCCGGCGACCGCAGCGCACGAAAAGCTCCTGACCGCGCAGGCGGGCGGCGCGATGCCCGACGTGCTGATGCTGTATAATGGCTGGGTCCAAGAGTTCGCCACGATCGGTGCAATCGCCCCCGTCCCATCCACCGCGCTAGTCGCCGACATGTTCCCTGGCGTGCTCGAGGCCACGAGAGTCGGCGGTCGGGACTTCGCGGCGCCGTGGTCGGTCGCGCCTCAGGTCCAGTTCTACCGTCGGGATATTCTCGCTAAGGCAGGCTACACCGAGCCGGCAAAGGACTGGGACGGCTGGCTCCGCATGGGCCGCGCGATCAAGCGACAGCGGCCCGATGATTTCGTGTTCATGCTGCTGCTCAACTGGCCGGACACGCTCATCACGATGCTTCGCCAGACCGGCGCGACAATGCTGCGCGACCACGACACACGAGGCAATTTCCAGACGCCGGAGGTTAGGGCCGCGTTCGCCTATTACGCGCGGATCTTCGCCGAAAGTCTCGCACCGAAAGCACTCTCGACCGAAATCCAGGATCCCGTCGCGGCCTTCGCGCAGGGCTATTTCGCGATCTGGCCGACCGGGCCGACGACCCTGCTCGACCTTCACCGTCGCGCGGCGGAGATACCCGCCGATCGCTGGGGGACGGCGCGGCTCGCCGGTCCGCACGGTCTTGGCGCGGTGTCGGGGCTGAGCACTAGCCTTTGCGTCTCCGCATCGACGCCGCGCCCGGCCGAAGCCTGGGCACTGGTCCGCCACCTCAGTTCCCCGGCGAGCGAACTCCGCTACCAGCGCCTGATCGGCAATCTCCCTGCCCGTCTGAGCGCGTGGTCGTCGCCGCAACTCCGCGCGCCGATACTAGCGCCGTTCAGGGAGCAGATGCGCTTCCCCACTGCCGCGCCGAAAGTGATCGAGTGGGAGCGGATCAAACTGGAGATCCAGTTCGCCGCCGAGCGCGTCGTGCGGGGCGTCCAGACGATTCCGCAAGCGCTCGCCGGGCTCGACACGCGCGTCGACCAGTTGCTCGCCAAGCGCCGTGCGCTGGTCGAGGCGGGCACGCTCGCATGACCCGCCAGGAACGCGCCGCCTGGCTCTTCTCCGCGCCGGTCCTCGCAATCATCGCGCTGGTCTTCGTCCTGCCGACCGCACTGGCGATGGCGTTGTCGGTCACCGACTACTCGATCTACGCGCTCGCCGACTGGGCGAACCTGCGTTTCGTCGGGCTTGGCAATTTCGTCGACCTGTTCTCGACGCCGCTGTTCTGGCGCGCGATGGGCAACACTGCAATCTTCGCGCTGCTCGGCGTGCCGATGGCGATCGGTACTTCGCTCGCCGTCGCGCTGCTGCTCAACGACGCTACCGTCCGATGGAAGCCGCTGTGGCGCGTACTGCTGTTCGCGCCCTACGTTACCAGCATCGTCGCGACCGCGGTGGTGTGGCGGTTCCTCTTCAACGAACGCTCGGGCCTCATCAACCGCGCGCTCGCGGCCATCGGCGGGGCGCCGGTCGACTGGCTCGGCAACCCACACACTTCGATTCCGGCGATCCTGATCTTCGTCACGTGGAAGATCTTCGGCTACAACATGATCGTCTTCACCGCCGCGCTCTCCGCGGTGCCACAGGACCTGATGGAGGCCGCACGGCTCGACGGCGCGGGCCGCTGGAGCCGCTTCCGCCACGTCACCCTCCCCGCGATCGGCCCGACTTTGCTGCTAGCCGCGGTGATGAGCGTCGCGGGCTTCCTCCAGATCTTCGCCGAACCCTATGTCATGACGCTCGGTGGCCCGGCGCAGAGCACCACGACGATCCTGTATTTCATGTTCGATGAGGGCTTCAAATGGTGGAACCTGGGCCAGGCTAGCGCGGTCGCGTTCGTCCTGTTCCTGATGATCCTCGCGCTGACGATGGTCCAAACGCGGATCGGGAGGCGCTACGAATGGCTCTGATGAAACCGCGTGCGATCCTCGCCAATGTGGCGGTTGCGACCCTGACCGCGCTGACGATCGCCCCGCTGCTCTACATGGTGATCGTGTCGTTCATGCCGCGCGGCGAGTCGAGCAACCTGCCGACGCCGCTCTGGCCATCGCATTGGTCGCTGGAAAATTACCACGAGCTGCTCGTCCGGCGGCTGATCGACGGCGCGTGGTTCGACTACCGGATCGTCCCCGCCTTGTTCAACAGCGTCGCGATCGCCGCGATCTCGACGCTGCTTGGCCTGCTGCTGACGGTCCCAGCCGGCTACGCGTTCGCCAAGCTGCGCTTCCGCGGACGCGAGCGGCTGCTGAAGATCCTGATCGCATCGCTGGTAGTGCCCGGCCAGGTCGCGATGCTGCCACTGTTCCTGATCTTCAAGCAGCTCGGGCTCGTCAACAGCTATGCCGGCGTGATCCTGCCGAGCCTCGCCGGCATCTTCGCGATCCTGTTCGTGCGGCAGGCGACGCTGGCGATCCCGGACGAGATGATCGACGCGGCGCGGATCGACGGTGCGAGCGAGGCGCGAATCTTCGTGACCATCGTCCTCCCCCTCCTCATCCCGATCGTCGTCACACTGGCGCTGTTCATGTTCCTCGGCTCGTGGAACGACTTCCTGTGGCCGCTGATCGTGCTGGCCGACCAGCATCTCTACACGCTGCCGGTCGCGGTCGCAGCGATCGCGCGCGAGCATTCGGCGGACGGCGAGCTGATGATGGCAGCCGCAGTCGTCACGACGATGCCCGTGCTGCTACTCTTCCTCGCGATGCAGCGCTATTACCTGACCGGACTGCTCGGCGGCAGCGTGAAGGGATAGGCGCGACCATCGGCGGCGAACACATGCGCGTCCTCAGGCGCAACGCCGACCCGCAGGACTTCCCCGAGCGTGACCGACCGATCCCCCGGCAACTGCGCGACGATCGTATCCGCCGCGCCCCGCGCGCCAAGATGCGCGAACGACAACGGCCCGAGCCGCTCGAACAACTCGACCGCACCATCGAACGGCCCTGCGTCATCCACGTACAGATGTTCCGGCCGGACCCCGAACGTGACCGCCGCGCCAACCGCTCCCGCGGGGACGATCGCGCCGGTCCTCACCGTCTCGCCTTCCGACAACCTTACGGTCGTACCGTCAGCGTCGACCGACGCGATCGTCGCCGCGAGCAGGTTCATCCCCGGCGACCCGATCGCCGCGGCGACCGCCAAACTCGCCGGTCGCCGATACACGTCGATCGGCGGACCGACCTGCTCGACGCGCCCTTCGCTCATCACGACGATACGATTGGCCAGCGTCATCGCCTCGAGCTGGTCGTGCGTGACATAGATCATCGTCGCGCCGAGCTGTTGATGCAGCCGCGCGAACTCGTGCCGCATCCGCGCGCGTAGATTGGCGTCGAGGTTCGACAACGGCTCATCGAGCAACAATACCTTCGGCCGTCGCACCACCGCGCGGGCGATCGACACGCGCTGGCGCTGCCCACCCGACAGGGCGCGTGGCCGTCGGTCGAGCAGTTCGGAAAGATCGAGCATCGCCGCGACCTCAGCCACCCGCTCGGCCATCTCGCGCTTGGCGACCTTCGCGACCTTCAACGGAAACGCAATGTTCTCAGCGACCGTCAGATGCGGGTAGAGCGCGTAGGACTGGAAAACCATCGCCAGCCCGCGGTCCGACGGCGCGGCATCGGTCACATCGCGCTCGCCGATCACCACCCTTCCGGTGCTTGGTACCTCAAGCCCGGCGATCATCCGCAACAGTGTCGACTTGCCGCAACCCGACGGCCCGACGAGTACGACGAACTCGCCTTCCTCGATCGTCAGGTCGGTCGGATGGAGCACCGTCGTGTCACCGAAACACTTAGAAAGTCCACTGATTTCGACGCTCGCCACGGCATGTCCTTTACGTATCCCATCTTGAGTAGCGGCTGACACGACAGCGGGCAAAGCCATCGTGATTTGTAACCAAGCCGCTCCGCGCTGACGAGGACCCATAATCCGTCATTCGCGGCGCACGGTGCGCGTTCCGATTCTCACCATTCGTAAATCTCTAGGATTGAAAGCCAGCCACAACGATACCGTAGGTCATTGTTTCAGACTTATAATGCTGAGCAAGACAGATTCATTGGAAGGTAAACTCCGCTTCCGGGTCCGTTCAACGCGAGTTGAACATCGAAATCTCCCGGTTCCGCTCGCGTTGTGCCGTCCTGCGTGACGAACGCCAGATCGGCACGGGTAAGAGACACCGCAAACCGCTGACGAACGCCAGCACGCACGGCGATGCGCGCGAACCGCTTGAGTTGCTGCACCGGCCGCGTCCGGCTGGCGACGCGGTCGTGAATGTAGAGCTGGACCAGCGCTACGGCATCGCGGGCGCCGTTATTATGGACGAACCCACCGACCGAAAGTTCGGCTTCCCACGCCATTGTCGGGGCGACCACGACATCTTCGAGCGCCAGGCGTCCATAGGTCAGCCCGTGTCCGAAAGAGTAGAGCGCGCGATCCGGTGCGTCGCGCCACCTAGCGCGGCCACCCTCCAGCGGATCCGCGTCGCGCGCGGGGCGGCCGGTCGAGCGGTGATCGTACGACCAGGGCTGTTGCCCGCTCGCCAGCGGAAAGCTTACCGGAAGATGGCCCGACGGGCCCTCGATCCCGAATATCACGTCGGCGACCGCGTCGCCGGTCGCTTCGCCAAGGAACCACGTCGCGAGGATCGCCGCCGCATCTCGTATCGCACCGTCCAGCACCAGCGCGCGGCCGTGACGCAGCAGCACGACGACCGGCGTACCCGTCGCAGCGACGGCCTCCGCAAGCTGGCGTTGCACGTCGGGGACGTCGATCTCGACGCGGCTATTGCCTTCGCCGGACATGTCGCCGGCTTCCCCCACCGCCAGCAGCACGACGTCCGCCGCCCGCGCTGCAGCGACGGCACGCACAATGCCGTCCGGGAGCGCCTCGTGAATGCCGGAGCCCGGTTCGACGACCAACGACGTCGGGTCGGCAAGGCGCGCACGGATCCCGGTCGCAAGGTCGGTCCCCGCACCCTGTTCACCCGCAAACGACCATGGTCCGTAGAGATTGGCCCGATCGGTCGCGAACGGCCCGATCAGTGCGATCCGCTTGCCGGCACGCGTCAGTGGCAGGATGTCGCGCTCGTTCTTCAGCAGCACGATCGACCGTGTCGCCACCTCGCGCGCCAGCCTGCGGATCGCCGGGCTGCGCGTCTCCCGGCGTTCGACCCGCGCGTCCATCGACCGGTACGGATCCTCAAACAGCCCGAGCGCTTCCTTGAGCGCGAGCACCCGGCGCACCGCCCGGTCGACAGCCGCGATCGGCACCGTGCCTCGCGCGACCAGGCCGGGCAGATGCCGGTTATACAGCCCGCTCTGCATCGACACGTCGATCCCGGCGAGGATCGCCAATCGCGCGGCATCGGCTTCGTCCGCGGCAATGCCGTGCGCGATCAGTTCGCGGTCGGCGTCATAGTCCGACACGCAGACCCCGGTGAACCCGAGTTCGCCGCGCAGGATGTCCGTCAGCAGATGACGGTTCGCGGTCACGGGTATGCCGCCGAAATCCGTGAACGAGGCCATCGTCGCGCCGGCGCCCGCCGCGAACGCATCGGCGAACGGCGGCAGATAGGTCTCGCGCAGTTCCGCCTCGCTCATGTCGACCGCGGCATATTCCATCCCGCCGCGCACTGCCGAATAGCCCGCGAAATGTTTGGGCGTCGCGAGCATCGCGTCCGCGCGTTTGAGGTCATCGCCCTGAAACCCGCGCACCCGCGCGACGGCGAGCAGGCGGTTGAGGTACACATCCTCGCCAGCACCCTCCGCCACACGTCCCCAGCGCTGATCGCGCGCGACGTCGACCATGGGTGCGAAGGTCCAGTGGAGCCCGCCCGCCGTCGCCTCGCGGGCGACCGCTCGTGCGGCCCGTTCGGACAGATCGGGATCGAAGGCGGCGGCCTCGGCCAGTGGGATCGGGAAGATCGTGCGGCAGCCGTGGATCACGTCGGCCGCCAGCACGAGCGGGATCTTCAGCCGGCTCTGCAACGCCGCCGCCTGCAACCGTCGCGCACCCGCGACGCCGTAGCCGTTGAATAGCATCCCGACACGCCCCGCCCGGACCCGCGCTAGCATCGCGTCCGCACTGCTCGCGTTGACGATCGGATTGAACACCGCGCCGACCGGGCGGACGTCGTCGTTGAAGCAACTGAGCTGGCCGGCCTTCTCCTTGATCGTCATTGCCGCGATCAGGTCGTCGATCCGCCGCGCGGCGGCCCCGACCGGTACCGGCACTGCGGTCGCCGCGGCGAACAGTCCACCCCGCACCAGCAGCGCACGACGGTCAATCGTCACTTTCGTGGTCGAAGCGCGGGGGGCGGACGTAGCGCGAGAAACACCGTGCTCCACAATTGCGCCGCGTTGGACTCGTCGACGTCCGCACTCGATGCGCCGAACGGGGCGACGGTGTAGCGCCCGTTTGCATATGCCCAGGACCAGAGTTCGGACGTCCGGACCTCGCCAGCTGCATCGATCGCCCGCCACAATCGCGCCCGCGCCGATACCAGCCGGCCTCGCGTCGCCGCCGGAAGATCGCTCCGCGCCAACTGCCGATCGAGACCCGCGGCCAGGATCGCCTGCTGCCACGACCACACCACCGTCCCGTGATACGCCGTCGCACCGAACCGCCCCTGCACGTCCGCCGGCGCAAAGGCGGGGTTGGCGACCAGCAGTCCGATATCTGTCATCAACCCAGCCGGGAACGGCCGCATCATCGCATCGACCGAACGATCCAGATCGGCAGCGGAAGCCGTGCCGAACAAGAGCGCGAACCCGTCGTCGGAATGGACCACGGGGACGGGCTTCCCTGCATCGTCGAGCGACAATGCGTTGAACGCAAGCGGTGCCGTCCCAAGCGATGCCAGCGCCGACGCGGACGGCACGCCAATTTTCCGCGCATAGGCGGCGATATCGGCACTCGCCTCGGCATTCGGCACGGTCATCGCGAACAACCTCGGCGCGGCGCGCTGCCAGACTTGCGCCTGCGTCGCGGCCTTCGTCATCGCCGCGCGGTCTTCGGGCGTGCCGTAGCGGTCGAGCAGCCCACTGGCGGCAAACCGCTCGATCGCGGCCAGCGCGGCGGGCACCCACACCGCGTTCACGTCATACGCGTACCGGCCGCGCCCGAGCCCTTCCTCGCTGTCACGCCACTGCCCGGTCAACCGCCCGGCCTTGATGGCGACCAGCGCCCTGTACCCCGGCTGCCCAGCGAACGCGGCGGTGCGATCAACGACCCAGGCGAAGTTCCGCGCGATCAGGTCGCCTTGCCGCAGTCCTTTCCCCGCCGGCGCGGCGAGAAAGGCGGCGGCGCGCGCGCGACCACGCGGCGCGTCGAGCAGCCACGCACGCGCCACCGGCGCCAGCATGAAGTCGTCGTCGACCATCGCGTAGTCATAGACCGGCGTCGCGATCCGCCCGCGGCCTTCCTTGGCGTTACGCAGGACCGCGAACTCGCCGATATCCTCCTCGTGCGCGACCTCGCCATTGGCAGCGAGCCGTGCCAACACCGCGCCGATACCATCCTCGACCGCAGCCGGTTGCAGCACCGGCATCAGCAGCCGCAGCGACATCAGCGTGTCACGGCCGAAATACGTGTCGAACCGCCACGACCCCGCCAGGAACTTCTCCTTGTACGACAGGTACGACAGCGCATTCCGTGCGCGCGGATCGTTGCGTGCCGCTGCGGTCAGCAGCGCATCGCCACCGAGCGGGATGAGCGGCGTCTCGCCACTGCCGGCGACGATCGCGATCCGGATATGCCCGCCCTTCCCCGCGCGAAGACCGTCCTTGTCGACCACCGTGCCGTCGAGCCCGCGAACCGACAGGATATAGCCTGCCGCGCCGTCGAGCCGATCGCGCGTCCAGACCATCCCGGGCCCGCCGCGAAGATCGAGATCATACCGCCCCGCCACAAGGATCTCGGCAGGCGCCTTTCCCAAAGCCTCATAGTCGCGCAGCACTCGGATCGACGACAGCACCGCCTGCCGAAAGCGCAGCACCGGCACGTCGATGCTCGCGGTCGCCTGCACCGCATGCAGCGGCCGCCCCTTGGCATCCATCATCGGCGACGGCATCGGCGGCGTATCGAGCGTCCAGGTCGCGGGACGATCGATCTTGTCGAACCAGAGCCCGACCGCGCTGTTACCCGCCGGAAATGCCGACAGGATGCGCGGCACGTCGCCCGATCGCAGCAGCAGGTGCGCAGCGATCTGGCCGTCGCGCACGAACGCATTGATGTTCCGCCCTTCGTCGATCCGGAACGCGAGCGGCGCCGCATCGCGCTGGGCCCGGCCGTCGGTCAGCGTGCGTTGCGCGGACCCGGCGACACCGCCGGCAAGCGCGACGACTAGCGCCAGCGCGGAGGTGAAGCGGATCATGATGCCTCCGAAGAAAAAGGAGCACGGCAGGGGTGGACCGCGCCCAAGGGGAGTTAGAAGTCGAAGCGCACGCTCGCCACCGCGTTGCGGCCGTTGATCGGACGCGCGAAATACGTGTTCTGGCCCGTATTCTCGACGAACCCACCGCGCGGGTTACCTTCGGTAAGTCCGATCACGTTGCCGATATTCTCGACGCTCGCCGACAACGATACCGCCTCGTCGAGCCGGAACAGCACGCCCGCCGAGAACACCGAATACGCCGGCAGCTCGAGCGAGTTCGACACGTCGGCATAGATCTTCCCGATCCGCTTCCAGCTGCCATAGATCTCACCCAGATTGTTCGGCAGCACGATCGCCGGGGTGACGTTGATGTTGAGCGCCGGCGTCCGCTCCGGCCGGTTGCCGCCAAACCCCTGCACGGTCGCCCGCAGCGCCGGATCGATCGTGTTGAGATCGACGACCACTCCGTTGCGTCGCGCGATCAGCTCGCCGATGCTGATGCTCGAATCCTGGATCACGCCACTCGCCTGCAGCCGGAACCAGGTCGTCGGGCGCAACGTGACGTCGAACTCGCCGCCGTACACCTTGATCCCCGAATTGGCGGTCAGCTGCTGCGTGATCTGCACGCCGCCGACGGTCGAGGTGATGTCGCGCGACTGCGGGTAATCGAGGAATTTGGTGTAGAAGCCGGTGACCGACGCCTGCAGGAAGCCACTCGAATAGCGCACGCCGCCTTCCGCGAACCGCAGATTGGTCGGCGTGTTCTGCTCCTGCGCCTGGAACCCGGTGGCATAGCGGCCATAGACCGCGAGCCGCGGGGTGATCAGGTAGTTCGCGCCCAGCGTCCACGCGACCTTGTTGAACTCGCGGCGCTGCGCCGTGTAGGTGCCGGCAAAGCTGTTGTTGATGTAGTTGTTGGCGATGATGTTGTCGTTGTCGACCAGCAGGTTGCCGTTCGCATCATACGTGCCCGATCCGGCGATCGGCGCGCGGTTGATTGTTTCCCCCGCCAGCCGGTTGAACACGAAATGCTCGAAACGCGCGCCGCCGTCGATCCGCAGCTTGTCCCACAACGTCAGCTGGTCGGTCGCATAGGCCGAGATCGAGCTGAATTTGGCGCGGCTCGGACCCTCGCCAAACGTGCCATAGGTCAGGAAGCCGTTCTCGGTCAGCGATCCGACCACGTTGTTGGCGGCGTTGAGCGCGACCACGTCGACGCGGCGCGCCCGGTCCTGCACGTCGGTCAGGAACGTCGCGGTACCGATCGCATCGTTGTAACGGCTTGACCGCGTGAACAGCCCGCCCAGCGTCAGCGAGTTGGTCGGGGTCTGCCACGTGATCCCGGTATCGCTGTTGAACTCCTTCACCGACGCGCGATTGCGGCCGATCACGCTCTCGGCGATCAGCCCGTTGCCGTTGATCGCGTTGAGCGCCGCGGTGCCGGTGATGACCTGGCCGGTATCGACATAACGGAGGCCGAGCTTGTTCGCCCCCTGCGGCACGAACCGCGCGAGCGTCTGCGCGCTGGTCGGGTTGTTCGCCAGCCGGTCCGACGCAAGCCCCAGCCCGGAATTGTCGTACGAGAAGATCGAATTGAAGTCGGTACCGAAGTTCGTGTAGCGGCCGCGCGCAAAGAAATTGAAGTCGCTGCCGATATCCTGCGTCAGGTCATACCCGTACGACTGCGCCTTGGTGTGCACGCCGTCTTCGAGGTCGATGGGCTGGAACGAGCGCCCAGTGGTCGGCGAGGTACGCGTACGGACGAGCGAGAAGTCTCGGCTCTGGAGCAGGCCGTGGGTCGCGGACAGGCCGGGGATCGATTTCGGATCGCCGACCCCGGTCAGCGGAATACCGACATAGAAGATGTTGCTGTCGTCGACGACCTTCGCCGACAGCGTCAGCTTGCCGCCGGTCCAGCGCTGCGCGATTGCGCCGCGAAAGATGAAACCGTGGTTCGCGTCATACCCCGGATCGCGGATGCCGTCGTCCTTGCGGTAGAACCCGCCGATCGAGATCGCCGTGTTCTCGGCGATCGGCTTGGTCATGAACGCATCGACGCGTGCCGTCCCGAAGCTCGACGTGGTCAGTTGGAACGTACCGCCGGACTTGTCGAAATCGGGTTTGCGCGTGATGAAGTTGACCGTCGCGCCCGCGCCGTTGACGGTCAGGATGCCCGACGACCCCGACCGAACCGCTTCGAGACGATCGATCGAGACTTCCTGCTTCAGGATCGTGTCGCTGAGCGCATTGATGTAGAAAACGGGCAGCCCGTCCTCCTGCAACTGCACGAATTGCTGGCCACCACCGGCGAGGCCGCGGACCGAGAAATTGTTCGAGACTTCGCCGCCCGACCCTTCGACGAACACCCCCGGAATCAGCTCGAGCGCCTGCGCAGTCGAGCGCGGCGCCTTGCGGTCGAGGTCCTCGCGGGTCGCGACGGTAACAGCCGACGACGAGGTCAAAACGGTCTGGCCGCGCGCACGCGTGCCGGTGACGACGATCTCGTCGAGTTCGTTGCTGGCCTGCTGCGTCTCGGGCTGGACGCCGACCGGTGTTGCGGGATCGGTCTGCGACACTTGCGACGCGGCGACGGCACCGGTGGCGAGGACGGCCGTGCGACCGTCGAACGATACGAGCCTCAGGCCGGATGCGGTGGCAATGCGGCGAAGCCCGTCGGTGATGGCGAGATTACCGCGGATTGCGACGATCCGCCGACCGCGCGTGGCGTCTTCGGGTGCGATGATCTGGATACCGGCCTGGCGCGCGAAGGCGACGATGCCGGTCGATGCGGACTGCGCCGCGACGTCGAAGCTACGGGTCTGTCCAAAGGCCGCGGCGGGCGACGCGACGACGAGGGCGCTGGCCAACACCAGACCCGTATACAGCTGTGAACGCATGACATTTCCTCCCTGCGATTATCCCGAACGCGTCTTCAGCGCGTCTGGGGATAGAGATGCGTCGCCGTCGGATTTCCGTCAGTGCACCGCGGAATTATTCGACGACCCGCAAATCGCTGCCATCGCGCTCGATCCGCGCGCCCGTCATCGCCGCCGCCGAGCGCGCAAACCCTTCCATGTCGTCGGTCCGGAACCAGCCGACGATCCTGCGATCCGCGAGCGGCGCCTCGACCGACAATTGCCGAGTGTTGTACCGGTTGAACTCGGCCGCCGCATCGCCCAGCGTCATGCCATCGAGCACGATCTCGCCCTTCCGCCAAGCCAGCGTCTCCGCAGGCTTGGCCGTCGACACGATCGTCTCGGCGGTGCCGGATGCGTCCGCGACGACCGCGTGCTTGCCCGCGTCGAGGGTAACGAACCGTTCGGGCGCGGCTACCGACCAGACCCGCACGCGCCCCTCGGTTACAGTGACTTCGGCGCGGCCGACATGGCGCCGCACGGCAAAGGCCGTACCGACCGCCCGCACGCGGACGTCGCCCGCGGAGACGATGAACGGGCGCGCATGGTCCTTTGCGACCGCAAACCAAGCCTCGCCGTCGTCCAGCGCGACCGAGCGTTGTTCGGGGGTCATCCGCACACGCGTCCGGCTCGCGGTGTTCAGAACAATCGTCGAACCATCGTCGAGTTTGGCGATACGACGCTCGCCGACCTTCGTGGCCAAGGCCGTATCGCCGCGCGTTTCCAGCCAGATCGCACCGACCACGGCAGCGGCAACCGCCAGCCCCCCGCTGGCGGCCAGCACGCGACGGCGTGACCATGGGGGCACAGTCTCTATCGAACCGTCGTCCACCTCATCCGCGTCGATCCCGGTCCACACCGCGCGGGCGCGCAACAATGCACCCGAGTGACGCGGATGCTCCGCACACCAATCCTCGATCTCACGCGCCAGATCGGCATCGTCCGGTGCCCGGTCCAGCCGAGCAACCCAACGCGCCGCAGCCGTTTCGATCACGTCAGGCTGGTCGGGCATGACGGCTCCTCACGGTGCGGGCAGGTAGGTCGGCACGGTCTTCCGCCGAAAGTCCGTTCAATATGGTCTTCAATCCTCGTGCCAAGTCATTCTCGACGATGGTTTCGGTGATCCCCAGCGCGCACGCGATATCCCTCTGCGACAGTCCTTCGACCTTGCGCATGCGGAAGATCGTCCGGCTACGTTCGGGAAGGTCGGCGAGCAGATGTTCCACCCGTGAGAGCAGTCCCCGTCCGGCAACGATGCGTTCAGGCGACAGATGATCGGCCGCCAGCGCACCTTCGAGATCGGCGCTGGTCCCGACGACATCGATCCGCACGACCCGCGAACGCCGCAGTTCTGCGAGCACGACATTTCGCGCCGTCTGGAACAGGTACCGCCGTGGGTCCTCCACGCGCCTGAAGTCGGCCAACGCCGCCAGCCGGCAATAGGATTCCTGGACGACGTCATCGACATCGACGCCGGGAAACCCGGTACGGAGCCACCGCCGCAACGCAGGCTCGTGCGGCAGGATCTGCCGCGCGACCCATGTCACAAGCTCGGTACTCAAACGCGTCATGTCACCCCTTGGCCATCGCATGGATGCTCGGCGTGGATACTTCCGTCACGTCTAACCGAAATTTTTAAGGACGTTAACGCCGCCCGATAACCAAAGAGCCTTCTCTGTATGGTCGAACTGAAGTGATACGAGATCGTTGTCGACGATCTGCATTCCGACTGTTTGCGGCCGCGACAATGTCGACCCAAATGTTGACGTTCGGCACTGCGTGGCGGCTTCCCATAAGCTGCCTTTTGTTCATTTGCGTGGCATAGGCAGAAGCTGCCTCAAACCTACCGGGCCCTTCATACTACCGCACAAGCCGTCCACCGGCTTCAGCCTTGCCCGGGAAAGACACATCTGCCGAGATTGCAGATCCCAACCTGCCCCATCACATCGCCTGGAAGTTGTTAACCCCCGCCCCGCGGCGATGCCCCCGAGCACGCGGGTGCGCAACCGATCCAGTCGTCACGACCATTTTTGCCGATTTCAATCCAAGACAGACAGGCCGGCCGCAGCAATGCCGGCTAGCGCGCACGTCTCGTCATTGTCCGAGGTGTCGCCGGTCACACCCACTGCACCAACCAACTGGCCGTCTGTGTCGACGATGAGCACTCCACCCGCCGCAGGCACGACGCCGTGCGGAGAGATGGGCCCGAGCGAGGCGATGAACGTCGGTCGCTCCGACGCCATCTCGGCAATCTTACGGCTCGATATGCCGAGCGCGAGCGCCCCGCCCGCTTTGGCCATCGCGATCTGCGGCCGCAGCGTTGAGGCCCCGTCTTCACGCTGCATCGCGACGAGATGACCTCCAGGATCAAGCACCGCCACGCATAGCGGCTTGAAATCGAGCTCCACCCTCTTCTGCAACGTCGCCATGATAATCTGGCTGGCAAGTTCAAGCGTGATGCGCACCATGCATGGTTCCTTTGTATCGACCGCTATACGGGACGGCCGGTGATCGGCGCGGGGTTGGCCGGGATCATGGCCAATGGGGGAATGCCTCGACCGCCTTCAGCGATCCACGCGGCGCCGATTTCGGCAGTTGCCGCACACAAATATGCCCCGGTTGACCGGCCCAAACAAATGCTTTGCGGCCCACGTTAGCGGTCGATCGTTAAAACCGTCATGCGGCGGTCGATCCTCGTCGACTGCGAACGTGCGATTATGGAGTACGGATGATGGGCGATCTTCTGGCGAGTCGAGTTGGCCTTGAAATTGTCGAAACGGGAAAGGGCGTAGGCGCGGAGGTTCGGGGTATCGATCTTCGGACGCTAGACGATCAACAGTTCGCCGAGCTGCAGCAGGCTTCGCTCGACAATCTTGTCCTGCTCGTCCGCGACCAATCGCTGTCGGACGCGGACCTGATCGCCTTCAGCCGCCGGTTCGGCGACCTCGATCTTGCGCCCATCCAGGAGACCGGCCGCCGTTTCGTCGAGGGACTACCCGAACTCTATGTCGTCTCGAACGTGGTCGAGGGCGGCGTCCCGATCGGCAGCCTCGGCAATGGCGAGGCGGTCTGGCACACCGACATGTCCTATGTCGAAGTCCCGCCCCAGGCGAGCGCGCTCTATGCGCTGGAAGTGCCGCCGACTGGGGGCAATACGAGCTTTATCGATATGTACGCCGTGTACGAGGCGCTGCCCGATGACTTGAAGGCTCGCATCGCCGGACGCCGTGTCAAGCACGACGGCACCTACAATAGCGGTGGTTTCCTGCGCCAGGGCGTCACGCCGAGCGACGATCCGCGCGAAGCGCCGGGCAGTCTGCACCCGTTGGTCTACACCCATCCCGAAACCGGGCGCCCCGCACTGTATCTCGGCCGCCGGCGAAATGCCTATATCGATGGTCTGGATCTGGCCGAGTCCGAAGCGTTGCTCGACGAGCTTTGGGATCATGTCGACGGCGACCGGTTTGGATGGAGTCATCACTGGCGCAAGGGTGACCTGGTGCTGTGGGACAATCGCTGCACGATGCACCGGCGTGATGCGTTCGATCCTGCCGCACGGCGCGTGATGCACAGGACGCAGATCAAGGGGACGGGCCGACCTGCATGACGGGCCATGGCCTGAGCCGGACCGAGGCGGTCGCTCGTCACGTCCCACGGTGGATGAGCATCCCGAACCGCATCCTCGCGGTACTCTGCCTGATGTATCTGGTGCTTTACATCGACCGAGTGAATCTGGCGACGGTTGGCCCGCGGATGACCGCCGAACTGGGCATTAGCAACACCCAGTTCGGCTTGGCGATCTCCGCCTTTTCCTATCCGTATGCCCTGATCCAGCTTTTCGGCGGTCGGGTCATCGACCGTTTCGGGCCGCGACGCATGCTGCTGATCTGCGGTGCGATCGTTTGCGTGGCGACGGTGTTGACCGGTCTGATCGGCGGGATGGCATCGCTGTTCGCACTGCGTCTCGCGCTCGGCATCGGCGAAGGGTTCGCCTTCCCCGCCGCGACGCGCGCCATGGCGACATGGCTGCCACCGGCGCGCTGGGGCTTTGCGCAAGGGATCACGCACGCCGCCGCGCGGCTCGGCAATGCGCTGACCCCGCCGCTGCTGGTCGGGTTGATGGCGCTCGTGTCCTGGCGGGGGGCGTTCGTGGTGCTAGGCCTTGCGAGCGCGGTCTGGGTGATCCTGTGGCTGGTGGTCGCGCGAGAGAACCCGGAACGACACCCCGGCATGTCCGACGAGGAACGCGCCGCACTGGCCCCGGCCGCGCAACAGGCTGCCACCACGCCTCCCGTCCCGTGGTGGCGGCTCGCGCGGCGGATCGCGCCCGTCACCGCCGTCGATTTCTGCTATGGCTGGACATTGTGGGTGTTCCTGACGTGGCTCCCGTCGTTCTTCTTCAAGAATTTCGGGCTCGACCTGAAGCACTCGGCGCTGTTCTCGGGCGGCGTGCTGTTGGGTGGCGTGATCGGCGACTGGGTCGGTGGAGCGGCCAGCGATTATATCTACCGCAAGACCGGCAGCCTGCAGGCGGCGCGGCGCAACCTGATCATCGTCGGAATGGTCGGCGCCTTCGTGTTTCTCGTGCTCGTGGTCCTCACCCACGACCTGACGACGGTCGCGATATGCCTGTCGCTCGCGTTCTTCTTCTCCGAGCTTGTGGTTGCGCCGATCTGGGCCGTCCCGATGGACATCGCGCCGCAATATGCCGGCACCGCCAGCGGCATGATGAACTTCGGCTTCGGGATCGCCGGTATCCTCTCTCCGCTGGTGTTCGGCGTGGCGGTAGATCTCACGGGAAGCTGGTCGATCCCGTTCTGCGCCTCGCTGGCGCTACTCCTGGTCGGCGCAGGCCTGTCGTTCTTCATGCACCCGGAAAGGCCTTTCCAAGTCGACGGACCTCGCTGAGTCGGAATGGGGAACGCGCCGCTTTGCAGGACGTGGTGACATATCGCGTGAAATCTAATCGCCCCGATCTCAGCCGAGACCCGGGATAGAACGGTCTGGCGCGTATCTGAACAGCCACATTGCGCCGCTAACCGGAAGACGGCAGCTTGTGCGTTCACGGAATGGGAGACCGGATTGTGTCTGTTGCTGTCCTGGATAGCCATCGGCTGACGCTTATCGCGCTCGTCCCCGACAAGGCCGTCTCCATATTCGAGCGGTTCCGGGAGTTTCCGCGGTTTGGCGATGCTCAGCATATCGCTGTTCGCAGCCGTACCGCGGCCGAGCGAACGGCGCTGGCGGCGCGGATCGATGCCGCCGTATCGGCGTCGGATCGTGCCGTCATGCTCCTGGCGCAGGGGAGTGCCTGCGCGGCCGCCGCATGGTGGGCGCGACTGTCGCCGAAAGCCTATACCGCGAACGTTGCTGGCGCCCTGTTGATCGCCCCCGAAGGCGCAGGCTCGCATCACGGTCATTTTGCGGCACCGAAAATCGGCCTGCCCTTCCCGTCGATCGTCGTCGGCGCCGATGACGAAGCGCAGCGCCTCGGCGTGGAATGGGGCAGTCGCCTCATCGATGGCCCGCTCCTGAACGCGGCAACGGCGCCGACCAACCGCCTGCGCGCCATCATCGAACGCTTCACGTCCGCAGTGGTCGAGCGCGACGTCGGTGCCGCGTACCGCATCATCCAAGCGATCGGAGACGCCTAGCTGCATGGCGGCCGTCAAGTTAGACTGGCCGAACGTCGGGCGATGCGAGCGCCCTGTCGTAAATCGCCGTGACGAAGCAAACCTATCCCAGCGGCGCACCTTTGCTTGCTTTCAATTCCCATCGATCGAGGGGATGTTGGCAGCAGCAAAGGAGGTGGATATGCGAAATCTCGTCGCGAGGATGCCCGTTATCGAATGGCCCACGCTCACGGTCGCCGTCCTGATCTACGCTGGCTGGATCGCGCTTACCGCGTTTCACGCGCAGGTTCCGCTTCCCGTGCTGATCGTCCTCGGCGGATGGCTAGTCGCCTGGCAGGGATCGCTGCAACACGAGACGATCCACGGCCATCCGACCGGGATCGGCTGGATCGACGGCGCGATCGGCTTTGCCCCCTTGTCGCTCTGGCTGCCGTACCGGCTGTATCGCCGAAGCCATCTCGCGCATCATGGCGCCAAGGTGATCACCGACCCCCGGCACGATCCCGAATCGCGTTACCGTCTATCCCGACGCGGCGCCCTCGCCGCTTCGCTGCAATCGACGCTGGTCGGCCAGATGATCTTCGGCCCGGCGCTGTCCATCGGCCGATTCCTGATCGGCGAGGCGCGACGTGCGGTCCGCAGTCCTGCTGCCGTCGCGCGAGACTGGACACCGCATCTGATCGGCGTGGCGGCGCTGTTGTGGTGGCTGGATCATGTCGGACTGAACCTTGCCACCTATCTGCTGGCCTTCGTCTATCCGGGCACCGCGCTGACGATGCTGCGGTCCTACGCGGAGCATCGCGCAGACCTGGCGAGCCCCGGACGCGCCGCCATCGTCGAGCGCGGTGGCCTGTTCGCATTGCTGTATCTCAACAATAATCTCCATGCCGCCCACCACGAACGGCCACGGCTCGCCTGGTATCGCCTGCCGTCCTATCACCGCAGCCACCGGGACCGGTTCGTGGCGCAAGGCGCGCCGGTGTATCGCGGCTATCGCGAGATCCTGCGCCGGTTCGCGTTTCGATCGCACGACGACATGCTCCATCCCGATCACCGGACGCGCTCCGCGTGACGCGGCTGGTCGCGTCGCTCGGGATGTACGATCATCCGGCGCAACAGGGATCGAACGATCGGATCTGGTCCGCGATCGTCCGTATCCTGCGCACCCGCGGGGTCGAAGGCGTGCCCGATGTCCTCGACCGGGCGCGCCACGTCCATGACCTCTGGCGGGACCCGAACCTGCTGTTCGGGCAGGCTTGCGGCTATCCGCTCATCGCCGACGATAGCCTTGCTCTGCACGTCATCGCCTTGCCGATCTACGACGTGCCGGGGTCGACGAGTAGCGACGCGACGCACGCCAGCGTGCTGGTGGCGCGCGCGAACGATGGGCGTAGATCGCTGGTCGACTACCGCGACACCCGCGCCGCGATCAACGATCCGCAGTCGAACACGGGCATGAACCTGTTTCGCGTGACGCTGGCGCCGATCGCCGAGACGAATGTCTTCTTCGCCAGCGTGGTGCAGACCGGATCGCACCGCGCCAGCGTCGCGGCGGTCGCCGCCGGAGACGCGGATATCGCCGCGATCGACGCCGTCACCTATGCCACGCTGGTGCGTCACGAACCCGATCTGGCCGCCCCGCTCAGAATCGTCGCGCGCAGCCCCGCCTCGCCGACGCTGCCGTTCGTGACGTCCGCGGCCACGAGCATCGAGACGATTGCAGCGCTTCGGCTGGCCTTGCAGCAGGTCATGACGGACTCTCGTCTCGCGGACGATCGCGCCATGCTCGGGCTAGCGGGTATCGTCCCCGCGAACTCCGACGCGCTTGCCCCGATCCGCGCGCTGGAACGTACCGCGATCCGCTTCGGCTATCCGGACCTGCGATGACAGCGCCGCATCAGCAAGTGCCCGATCTCGACGACGCCATCGCGGACCTGCGCGCCGCACGCGACGCTTGGCGACGCGAGGATGGCGGACGCCACAACGTCGCGCACTTCCCGTCGCGCATAGAGGTCGAGCGCGCGGTCGGCGATCTCGTCGTCGCGCTGTTTCCCGGTCGGCTCGGTGGCTATGCGGGGGATGGCGCGGGGGAAGACGCCTTCGTCGCCTCAGCACTTCGTCGCGCCCTGACGATCCTGCAGCGACAGGTGGCGAGCGAACTTGCCTATTGGCAGGAGGAGTCGGCGCACGCATTCGACCCCAGCCAGCCGGCGATGATCGTCCGTGTCTTCGTCGCAGAACTTGGGGCCATCCGCGAGATGGCCGACGCCGATGTCCGCGCCGCGTTTCTCGGCGATCCCGCGGCACGCAGCGCGGACGAGATCCTCATCTGCTATCCCGGTATCGTCGCGATGCTCCATCACCGTATCGCGCATGCGCTCTATAATCTCGGCGCGCCGATCGTCGCTAGAATCGTCTCCGAACTCGCCAACACGCGCACCGGCATCGACATCCACCCCGGCGCCACGATCGGGCGAGGCGTGTTCATCGACCACGGCACCGGCGTGGTGATCGGCGAGACCGCGATCATCGGCGACCGGGTCCAGATCTACCAGCATGTGACGCTCGGCGCGCGCAGCCCTCTCGGCGTGACGGACATGTCGGTGCGCGAGCGCTTGGCCCGCCATCCGATCGTCGAGGACGACATGGTGATCTATGCCGGGGCCACCATCCTGGGGCGGGTGACGATCGGTCGCGGCGCGACGATCGGCGGCAATGTCTGGCTGCTGGAGGACGTGCCGCCCGACAGCGTCGTGGCGCAACCGACCGCGGTGATCCTGAAAGGCGACGCCGCCACCCAGTTGCACGAAACGTTGCGCGGGCGAACCGCGTGACGCGTTTCTTTCCCTCGTGTCGTGATAACAGCCGTCGCGATGCAGAACCCGCACGCCCGGTGATCGGCGTGGTGTGCTGCAACGAAGTCGCCGATCGTCCGATCCAGGCGGTCGCCACCCGCTTCATCGATCCCCTCGTGCAGTATGCGGACGCGACCGTGCTGCTGGTGCCGGCGGTTGCGAACGCGCTGGACGCCCGGTCGCTGGCGACACGGCTCGATGGCCTGTTGCTTACCGGATCCCGGTCCAACGTGGCTGGCGACCGCTACGGCGGGGTCGACGTGGCGGCCGATACGCTGGATCTCGACCGCGATACCGTGGCGTTCGATCTTGCCGCGCGGATGATCGAGGCGGGCCAACCGGTCTTCGGCATCTGTCGCGGACTGCAGGAACTGAACGTTCTGTTCGGTGGTACACTGACCGATGCCGAAGCGGGGCACCACCGCCAGACCGGCGACGCAACGGCGTATGAAACGCTGTTCGATCATGTCCACGATGTCGCCTTGCAGACCGGCGGGTTGCTCGAAACGGCAATGGCGCGGTCGAGCGTCACGGTGACGTCGGTGCATCGCCAGGGCGTCGACCGACTTGGTACCGGCCTGAGCGTGGAGGCGGTAGCGATCGACGATGGCCTGATCGAGGCATTTTCCGCACGGCCTTGCGGCGGCGACGTCATCGCCGTTCAATGGCATCCCGAATGGGATGCCGCGGTCAGCGACGCCAGCCGCGCATTCTTCTCCCTGATCGGCCGATCGCTTAGAAATTCGACGAGTTCGTGAGCCAACACCCGCAACGAGATCGATCAGATCCTCGAAGATCGATCCACCAAAGAAGCTGGTCGGGGCCATCTCGCCTACCGGAATAGATCGAGAAACGCGAATTGCTGGCCGTGATGTTCCCGCCTTGACATGGCGCACACTTCGATGGCTTTTAGCGCCATGGGGACTGCGATCTCCCCACGAGGCGACAGGCTGGAGTATCGCGTCCCTATCTACCTGAGGACGCATCATGCCTGCGCTAAATGCCATCACCGTGGACAAGCTTGTTCGTATCGTTGGAACGCCGAACGGCCCTGTCGTCATCGATTTGGGACTGGATACGGTCCAGCATACCATTCCCGGCGTTCTACGTCGGCCCTTCGCCACTATGCCTGACTGGGCAGGTGGGTTCGTCGGCCAATCCGTCATTGTCGTCTGCGAGGATGGCGGCGCAAATAGCCAAGGCGCTGCCGCCTGGTTGCGGCAGGCCGGGGTTGATGCCGACTACCTGGCAGGAGGTTCACGCGCCTGGGCCAAGGCTGGGCTTCCTGTCGTCGACCAAGACGCGGTGCCGCTGCGCGATGCGGCGGGCCGCACGCTCTGGGTTACGCGCGCGCGCCCCAAGGTCGACCGCATTGCCTGTCCCTGGCTGATCCGACGCTTCGTCGATCCCACCGCCATGTTCCTGTTCGTCGCTGCGCCCGAAGTGCTGGCGGTCGCCAAGCGGATGGGGGCAACACCGTTTGACGTCGAAGGCGACGGCGTGCGGTGGACTCACGATGGTGAGCGCTGCACGTTCGACGTCATGGTCGATGCTTTCGGCCTTGGCGGATCGGATGCTCTGACCCGGCTGGCGACGATCGTGCGCGGAGCGGATACCGGCCACCTGGAAGCAGCGCCCGAAGCCGCGGGACTGCTCGCGGTGTCACTGGGCCTGTCGCGCATGTACGCCGACGATCTCGAACAACTCGACGCCGGGATGCTAATCTATGATGCGCTGTACCGATGGTGCCGCGATGCCACCGGCGAGACGCACAACTGGACCTCGCATGTCCCTGCCCGATCGAAGGAGCGCGTATAATGGCCATCTCCTCGCAATCCACGGGCTCTGTGCCGCTCGAACGGCCCGCGCCGGTGACGCTCGGCGCCGCCTTCTGGGTCTGGCTACGCATCGCATCGCTCTCGTTCGGTGGACCTGCCGGGCAGATCGCGATGATGCACCAGGTGCTGGTCGAGGAGAAACGGTGGATCGGCGAGCATCGTTTCCTGCACGCCCTCAATTACTGCATGCTGCTGCCGGGGCCTGAAGCGCAGCAGCTCGCCACGTATATCGGCTGGCTGATGCATCGCACGCGCGGCGGGATCATCGCGGGCGGTCTCTTCATCCTGCCCGGCCTGCTGTCGATCATGGCGTTGAGCTGGATTTACATCCTCTATGGACGGCTCGGCATCGTGTCGGCGATCTTCTTCGGCCTGAAGGCGGCGGTCCTCGCGATCGTTCTCCAGGCGGTCGCGCGGATCGGCGGCAGGGCGCTCAAGAATAGTGTCATGCGCACGCTGGCCGCGACCGCGTTCGTGCTGATCTTCTTCTTCTCCGTTCCGTTCCCGGTCGTCGTCCTGGGTGCCGGTCTGATCGGCTGGTTTGGTGGACGCGCGGGAAACCCGGTTTTTCAGGTCGGTGGAGGGCATGGTTCGGCCAAGGGGAGAATTGTCGCGGATGCAGATACGCTGCTCGGCGACGAGCTGCCGGCACACGCGAACCCGAGGTGCTGTCAGTCTAACGCGAACCGCTCTCCACATGATGCAGTTCAGTCTTTGAGCACAGCGGCCTAGCTCGCGAGGATCTGCCACTCCGCCAGGGCGGCGGAGCGTCGTTCCTTGTAGGTCTGGCGGTCGACGAGGTGGCGCTCGAGATTGAAGTGGTTGTGGACGTTGGCATGGACCGAGGCGAACTTCTGCAGGGTCTTCATTCGCCTGAAACGCAACATCGCGCGCTCCCGTCGTCGGAACGACAGGTGGCTGTTCTCGACCCGGTTGTTGGCCCAGCGTCCAACCTCCTGCTTATCGGTATTGCCCAGTTCCTTCATCGCCGCACCGTACGAGCGAAGTCCGTCAGTTGTGATCGTCTCGGGCCTACCGTGACGCTTCAGCGCCTTCTTCATGAAGGTGAGCGCTGCGTCCTTGTCCCTGGTTTTGGTGATGTAGCTCTCGAGGATCTCGCCCTCATGATCGACCGCTCGCCAAAGGTACACCATCTCGCCGTTCAGCTTCACGTACATCTCGTCGAGGTGCCAGCGCCAGTGGCGGAAGCCCCGCATCGCGCTTACCCGCTGCCGGCGGATATCGCCGGCGAACATCGGGCCGAACCTGTTCCACCACATGCGCACCGTCTCGTGACAGACGTCGATACCGCGCTCGGACAGCAGGTCCTCGACGTTGCGCAGCGACAGCGGGAAGCGCACGTACATCATGACCACGAGCCGGATCACCTCCGGCGACGAATTAAAACGGCGGAACGGGCTAGGCGGCAGTGCCCTCGATTTTCGGCTCATCCCGTTCCGGTATCATCCCCCCGCCCCGCCTGCCACGTTGGTCTGACAGAGCCTTTCTGCCGTTTAGTCGCGATGCCAAACTCAAGGAGCGACAGAATGCAGATATACACGGCACCCGAGAAGGAACTTTATGACGCGTCCATTGTATCACCCCCGTCACGCAACTGAAGCGCCCAGCCTTATGTTTGGACCGGTTGTCCATGATCACGACGTTGCCGGGTGAAAGATCGGGCACGGGGACGCGATTGACGTAGGTCGTGAAGGCTTCGCCGTCTGCGATCACTGTGAAGACGGCTTCTTTCCGTTCCAACGATAGGATTGCACCATCAGACCGTCGGATAAACCACCTAAGCTATCTGGCTCTGCTTTAATCGACCGCGAGGAGTTTGAGGTCCAAAACAAAAGCATTTTAGGACACGTAAAAACTCGCATTCTGCGGTTGCGTCCTTTATAGAATTGTGTTCCCTACTATCTGCTCCAAGCCGCGTGATTACTGGGGTGAACAACGACCTTTACGTCATTTCGGTGATTTGCTGACCCTCTACCGGGTCGTGATTCAGCGCGGCAAGTGCCTGGACGCTCCAACTACTTTTTACGACTAGCTTTATGAGCTGCCGGACGTTGTTCGGCCGCTGTCGCTATGCCCACACGGCAATAAACGAAAAGATATAGTAGTAGAAAATTACGCTTCTACGCAACTGCAGAGGCGATAATGTCTATTGAACTATAATATGGTTGACGAAACGTTAATCAGATTATATTCGATTCGCCGGCGTAGCCCCAGTATGTCCGGGAACAATATCGATTGTTTTGGCTCAATGGGAGGTCGTAATGGCATTCAGAGATAATAGCGTCCTGATATCGACGGCAGTAGACGTGACAGTTTTCGCTAATAATACCGATGATTCCTATGATGGTAGTGGAGGTGCAACTGCTTTTGTTGTGGAAACCGGCTTAAGTGGCGATGATGATTTCCTAAACTTCGGCAGCGATGATTCACTCATTACGGGCCGCAAGATTTTTGACGGCAATGACGACGGCTTAATCGCCTTTGGCCCCAACGGTGTGCTTGATGTCGACCGTTATGGTGGAGGTGATCGTCGCGCCGGTGCGGACCAGTTCCAGCTCGTCAACGGCGATGCAGACATTACCACGATTCGCTATCTTGGTACCAAGAGCAACGAAGCCGGCCAGCATGTCTATGCCAGCGCCAGCACGCTGTTCAATATGTTTGCCGCTTTCGGTGAGGCGAATGTGATTGAAGGTGAAGTCAGCAATGATTTGATTAGCATGAGCGGTGGTGCTTTGGTGCTGTTGCACGACAATGGTCTGGGTCTTAACCTCGGCAGCGACACCGTCACCGATTTTGGTGCGGACGATCTGTTCGTTACCACTAGCGTGCTTTTTGACAAGAATGGCAACGGCGTTGTTACGTTTGGCGGAAATGACGTTCTTGACACTTCGGGTGCAGGCGGATCGATGCCTAGTGACCCGACCACTGGACCAGGCGGGCAAGTCAACTTTACCGGCATCGACGGTCTAGAATACTTGGGTTTCAGCACGATCAACGGCGTAATCTACTACTATTATGGCACTGAAGATACAACGGCCGCGCCTGATGGTCTACAATTCTAAGGGTCTACCATATAGCACATTTAGACGGAATACGATAACACCCAGCAGCGGGAAGCCACTGCTGGGTTTATTGTTTGATCTGTCGCCGGATCAGTCGGTCCAGCCAGTGGCGGGACGTTCAGAAGCCAAGGAAGCTGGCGTTGGTCACCTTTCAGCGGATATCCCACCAACTTGCGAGTCTCGCGGCCAGACGACCTCCTACATATCGCCTGTGCTGATGCAGCCCATTTCCAGGCAGCCCATGTCTGCTATACCAAAGTCCAGTCCGTCAGGCTCCACCTGGGTCAAAAACTAGGGTCAGGACCCATCGATCTGAGAGGCACGATCTGATTCAAGCTCCGTGAGGAGACCGCGAATGAGCGACCTGTACTGGTCGACCGACGAGCAGATGGCGCGGCGCGAGCCATATCTCCGAAAGAGCCACGGCAAGCCCCGAGTTGACGATCGGCTGGTGTTGAGCGGCATCGTTTTCGTCAACCGCAACGGACTGCGCTGGTGCGATGCACAAGAAGTCTGGCACCATAAGACGCTCTACAAGCGGCGGGGCGAAAGGGGTGTCTTCGTCCGCATGATGGAGGGGCTGGCTGCCGTGTTGTTGCCCCCTAAAGGCCTGACAGAGCCTCGCAGTTTTGCGCGATGAACTCGCGTGGGGATCGATAGCGCAAAGCGCTATGCGGATGCACCTCGTTATAATGGGCGAACCAGCCGGGCAGTTGGCCGATGACGCTCTGCGCATTCGGCCTGGGGTTCACGCGGAGATAATCGCGCTTGAGAGTGCGAACGAACGTCTTAGCCATGCCGTTCGATTGAGGACTGCTGACCGGGGTCGTGCGCGGGATCAGCCCGATGCCCCGGGCGAACGCACGTGTGTTGCGAGCGGTGTAGCAGCTGCCGTTATCGGTGAGCCACTCGATCGGTTCGGGCACGCGGTTCACCTGTCCGTAGCGATGCTCGACCGTGGCGACCATCAGGTCCTGGACGTCCTCGGCGGTGATGCCGCCCGTCGTCGCCACGTGGCCCATCGCCTCACGGTCGCAACAGTCGAGCGCGAAGGCGACACGCACCTTCTCACCATTGTCGCAAGTGATCTCCAACCCGTCGGAGCACCAGCGGGTGTTGCGGAGGTCGACGGCGACCCGGCCGTCGTGATGTCGTTCCTCGCGGCGTTCGCCGTCCCGCTGCAGCAGCAGCCCGTGCACCTTCATGACGCGGTAGACGCGTTTCGGATTAGGCGCTGCGCGCCCGGTCTTTTCAGCCTCCCGGCGCAGCAGAGCATGAACGCGGCGATAGCCATAGGTTGGTAGATTGGCGACGAGCGCGCGGATGTCGGCGACCAGCTCGGCATCCGGCAGCGGCGGTCGTCCGCATGGTCGGGGCGCCGGGCGATGGCGCATTGCGGACAGGAGTGGGCGAGCAATTTCGACCGCCTCTGCGACCGCGCTCACCGTCCATCCCGCGGCAACGAAGTCGAGCGCAAAAGCAGTTTTTTTGGGCCTGCGGCCCGGGACACGGCCTCGCGGAGCAGCTCGTTCTCCATGGCCTTCTTGCCGAGCAGCCGGTGTAGTTCACGCACCTGCACCTCGAGCGCACTGTACTCGGACGCCGGCCCCACTTCCTCGCCCGCTGTCGCGGCGGTCAGCGCACCCTGCGCCATCAGGCGCCGCCAGGTGAAGATCTGATTGCCACCGATGCCGTGCCGGCGGGCGATGAGCGACACGCTCATGCCCGGCAGATACGTCTCCTCGACGATCCGGACCTTTTCCTCCGGTGTCCACCGCCTCCGGCGCTGATCACCGGAGAGAACCTCGCCATCGTTGTAACGCCTGGTCGTACCGTCAGTCATATGCCTCACTCTTAGCTAAGAGCGGGGCCCTGTGAGGTCATTTAAGGGGCCACCTCAAAGGTAGACCGCTCAGTTTCTTCATGACCGCTCGCCAAGTCAGCGACTACACCGGCGCTCCCGCGCTTCTCGACGATCTACGCCCCCGCGCGGTGGATGCTGGGCGATCGCGGCTACGACGCAAACTGGTACAGGGATGCCCTTCAGGCCAAGGGCATAACACCCTGCAATCCAGGCCGAAAATCCCGGATCACCCCCGTCAAATATGACAAGCGCCGCTACCGAAGCCGGAGCCGTATCTAGATTATGTTCGGACGGCTAAAGGACTGCGCCGCGTCGCCACCTGCTACGACCGATGCCCGACCGTCTTCTTCTCGGCTGTGGTTCTCGCCGCCGCCGTCATCTTCTGGCTATGATCAACCAGTCCTGACCCGAGGCATGAAATCGATGCCGGTCGCTACACTGACAATAGCCCTTCCAGTTAGCGGCAATTGGATTTCGTCTGCTGAAGCCGTTTTTACGGGAGGCCAGCCAGGGTTACGCCTGCGCCGCCGATCGTCGCCGAGGTGCGGCCTCGCTACCTTTACGGGGCGGGTCTGACTGCCCCTTCCCTTCAGCGTGATTAAGGGCGTCTAAGAGATCGTCGAAGCGCGGCGCTCTTTCAACGGGAAAGGCCTGTGCGAAACTACCTCCCAGCGCCTCCACGTATTGCTCAGCAAGCACCCCGCTGGCCCATGCTCGCGCCTGCGACCTCGAAATTGCTTCGACGAACCGCAGACCGGCCTCGCGCCCGTTCTTCCGGACCACAATGCACAATTTGGCTTGGTGACCGAACGAGCTGATTGTCACAACATCACCAGAAAGAAGCGTGTGAGGCGTATTAATCAGCATGCCAGACATCGATATGTTCCGAGCGTAGCAAGTGAACGAAGCCACGGTCGGACCACCGACCTGTACTCTTACGTGGGCGGCGTAACGACGCGCGCGCGGTAAAGGTTTGTGGCCAAGCAAATTGTCCATGCACCACCTACAAGCTGCTCAATGTGAGAACTGGCAGAACGTTGCGCACTGCCGATCGGACCGTTCGAGAATGCATGCTAGCCGGTATTCGTAAACGAGTTATGCGCTCGGCCATTGTTGCAATCCCGCAATAACCTGCTCTTGGTGCTCCCGCTGCAATATGACGGTCAACGGCACCGCGCCAGAGCGAGCGCGCGGGAGTCTCGATACGATGCGTGAACCCAGCATGCCCGTGAGGGTCCCCCGGTTTCTCATCCAATCTGAAAGTGAGTTTCCGGCGTTCATTCGGCCGCTTTGATGGCCGCGGCAGCAGCATATTCGACCGGCGTCATCCAGCCAAGCGATGTGTGAGGGCGGCTCTCGTTATAGTCCCGTCGCCAGGCCTCGATCTTGGCTCGGGCGTCGGCAATGGATAGGAACCAATGTGCGTTCAGGCACTCGTCACGAAGGCGACCGTTGAAAGACTCTATGAACGCATTGTCGGTTGGTTTGCCCAGTCGGCTGAAGTCCAGCGTGACGCCGTTCTCGTATGCCCAGCGGTCTAGAGCCTTCGAGATGAACTCCGGCCCATTGTCCACGCGAATGGTATTGGACGCGCCGCGGGTCGACGAAGTCCGTGCCATCGCCTCGACCACCTGCTTGCCCTGATCCCCTGGTCCTCCCGTTGGTCTAAGGCTGTCTGCTTGGCAAATGTCAGACGGCGAGATCGGGATGTTGGTATTGGATACAGTATTGAGGATCCGGCGCGGGCACCCGTCGGGTAAAGCCATCAAGGGAATAATACGGGACCTGCATTTGTCACGCAGGGTGGTAAACAGGGCGAGGCGGGCGCCTGAGGCGGACACGAACTACCGGGGAGAAGTACAGCCGCTGGCAAAATTGGAGCCGTTTTAGATGCGGCTCGAAGCGCTGTTGGAAGCGGATGCGGCACGACCGCGGCGCGAGAAACTGCGCATTCGCCTGTCCACGATCTGCTGCTGGGCCGGATGGCTTGCTTGTTGACCGCAATATATATTTTAAAGCCAGGAAGACGCTCAGCAAGTTCGCGACAGACGCTCGCGTAGCAGGGACATCACAGCCTAGGCACATTGCACCTTGTGGCGCTACCTGTCAGATAAAAGACCGGCGGAATTTGTCTGGTAAGCCTAATCAATATTAATATAATTTTAGAAATTCTTTACAGGCCGTTAACTAAGGCGGGCCCAAACGTTTGGTCATCGACTAGAGGACCGGTCAATGCGAGAAACAGATACAGAGCCTTATAACCGCAGGGCGGAACAGCATCTTGAGATGGCTGCCAATGCAGCATGCCTAGCAGCAAAAAAATCTCACCTGAACCTTGCAGCCCAATTGGCTACGAAATCTGAGTTGGTCCGGCTGCAGACAACGTCAACATCTTTTTCAGCACTTGGATAACAGGCACAACCATCACGCCCCGACGTCATCCCCGTCTTGATAGCGTCAACCGAGTTTGCCGCAATCAGCGTTCTCCATGAGCCGTTCGCTTTCCGAAACTCTAAATATACATAACCGTTTTCGCATTCCTGACAATTCCGACTCGATGCGTGCCGTGGCAAGCCCGCCGTATGTGCGACTCCATCAGAAACTCCGAGGACCTACATTTTCCGGAAGTGCACAGACAGCCTCGTAGAGCGGCTAACGTTTATTGGGGACTGTCGGCATGCCCTTACGGCCCTGCGAAGCTCGCTCAATCGGGCTTGTTTGGATCGTCCGCTTTAGGTCCAGCTGATTCGCGCAAGCCGCCTCCCTGCCCCGCCTCCTCAATCAATGCGTCAAGTGCCGCCGCATTGAGCCGTCCCGCCGTTCTCAGCGCGGCCCTGGCCGTGAGGTTCACGGCGAGATGATCCGGTCCTTCCATCTTGATGGAGGGACCTTCCCGAGAGACGTTACTTGCGTCGTCATAGATTTTCGGCATTCAAAAAACCTTTCTGCACGCGAGCTAAGAACCAGCGCAATTTGGTGCATATGCCTTGGACGTAGTGCGCTTTTGGCTCACCCGGCAAATGCCGTTGGGGCAGACCCGGCGCGGTTCAGTTTGAGAGGGCGAGGCACCCGCAATGCCTACCCGCTCTACCCTAACGATTGGTGCATTTGGTCTGACAGTGCCAGACAATCGGCGAAGCGTCGCATGACTAGCCTTCCCGTATCAGGTTCAACCTACCCGCAGCTCACGTCGGAATAGTCCGAAAACCTTGGACTGAAAATTCGCATGGCTGCCTCTTCGGTTATAACATCTCAACCATCATTCTATTCATTCACATCGTCGCCGTGGAACGAAGGTGGCGCGGCCGTGCCGTCCAACGCAAGAAATGATTAGTACTTGTTAGCATATCGGCGCTAGCGGGTATTCGGGGCAAATAGGCAGTGGGGGCTGCGAGAGTGGCATCGAAGTCTGCGAGCATATGGCTTGGACTACTGGTTCTCGTTCTAAGCTTAATGCCGCAGACGGCGTCGGCGGCAGGTATCGACTTGCGTCAAGCAGCCTGCACCACGAAACTTGCCGACATGGCCACGAATGCGGCGGTGGTCGCTGCGAGCTACCGCTGCGGCACCGACGCGCCGACAGACGGTGACGATTGGCTTTGGCTGCGTCTGGATGCTTCCCGCCTTCACAATCTTCCGCCTGATTGGACGCTGTTGGTCGATCAGACCCGATTCGACCGGATTGCAGTGTTGGTTACAAGCAAGAGTGGCGCAATGCGTCAAACCATGATGCATTCCGAACTGAGGGACCACTGGTCGCCCGGTGGCTTACTGAATTTTACGATCGAGCTGCCCGGTCACGACGTTCACCGTCTTTACCTTGGATTCCGCCACCTCGACGACATCTCGCTCATGCGGAAGATTGTCGCGACGCCCGGCTCGTCGGCATCCGCCAATGACACGACGTGGTTGCTGCTCATGGGGATGTTTGCCGGAACGCTGTTATCGGCGCTGCTCTACAACGCGGTTATCCATACGGGGCAACGCCACGCGTTTCAACGTTGGTACCTCCTTTGGGTCACCGTGGCTCTAGCCTATGGGCTGACATGGACGAACGTCGCTGCATTTGTCATCCCGGGTCTTGTCGGCCCGTTGGTCGTCCGGCTAGACTTTGTGCTCATTGGCCTGATGGTCGCGGCCGGCAACATGTTCTTTTTTGCCGTGATCGAAGAAGGCATCTTGCCGCGGCCTCTGGTTACCGCTGGTCGCCTGCTTTCAGGTGCCGGAGCTATACTTGGGTTGATGGCCGCAGCGGACATGTGGCTTCCTGTCGTTCTGACCGACCGGCTGCTCAATTATGCGATTGCGGCCACAGGCGTGATTATAGCAGGATCTTGCTTCATTGCTGTTCGGCGCGGCAGCCGCGTGATCTGGTTCTATCTGATTGGCTGGGGACCAGTGTTCTGCGTGTTTCTGGCGCGGCTGGCACGGAACCTTGGTTTCCTACCCCAAAGCGATGCCGTGGACATGGCGACTTTTGCGGCACTCGCGTTCGAGGCGCTGATATTGTCGCTTGCCATTGCAGACCGGTTTCACCTGATGCGAGGCGAACTCGAACTCGCGCATCGACGTCGCGAGATTGCCATTACAGAGGCGGAAACGCTGCGGATCGCGGCGGAGACTGATTTCCTGACGGGGCTTGGCAACCGCTCCGCTTTTCACAAGAAAGCCACCGCATTCGTTTGCAGCGGCACGCCATTCAGCTTGTTCTTAGTCGACGTGGATTTTCTCAAGGCCGCCAACGACCATTTGGGTCATGCCGGCGGAGACGCCCTACTTCGTTGTGTAGCGTCGGCGCTTTCGGCTACGACCGGCCAGCTGCAGGACTCTCTCGTCGCTCGGGTCGGGGGCGACGAGTTTGCTATTCTATGCCCAGGCGATCTGTCTGCGGAAAGCGCGCTTGCCAGCACGATCGCTGCCCTGCAAGGCAAGACGTGGAACCATACTGATGAGAATTGTACGATTTCGCTTAGTGTCGGCTCCGCACGCTTTCCGGACGACGGCAAAGCGACAGATATACTGTTTCAAAATGCTGATCTCGGACTTTACACCGCCAAGCGCCTCGGCCGGGCGCAATACTGCCGCTACGATCCACTACATCGTGCGTTGCGCGACCTCCAAACCGGGTTTACTTTCGATGCCGAAGCCGCTCTGACACAAGGTCAGTTTCGGCTGTACATGCAGCCGATCGTGTCATTCGCTACTGAAACCGTTTGTGGTTATGAAGCTCTGCTCCGTTGGGATCATCCTCAATACGGCCTTATGACGCCGGATCGTTTCGCGGATGTGCTCGTAGCGGAGAGGATCGGGCTGCGTATCCAAGAGCACATTCTGGAACTTGCTTTGTATCAGTTGCGCGAGCACGCTGATCAAATTGGGGTGCTTAGCGTCAATTTCACCTCGGCTCAGCTGGCAGGACCGAATGCGGGCAAGCAGGTGCTCGACCGGCTGGCTCACTATGGGGTTTCCGCAGAGTCACTTTGTATCGAGGTTACGGAAGGGGTAATGCTCGATCGGGCAGCAGATAGCATCCTTGCAAACCTAGAGATGCTGCATGACGCCGGAGTATGCATTGCCCTCGACGACTTCGGGACGGGATATGCCTCCCTCGTTCATCTTCGCCGAGTGACGGTGGACCGCATTAAGATCGATCGCTCCTTCGTATCCGGCATGGATCAACCCAACGGCGGAACGATGGCTATCGTGACCGCCATCATTGGTTTGGGTCGCGGCCTTGGGAAAGTGGTCGTTGCTGAAGGAATTGAGACCGAGGCACAAGCAATCTGCCTACGGCAACTAGGCTGTCAGCTTGGTCAAGGTTTTCTCTACGGACGCCCCGCTGCGCAACTTCTGGAGAGCACGCCGCAGATGCCACGAGGTAGCGGCTTTGCCGGCTAAGGGCCACGCTCTAGATTTGGCGCTCCCCGCTGAAGTGAGGCTTAGTGGTCAGAGCGACCCAGGTTCTGCCATTTGTTCAGCTTTCGATTTTCGACATAAATTTGGTCGATCGTCTGCCGACGGAGCAGGATTGTCGGCGCTGGGCACAATGCCGCCGGTCCAAAGTTACGAGCCATTGATCAAAAGGCCGAATTTTACCTCAGATTCGATTGAGCGGTCCACAATGTCGCCGCGGTGACGAGGGCCACGCTTTGCCGGCCTGCTTCACGCGGCTTGAGGGAACGCGAGTTCCAGTAACAGCAGATCTTCCGTAGTGCTCCGCACGCTTGTTAACTACTCGATAACCATGTCCTCGAACGGCGTCGAAACACTGTCGAACTAAGCTTCGAATGCGAAGGCGGACGAGAAGGCCCATCGGTTAATATGCGTTCGTCCGTCATAAGCACGTATCTTCACGTGAAACCCATCGCGGTGGTTGCGATAGCCGTGTTAGGCCTCGCTCTGGCCGGGATCCTTGCGATCTTACTCGCCGGGGCATCAATGAATTCCGACGCCTTGAACACCCAGCGGCAGCTCATCGATAATGCCGTCAGCCAAGATGTGGTGGAGGGCCTGAACGAGATACAGAGCATCGCTTTCTGGGACGTCGCGGCCGAAAAGACCGCTGCACGCCGGATCGACATCGACTGGCTGAACAACGAAATCGGAGAGTATCTTAGCGAGGTCAACGGCCACGACGCCGTATGGATACTCGATCCGGACAACAAGCCGATCTACAGCTATGGCGACAGTCGCCAGCTCCCGCCCTCTTCGCTCCAACCTTACGAGCGAGAACTTGCGGAACTGGTTGAGATCATCCGCAGCGGCAAAGAGGACGGTCGCCGCGTACGCGACGCGAACATCGACACACATCGCACGACGTACGCCGGCTCCGTCGGCAGCGATGTACCTGGTCGTTGGAGCTCGCATATAATTGGCGAGAACGGTGAAGCGGTGATCCTGACGGTCATGACGATCGTGCCGGTCTCGAAACGTGTGGTGTCGCTCCGCCGGCCATACCTGATCGTCAGTGCCGTCAAGATCGGTACGCGTCACATTCAAACCTATGCCGATACGCTGCTTATCACCGATCTACGAGCGGAGCCCTTGACGTCGTCACCTATCAGCGCGGGCACTTACATCCTGACCGACGACAAGGGACGACCGATCGTCCGTTTCGTATGGGTCCCCCGACGACCAGGTCGGATCCTCCTCCATTACGTCTTGCCGCTCTTCGTCGTCGTCACCGCCATCGCTGCATTGCTGTTGGCCACAACGCTCCGCCGAATGCAGAAGATGACGATCTCGCTCGTCGATAAGGAGCGGGAGGCGAGCTTCCTTGCCAACTTCGATCCGCTGTCCTCGCTTCCTAACCGGCGTTTCTTCCTGCAGCGTCTCGAAGAATCGCTTGCTCCGGACGTGATCAATTTACATCCGATCATGATCGCGTTTTGCGACATCGATAACTTCAAGACCGTCAATGACACATGGGGTCACGAGGTCGGCGATCTGCTCATCCAAGCCGTCGCCATCCGACTGCGAGACGGTTTTCCCGACAGCGTGCTCGTTTCACGCTTCGGCGGAGACGAGTTCGCCCTGATGCACGCGGAGAAGTGGCTGTCGGTAGAGGAATTCGGAGACCGCATACAGCGCGCGTTCGCCGCGCCTTTCGATCTTGCAGGATCGTCGTCACGCATCGGCGTGTCGGTCGGCATCGCAATCGCACCGGGCCACGGTCGCGCGAGCAGCACCTTGCTACGCAACGCTGATATCGGCCTGTATGAGGCCAAGGCTGGCGGCCGTGCGCGTTGCGCCGTGTATCACCGCGGCATGCACGATCAGATCGTTACGCGGAAGGAACGCGAAACGCGGATCCAGGAGATGCTCGAAGCCAGGCGCTTCGAACTCCACTACCAGCCCATCGTCGATATCCGCGGCGCTCGCGTCTGCGGCATGGAAGCGTTGCTGCGCTGGCCAGCGGACGATCCAGGAGCAATGCTGCCCGCAGAATGCATCCCCATTGCCGAGCGAGCGGGACTGATGCCAGAGCTTGGAAACTGGATCGTCTCGCAGGCCTTCCGGGACTCGCTGCGATGGCCGGAGCTGTGGGTCTCGATCAACCTATCACCGCTGCAGATCACCGCCCCCGGCCTGATAGATACGTTACGTCGCGAACTACGCATCAGCGGCGCCGATCCGACACACATCATGTTCGAAATAACGGAGGGCCTGCTGCTCAATTTAACCACCGATGTCGGCCGAACCTTTGATTCCATTCGGGCCATGGGCTTCAAGATTGGCCTTGATGATTTCGGAACAGGCTATTCTAGCCTGAGCTATCTCCAGGACTTCACGTTCGACAAGCTCAAGATAGATCGCAGCTTCATCTGCGACGGCAAGCTGCAGCAACCCCGTTCCGCGTCCCTGGTGAAAGCGGTCATCGACGTCGGCCGGGCCCTCGGCATCGAAGTCGTGGCCGAAGGGGTCGAGCATCTCAGCGAGGCGCGGTTTCTTGAGGCGCTTGGTTGCTTTCAGCTCCAGGGTTGGCTCTACGGACGAGCGTTTTCAGCCGCTAAGGCAACGGATCATCTACGAGAATTGAACGCACTTCTGTCCGAAGGGTTTACCATCGATCCAGTAACCTCGCTGCGCGTGGCGAAATAGCTATTCGTATTCCTCAAGACCTGCTCTTGCGACTATTGGCAGGTGCGATGTTGATCGGGTTGGTTTCGACCACCTCATCGGCCCAGATTTCCGCGTCAAGGATTAACACCGACGAACCGGGGGAAATCATTGTGACTGCGCAACGGCGAACGGAGCGGCAGATCGATGTACCGGTGGCGATCACTTCCATGTCCGGCGCGGTCTTCGACGCAGCGGACCTAAGTGACACCAAGGCGATAATCCGATACACGCCTGGTTTCTCTGGCGTCGCAGAGAACAACTTCGTCGACGGCATTGCCACTCGCGGCATCGTGTCGAACGACTACGGGCTTGGCGGGGACCCCTCGATCGGAATCTTCCGGGACGGCATTCACCAAGGTCGGACCGGGTCGGCGATTACGACAGCTTATGATCTGGAACGCGTGGAGGCGCTACGGGGACCGCAGGTCTTCTTGTTCGGTCGCAACGCGATTTCCGGCGCACTGGCAATCGTTACCACGGCGCCCGATCCGAACGCGACCGAAGGCTACGTGACCGTTCGTGCGGGCACTAGGGAGCGCTTCGAAGCTCAGGGCGCTTACAATTTCGCTTTGGGCGATGGTTGGGCGCTCCGCGCTGCCGTTGACGGGGAAACCGAGAAAGGATCGTCCCGAAACGCGAGTTTCCCCAATGCGGAGAAACTGGGATCGCGCGACGTCACCGCAACTCGCATCTCTCTGCTTCATCGTGGCGAAAGCATCACGGCGCGGCTGACGGCCGAATATGACGACCGCAATCTGGGCGGCACGCCGCACCGTGCGAGGGTCGATGATACGGCGGTGATCGACCTGCTACGCGCACTGGATCCACAACTGGAGATCCGCGGCGGCCGGCGCGACGTCGACAGTGATATATCGAAGCTGCGCGATCACAGCCGCGTCGGCTCTTTGACTCTACGGATCGATCACGATGCAGGCCCAGTGGCGCTCGCTTCCCTGACCGGGCTGCGCGCTCATCGCTACCGGTATGTCGAGGACTATGACGGCACCCCCCTAGTCATCGATGCGTTCGGCGTCAGACAGCACGGCAATTATATGAGTCAGGAGTTCACTGCCGTCTCATCGGGCGAAGGTCCGCTTCAATGGGCGGCAGGCCTCTCGGCCTACCGCGAGCGCGTGAAGGCCCTCTACACCAACGGCATATCGGAGCAGATCGTCTGCGGCCCAGGCTACGGATATGCGGATTGCGATCAGTTGGTGGCGGACATCTATGGCGGCGACCGAGTCTTTGTTCCTGGGGTGGACGGCATTCTGACCGACGTGAACCGCGCCAAAGCCGCAAACTGGGGCATTTCGGCCTATGGGGCGGTGGATTGGAAGGCGAGCCCGGATCTCACGATCGGGGCAGGTGCTCGCTACACGTGGGATCACAAGCGATTCGATCTCGACGTGCCGCAGGTCGCGAGCACGCTGGGAAATGTCTGGCTCTCGACCTACTACACTAACGGGTATGTTCGGGCGGCGAAGACTTGGGACGGCGTCTCGCCGCGCATTTACGCACGTTGGGCCCCAAACCCTGACTGGACGATCTACGTAAGCGCCACAAAGGCCACGAAGGCGGGAGGGTTCGGGACGTTCAGCCTCGTCGGTCCAGGACCGCTCGATAACCACGGCCTCGTTCCTGCCGGCACGGGGCCTGACGATTACGGTGAGGAAACGGTCCGCAGCGTCGAGATGGGCGTGAAGGGCCGACTGCCGGGCGGCCGCGGCACCGCCGCCATCACGGCTTTCCGCTACATCTATGACGATCTGCAGGCCAACGTCTTCGATCCTGTCCTCCGCAGTACGCAGGTCATCAACATCGGCAAGGTCCGTGGCACCGGCATCGAGGCGGAGGCTGCGCTGCGGTTCGGCCGTCATGTCGATCTGGCGCTCAGCGGCGCCTGGACGCGTACGGTCAAGACCGGCGATCGCGGCTGCACGCTCGCCGACTGCGGTGGTCTGGGCAATCCGACGCTGACCGGGAGCGCGATCCTACGTGTGCATACGCCGTTTCGAAACGGCGAATTGTACGTGCAGGGCGAGACGTCCTACGCCAGCCGCGCACGACGCTCGTTCGACGACAGGGGCTTTGGGCGCGTGCCTGTCTGCACCCGCGGCGACGTGCGACTGGGGTATGCCGGCAACGCAGGATGGAGTCTCGAAGGCTATGTCCGCAACGTGACGAACTCGCTGTGCTACGCGGGCGTCGACAACGGCGGCGGGGTGTCCCCCGCCACCTTGTGGGGTCCGATCCTCGCGCGCACAGCGGGACTAGCACTCACCCGACGCCTCTAGGCCCCGTCCGTCCCGCACCATAACCCAGTATGCTCGAAAGCAGTGCGGTATCACCGCGTCCACATTGGCCGGTCTATGACGGTAGACGGATCGCGTCTGCATGGTCGCAGCTTTCGAACCGCGATGGGGGCCGCGGAGGGCTTGCGATCAATTATACCAGACGTTGGGCTCCACATAGCTGCCCATCCCTCTCTCGAGATCGATCGCAACGGGTGCCAACCCGCCCGCGATAGGGTAATTCCCGGAACGTTCGTAACGCTGGCCCGACCACGCCTCCCAAAAACCGACCGGCTTCTCAATGATCATGGATTTGCGGCAGAGGCTGACCATGCGCCCCCCCGCCCGCTCGTGACTCCGCAACCATGGATCGTAGAGCCGACCATCTTCCCGCCGCAATATCGCGTAGTCCGCGATATCCATATCGAGATGCCTCTCGAGCATGGTCGGCCGCACCGGAAGGTACGGTGAGCCCAGGCCCTTACTCTCCACGAGGTTGCGCATCGCGCCGAGCACCATCCGGGCCAACCCCCGGTTACGATGCGCGTCGGGTACGGAGACGGAGAGCCCCACCACCATGTTCGGTGCGCGGCCGGTCGTTTCGGCAGCGCACTGAAGCGCCCAGTCCCAGCCACGGTCCGGTAAGTTGGAAGGATCATCGTAAAACATCGGGATTAGGTTGCCGGTCGCCACCACATAGTCACGATCACGATCTATGACGGCAATTTGATATTCTGGATATCTATCCATCAGGTCGAAGTAATGAACGAATGGTTCCGAAAAGTTCAAAAATCCCATTCGGGACCAAACAGCCTTTTCCATTTCGTCGGCCGAATTTGATACCTTACCTGACTCGGCAAAAGTTGTTACTAAAAGTTTGTCCATGATCTGATATGTTCCTGTACGGCCGCGCCCAATCGCTGATGGTTAAATTCCTATTAAGACTATTTGATGTAGCAGGCGAGTGCAATCTGCTAACGATCGTGATCCGTTCTGCGCACTTCCCGTCCCCGCGTAAATGCAACCAAATCTAAAGAATTCCAACAGTATAGCCTCCGTATCGACACAGTGCGGCGGAGTGAGAATAATGAAACCGGTCCTGCTCAAGTGACTGTGCGTGTGTCGGCTGAGGATCGACGATCAACGGATCGCCCAGCGGTTACTACGATGAGTGCTTGTTCTGCGGCGATACTGCTTCACCACGAGGTAGATCCGGAACAGTTCGCTCTCGTGGGTGCCGGTCCAAACACGAATGCGATTGATATTAGTGAGGTGCGTATTGTTGACGGTCACCTATCGCTAACGGTCCTGTTGCCGATGCCGTACGGCTACGGACGCATGACCATCATCACGGGTGAGAATGCCAGCATATCCCTTCCGGGCATGGAGTTGTCGTCTGCAGTGGCTGCTGCGGCCGTCGGACGCCCCGTAGGACGTCTTTCTGGGCATCCGGCGTTGGAAAATCTTCCTGAATTGCTCGTGACCGAAGTCTTGCTAGCCATTGAGGCCGGACAGCGCCCGACGACGATTCTGCGGTTTACCGATCAGATCAAGCCCCTCACCGCCGCGCAAAACACGACACAACCATATCATTAGAAAGTTCCCTCCCGTAAAAGGTCGCCTTAGTTGCCACTAAAGCGGCTTACCCCGCGAGCGGTTGGACGCGCGATGGCGCGGTTCAGGGTCAGATTGACGATTTAGTTGCAGCCGCAGTTCGAGCCGTGCGGCCAGCATGCCGAGCGGAATAAGCGAATCATTCTAGGCAATCCGTGCCGATAACATCCCCGAAGGTCGACGCCGTGCGGTGCTGGGGTGCGTACCTATGTGGCGTGCCAGAGCGGTCCCGACCGCTCACTATCGGCAGCGTTCAATCGGGGGGCGAGCACGGACAGTCATCTGCGATACTACCTCCGCGTTGACGACGCTCTAATCTGACCGGTCCCCAAGTTACGCCACGCCCCTTCCCTCGCCTCCCAGCTTCGGACGCTGGTTCATCTTTGCAAATGACAGATTTTGAAGCCTGGTTATCCGCTCGCGAAGGTCGTGACGCTGAGGAAACCAGGACGGCCGCTTCCGGGCAGGCGGATCGCGATAGCCGACATCGCGTGACGCTGCCGCCTCACTCGAAAAATATGGAATCTTGAGACCCGACTAAAGCCCTACAACGCTCTCATTTTGCGGTTAGCGGTTAGCGCAGCGTATCTTTTGCCATCCGGGTAAAACCTATAATTGCTAAGTCGAGCGAGAGGTCTCAGGCTCCGTAATGCGGATAGGGCAAAGGATCAGCTATCATTCCCGGTAAAAATGGGACGAGCATGATCGCAGGGAATATGAAGATTGGCAGACTGACCGCGGCGGCAACGCCGATACCATACCGCGCCTTCAGGTATGCTAGCACACAACCTTTTTGACGTGATTCGAGGACAACAGCGAGGATATGTATACCTTCAACGAAGCCGCTCAGTCACCTAAATCGTGGCGAGCTACGTGGGTCATCTTCCGCACTTCGAACTTGACGGTGCCAGCCATTCTGTTGCTGGCGATAGGTTTGCGCATCGCGGTCATTGTCTTCTTCCCCATTGATCCTGGTTCAGATTCACTCTGGTATCTGCACCGCGGTCGGGAACTCGCGGCGGGTATGGGCTTTCAGGAGGCCGGATTACCTACGGCCTTCTGGCCGGTGGGCTATCCCGCGCTGGTCGGCATCGCATGCGCTGTTTTCGGCCCGTCTACGACAGGTCCCATACTGTTCAATCTGCTCGCGCAGGCCGCTACGATTGTGCTGATCCTATGGTTTGCGCGTGCGCTCGCTCTTGGTGAGAGCTCTGCCCGCATGGGGGCACTGCTCTATGCCTTGTACCCTGCCCATATCTTCTACACCGCCGACACCGCCGCTGAACCCACGTCGACTGCGGTCGTGATGGCTGGCATGGCATTGCTGACCCAAGCCCGAGGGCGGTTCTGGCAGTCCGTTGCCGCGGGACTGCTGCTTGGGGTGGCAACGCTGATGCGGCCGCAGATACTATTGCTTCTACCGTTCGTTCTCGTCTCCATGCTTATTGCCGTTCCAGGCTTTAGTTGGCGTGAAGCGTTACGCACCGGTCTGGCCGCGATCGTCGGCATGGCGTTCGTAATTCTACCTTGGACCGCCCGCAACATGACCCGTCTCGACGCACCAGTACTTGTGTCGACCAACGGCGGCTTCGCGCTGCAGGCCGGAGCCAATTCGCTCGCTGATGGCGGCTATTTCCAAGTAGAGAAGAGTCCCCTCTGGGCGGAGGTCGGCATCCCTTGGGATCAGCGAGTTGCACAACAGGTCGCCATCGACGTTCGGCTTAAGCGGATGGCACGCCGTTGGATCACGGAGCACCCTGTCCGTTGGACGCTTCTCGGCTTTCGAAAAGTCACGTTGCTCTGGTTGACGGATGCAGATGGTTTTTGGCCGGTACAGAAAAGTCATCCCCAACTAGCGACGGTATGGAAGGTGGCTCAGGCAATAAACCAGCTTTTCTACTTTACCACCATCGTAGCCGGTACTTTCGGATTTGCGCTTTCGGCGCGCTCGGCTTGGCGGCGCGAAAGTTCTGCAACACTACTTGTCGCCGCGGCGATGCCGGTGTTCTGCACTGCCATAGCCTTCGGCTTCAGCGGCCAGACTCGTTACCACTATACCGCTATGCCGTTCCTCATGATCTCCGTCGGCTCCATCCTTGCCTGTTACTTCGACAAGCGGACGGCGCTAATTGCAGCCCCGCCCCGTACCAAAGATCGGTAAGCCAGTCCTGTTGTGAACGAAGCCTCGACATCTCGTAACTTATCGAAGATGGGAAATCGGCAACGATTGTGCTGAACGGATGACCGCGTTCCGGAGTACGAACCGCCTCCCGACAGGTTCGACTGTGGGCGATAGCGGACGCCTCGGTCGGCCAAGCGGACCGTCCGCACTTGGGTAGAAAGCCGCCATTGACCGGAGCCATGTAACGAGCGACGATCCGCCCGTGGAAGCTAGATCAGGCCGCCGCAAACCGCTGCGTCGCATCGCCTACTTGCGGTCTACAGCTTTCGCGTATCTCATACTGCTCCCAGCCGACTGGGCGCGCTATGCGGCCGTCGATGAGTGAGTTGCATGGCCTTGGATCGCGATGGCAGCAGTCCTGTGACCAATCATCATGACGGCGATCACCTAGCGCCCGGAAATGGTCTGTTCAATCCCGGGTGACAACAACATCCAGTTGCGATTTGAGCCGCAAAACAAGTTCGATCTGACTTTCAACACCTGTTTTCCCGAGTATCGACTTGATCTGGTTGCGCACCGTGCCGACCGAAGTCCCCCGGCGCTCTGCTATCGCCTGGGCACGAAACCCATTGAGGATCGAAGCTGCCACCTCGGACTCCGTTACCGTCCACCCGTAGGCGACACCGAACTCGTCCAGGCTCCTGATAAGTGGTCTATTGAAACTTCGGGTGACCTCTTGCAGAACAATGAGCGCGGTAGCTCGCGCTAGGGACCCCAGACTCTCTCGTGGCAAGGCACAAACGCGGACCCCCAGTAGTTCGGTGTGACTGTGGTTCCGCAGCTTCAGATCGACGCTCAAGCGCTTTGCTTCACACAGGGATGCAGTTCCTAGAACCAGCTGGGTGAGTTGCGTTTGAACATCACCATCGGCAGCACAGAGCCGGCCGCACTGTATCCGCAACAGGCTTGTTCTCGACAGTATCTGTTCCGCATCATGCGAAACGTGTACGACGCGCAAATCCGGGGTCACCGCAAGGTTTGGACTTGCGAATAAATCGGCGATGAGAGCCACGTTTCGCACATGCCGCTTTGTATAGTGCAATTCCGAGCACACTAGATCCGATAAAACAGGGGATATAGCCTTCAGTAGGTCTTTCGTGTCAGCCCGGTATTCTCCATATTTATACGGCCTCAAAAGAGTTAATCCCGCCGTGTAGGATCCAAAGTCAAACAATTTTACCATGCAGGAATGCGGAAGATCGATCGGTACAAAGAAATCATTGTAGAACTTGTTGCTCGCGAGCATTTCGGAGGTGGCAAAATCGGCTTCCGAGATGACCGAACCCACGTCAGCTCGAAGAACGGCTTTCGTCCGTAAATTCACGCCCGGATCAGCACCTCCCGCCTCAATATATGCAGCGTTTTCGCTTGCCGACGCTCCAGTGACGATGTTCATCACCAGACTTCCTGTCTGATCCACTACCGCAATCTGCGCGACTCTCGAAAATGACAGCTCCGCCAGTGAGGCGAGCGCGCTTTCCCAAGCACCCTGGCCAAAGGCCGCCTGCCTGAAAAGCGCAAGCAATCGATCCTGCTCGTGCACGGAATACCCCGTAACGTCTACCGGCAGCAGGCTGTACCATATTCAAGTGAGCTTCGTCTTAATAAAGTTTTTACCATATCCCATATGGGACATGCCCCGCTCCGCTTGATAGTCAATCTTACCGATCGTCAGGAATAGCATAGCTCGCTTTGACGAGTCGCTTTTGTACGCGCTCTGCTGATCTTGGCCTGTTCAGTTTTAAACCTCAATAAACAGCCAGATCAGGAGATGGGCGATGCCAGTCTTGGACGCACAAGTGGGTGACGAGATTTTTCTTCAGGGCAATTATATTAACGTCGGCATAAATCAGAGCGGATCACTAGGCACTGTCACGGCCGCCCCGACCGGCTTCTTCACAGACACCGATAATGGTTTTCTTCGACTTGGCCTGTTCGCCGACACGGATGGTTTCGGCGTTGGTGAGCAGCCGACGTTTCGGGACGCAACCCTGCCCGGCAGTCCCGTCGAAGGCTTCTCGGTCGGGTACAAGACGGACGCGGCGACCGTCGTGCTCACGAACAAGGAACGCACAGGTCTTACGCAGATCTCCGGCGAGGCGAGCAACAATTCGACAGCTGCGCTCGGCCAAGCCCAGTGGGTCGGCACGACGACCGACGGACTTCAGGTCCGCCAGACGATCTCAGTCGCCGCAAGCGATAACTTCATCCGCGTCGATATTACTTTGGTTAACACCTCCGGCGCGGCGATGAGCGACGTGCGATATATGCGCAACGTCGATCCGGATCAGGCACCTGGATTTACGACGGACAACGAGGTGATCCGCCAAGGCGACGGTGGGGCGCTTATCGCCTCCTATGTTCCCGGCGGCACGTCGCCGTTCTTCTACTATTCAGCCGACGCGCGCGCCGTCGTTTCAAACTTCGGATTCGAAAACAACGATCCCTACGTCGCGGCTGCCTATGACGATCCGCAACCGGAAGGCTACACAGCAACGGGCGATACCGGTGTGAACATCACCTTCGGTGTCGGCGAGCTCGCCTCCGGCGCCTCCACCGTACTGACCTTCTACATGGGCATCGCCGACAACCTCGATGACGTGATCAACAGCATCATTCCAGATATCGATACGAATGCTGCCCCCGTCGCAGTGAACGACAGCTTTAACTTCGTCGGCGGGGAGGGCTCGGGAAATGTACTCCTTAACGATACCGATCCGGACTCAGATCCGCTGACCGCCAGCCTGACGAGCGGCCCCGGCCACGGTGTAGTCACGTTCAATTCCGATGGCAGCTTTTCCTACGAAGCCATGGACGGATATTCCGGGACAGACAGCTTTACCTACGCCGCGTCGGACGGCGAACTCAGTTCATCGGCCGTGGTTACGTTAACGGTTGGCGGTGATGGCGGGACAACCCTGCCGGACTGCGCCTCCGTTCAGCGCGCCGGCACTCAAAACGGCTCTTCGTCCGAAGCGCAGGTTCTGACCGGCCCGGGCTTTCATAACAGCTTCTATTTCGATCTGCCCGCCGTCACGGGAAAAGACCGCATCGCCAACTTCGCCAACGACGACGTCCTCGTCACCAGGGGCACGTTGATCGACGCTAACGGCGATGGCATCATCGGGTTCGGCAAGGACGGCGTGCTCAATCTGGATGGCCCAGCTTCAAACGGCGATCTTCTCACGATAACTGGCGTCGCCGCACTTCGATATCTTGGCGAGGCTTGCGCCGGAATTTCCGTCTACGCCGACGCAGGCGTGCGTCCTTTCCTAGCCGTCGAGGGCACCTTGGGAAGCGACAAACTGTTCGGGGATGCCACGAACAGCGTCAGTGACGTCTTCTTCTACGACACAGCGTTGGATCTAAATCTCGGTAATGATTTAATCAGCAATTTTGGGTCTCAGGACCTATTGGTAACGACAATTAGTCTTGCAGACATCGATGGCGACGGACTGATCAAATTCGGAAGCGATCGCGTTCTGAATTTGTCCGGCGGAATGGGGGGGCCTGACGACGCAATTGCGTCGAATGATGGCGGTCAAATCTCGATGTTCAACACGTCAGGAAAGCGGATCACCGGCCTCGAATTCGACGGGAGTATTGAGCACGACGGGACGACATATTATGTTTACAGCGTGGCCAATTCCACGGTCGGCGTGAATGATTTGGCTTTCGGCTAAGGCGCGCTTAAATACGTAGCCTAGATTACAACTAAGGCTGCGCAAGTCAGACCGGGGAATACATAAGGGTTCCCCGGTTTTCTATTGGCGGTGAGCGTGCCGAGCGGCTTGGGTCAGGCTGCCTGCCGATCTGCCTCGTAAACTCGGTACACGCCGCCGGCATCACGCTGCCACGGAGGTGTCAAACAAAGTCGAACTCGTCTCTACTTGACGAAGCTATCGCAGCGGGCTCGGTTTTCAGCTCGCGAGGCACCGCCACTCCGCCTGGGCGGCGGAGCGTCGTTTCTTGTAGGTGGTCCGATCGACGAGGTGACGTTCGAGGCTGAAGTAGTTGTGGAAGCCGGCATGGACAGAGGCGAACTTTTGCAAGGTCTTCATTTGTCTGAACCGCGACATCGCTCGCTCTCGTCGTCGGAATGGGAGATGCGAGTTCTCGACCCGGTTGTTTGCCCAGCGACCTATCTCCTGCCGCTCGGCGTTGCCCAGATCGTTCATTGCGGCCTTGTAGGATCGTAGGCCGTCGGTCGTGATGACTGCGGGGCTTCCGTGCCGCTTCAGGGCTTTCCGCATGAACGTGAGCGCCGCCGCCTTGTCCCTGGTCGTGGTGACGAAAGACTCGAGCACTTCGCCCTCGTGATCGACGGCGCGCCACAGGTAGCGCATCTCGCCTCCGATCTTCACGTACATCTCGTCCAGGTGCCATTGCCAGTGGCAGAAACCACGCATCCGTGACACCCGCTGTCGACGGATCTCACTGGCAAACAGCGGACCGAACCGGTTCCACCACAGACGTACCGTCTCATGGGTGATATCGATGCCGCGCTCGAACAGCAGGTCTTCGACGTTGCGCAGCGATAGCGGGAAGCGGACATACATCATCACGACAAGCCGGATCACCTCCGGCGACGAGTTGAAATAGCGAAACGGGCTGGAAGGTTCGGCGGGACGTGGCATCCGCCCCGCCTACCCGCCCTCCCCTAACGATCGGTGCATTTGGTCTGACAGTGCCGTCAGCAGTTTGTCACAATCGATGGTTAACACGTCTTCTTAGTTTGAGGTCGCTCGCGGCAGATGTGCAAAGCCTGCTGATTCACCGTGCGACCCTCATTCTGCGGCTCGGTCGCATTGGCTAGGGTCGTCAGAGCTATCCGGGGGAGATTTTTGTGGACCTGTCCAATTACGTTCGCGTCGGTCGCTACGACTTGCCGGAGCCCACCCGTACTGCCGCGCCGGCCGGTAATCTGCTGGGGCAGGAAGCGTCGGGCGTCGCTTACAACTGGGACACCGACACGCTGTTTATCGTGGGTGACGGTGGCCGATCTGTGACGGAAGTCAGCAAGACCGGCCAGTTGATTAGCACGATGACGTTGTCGACCGGCAGCAGTCCGCAGGGCACCGCCTTTTACGATCCCGAAGGCATCACCTATATTGGCGACGGCCAGTTCGTGATGACCGAGGAGCGCGACCGTAACGCGGTCAAATTCACTTATGAGGCCGGCGGAACACTGGAGCGCACCGAAGCGCAGATCGCCAACCTCGGCACTTTCGTCAACAACATCGGGCTGGAAGGGCTGACCTACGATCCGATCACGGGGGGCTTTATTTTTGTAAAGGAGATCAGCCCCGAGGGCATCTTCCAGACGACGATCGATTTCGCCACTAACATCGCCAGCAACGGGTCGGCAACAACCCAAAACAGTGCCGATCTCTTCGATCCCGCCAAAGCCGGCCTGAGCGATTTCGCCGACGTGTTCGCGCTGTCCAACCGGCCGGGCGGCGTCGGTCAGGCCGATCAGGACCATCTACTCGTACTTAGCCAGGAGCAGGGCAGGATCGTAGAAGTTGATCGCAACGGCAACGTCTTAAGTACGTTGCAGTTGGCCTCAGACGCGGGCAATCCTCTCAGCCTTGCCGATCAGCAGCACGAAGGCCTGACGGTCGACAGTAGCGGCATCATCTACGTTGTCAGCGAGAATGGCGGCGGCGACATCAACCATGCTCAGCTATGGGTCTATGCGCCAAGCACGGCAACGAACAGCGCGCCGACCGCGCTTGCGCTTCAAAATTCGGTCGCGGCGATTGCGGAAAATGCCGTCACGGCGTCACGCATCAAGGTCGCCGACGTGATTGTTACCGACGACGGACTGGGCACAAATGCGCTGGCTGTCACCGGGGCAGATGCCGCGGTCTTCGAAGTTGACGCAACGGGCCTCTATCTCAAAGCGGGCACCGCACTCGATTACGAAACGAAGGCTAGTTATTCTGTGATCGTGACCGTCGACGATCCGACGGTCGGTGCTACGCCCGACGTAAGCACGGCGTTTACGATTGCGGTCACTGACGTTGCCAATGAGGGCGGACCGGCGAGCGTCTTTATCTCCGAAGTGGCGCCATGGGCCAGCGGCAGTGCACCTTATGGTGCCGACTGGTTCGAGGTGACGAACGCCGGAACGAGCGCGGTTGCGGTCGCCGGCTGGAAGGTGGACGATAACTCGAACAGCACGGCCAATGCTGTGGCGCTGAACGGCGTCGCGAAAATCGCCGCTGGCGAATCAGTGATCTATGTCGAGGGGACGGCGCAGACCGCCGCCGCCTTCGTCGCCACATGGTTCAGCGGCAACGTGCCTGCGGGGCTGCAGGTCGGCTATTATTCCGGCAGCGGCATCGGTCTGAGCACCGGTGGAGACGCACTCAACATCTTCGACGCGCAGGGCAACCGGCTGGCGGGAATCGCCTTTGGCGCCTCCGATGCCACATCGCCCTACCAGAGCTTCGACAACAAGGCCGGGCTGAACGCGACGGCGCTGCCACTCCCCGTCGCCTCGACCCTCAGCGAGGTCGGCGTCAATGGCGCATTTGCCGCCGCCGGCGATCCTGCTGAGATTGGCTCCCCCGGCAGTGCCGGCAAGCTTATCATTACCGAGGTCGCCCCATGGTCCAGCGGCAACGGCCCAATCGGTGCGGATTGGTTCGAGGTCACAAACACCGCTTCCTTCGCAATCGACATCAACGGCTGGAAGGTGGACGACAGTTCGCAGTCACCGATCGCGGCGGTGGCCCTAAACGGGATTGGATCAGTCGTAGCAGGCGAGTCGGTCATCTTCCTGGAGACGAACGATCTGGCAACTGCGTCTCGCGCATTCATCGACACCTGGTTCGGCGGCTTCGCTCCTGAAAACCTTCAGTTCGGCAGCTATGGCGGGTCGGGCGTCGGCCTCAGCACTGGCGGCGACGCGCTCAACCTGTACGACGCAAACAATCGACTGCGTGCGACAGTATCGTTCGGACAGTCCGTCAACAACGCCACGTTCGAAAACCCCTCGTTTCAAGACAATGTCACGCTGGCGCAGATCAGTGCAATTGGTGTCAACGGCGCCTACACAGCCCCCGGCGATACCGCGGAGATCGGGTCGCCCGGTGGTCAAGCACTGTTGGAGCTCAACCCCGTCGTTGGCACAAGTCGTGGGAACGCGCTGGTCGGCGCCGACAATGCCGATTTGCTGACCGGACTCGCCGGGAACGACGATCTGAGGGGCAACGGCGGGTCTGACATCCTGATCGGTGGCGCCGGTAACGACACGATGCGGGGCGGCAACGGCGGCGACGTGTTCGTGTTCAGGGCCTCGGACGGCGCGGGCCGGGACCGCATAATCGACTTTTCGTCAGAGGACATCCTACTGACGGACGTGCAGATCTTCGATAGCAACGAAAACGGCACGATCACATTCGGTCGCAATAAGGCGCTTGATCTGGCGGGTGGTACGGTCGTGACGATCACCAGCGACACGGGCGCAGGCATTCGCTCGCTTGAGTATGACGGTATTTACCACGACGATGCGACCAATCGGGACTATTTCGTTTACAGTTTGCAAGGTTCGTCAGCCGGCCTGGAATCGTTCGGCAATTTCTGACCCGGAACGTTTTCACTAACCGCACGGTAGGGGCGCACTGCGGGGTGCGCCCCTACACGCGTTAAGCTCGATCGAGAACTTTAAGGCCGAGACAGTAAGCGGTACCCTTCCTGATAATTAAGGCGGCGGACCGCGAGGGCACGAAGCCGGCACGAAGATCAAACTGCGCAAGTAGCATTCCTCGATCGCCACGCTCGCCAACAGGCTGGGTGGCTTGGTGCATTGTGCAAATGTTCCGGACCGTGGCGGAGCGCGCGGCCAGATCGACTTAAACCGACCCTCGCCAAATTGGTGGCATCCTTAACATTTTAGATAAAGAAACTGTCATGTTCGCGGGCTAGTGCTTCGCATCCTCGAACGACCATCGGCGATCGCATGCGCCGGGGGAAAACATCAGTTGGTCGGGGTTTGCGAAATAGGAGGGCAGGACATGGCTAGTTCAGGTGATATCGCGTTCGTTGGTTATGGTGCCGATACCGATGTCAAATCGTTTGCCTTCGTACTGCTGGCCGACCTGTCCGGAGAGACGATCACCTTCACGGACAACGGGTGGCGGGCCGCCGGTGGCTTTCGCACGGGCGAGGGGACGGTCAGCTACACTGTCCCTGCCGGAACGGCGATCGGTACGGTCGTGACAATCTCGGGTCTGAGCGGTTCGTTCAATCCATCGACGACGGGCGACTCGATCATCGCCTATGTCGGCGATGCAGCGAACCCGACGTTCCTGTTCGCGGTCGATTTCGCCGATGCCAACACGGCCTATGCCGGAGATGCAACCAACACTAACACGACTGCTGTGCCGACGGGTTTGACCTTTGGCACCGACGCGCTGGCATTTGCGGAGGACAATGCCGCCTATTCAGGGCCGCTCAATGGCTCCAGGGCGGAAATTCTAGCGGCGATCGCCGATGAAACGAACTGGACGGTCAACGACGCGGCCGGCGTTGCCTATCCTGCAAGCTTTGCGGTCGAGACTGGCGCAGCCGGTCAGTTCAGTGTCGCCGACGTCTTGGTGGACGAGGGGAATGAAGGCGTGACCGAGATGGTCTTTACCGTCGAACGCATCGGCGGCAGCACCGGCGCAGCCACGGTCGATTATGCCGCGACGTTCGGCACCGCCGATGCGGCCGACGTGGCGAGCTCCCTGCCAGCGGGTACGTTGACCTTCGCCGATGGTGAAACCAGCCGAACGGTACGGATCGCCGTGAGCGGCGATACGCAGTTCGAAGCGGACGAGACGATCGCCTTAAGACTGTCGAACGGAGCCGGTGCCGGCATCGCTGACGGCGAGGCGACGGGCACCGTTCGCAACGACGATATTGCGGCTGTGGCGGCGCAGCCGTGGATCAACGAGTTCCACTATGATGACGCAAGCGCGGACGAGGGAGAGTTCATCGAGATCGGAGGGGTCGCAGGCCTTGATCTGACGGGCTATTCGATCGTTCTGTACAATGGCAATAACGGAGCGGCCTACGGCACGATCGGTCTGTCGGGAATCATCGCAGATCAGCAGAACGGCTTCGGCACGATAAGCGTTGCTGCCACCGGCCTGCAGAATGGCGCACCGGACGGCCTTGCGCTGATCGGTCCGAATGGCGTCGTTGAGTTCCTAAGCTACGAAGGCAGTTTCACTGCGGTGGGTGGTCCTGCCGATGGGCTTACCAGTACCGATGTCGGCGTGATCGAGATGGGTGATGCTGAGGGCTCATCGATCGGCCGCGTCGGATCGGGCGACGAGGCGTCCGACTTCACCTTCGCGCTGATTTCCGACGACACCCCCGGCGCGATCAACGCCGGCCAAAGCTTCTTGGCAGCGGTTCCGCAGCTTTCGGTGACCAACATTAGCTTCTCTGAAGGCAATGCCGATAGCAGCACCGTCCAGTTCACCGTTGTTCGGAACGGTGCCGAAGGCGCGTTTAGCGTTGATTACGCGACCGCCGACGGCACCGCTACCTCCGGTGCCGATTACGTGAGCACTTTGGGCACGCTGACGTTCGAGGCGGGGCAAGATAGCGCCATCATATCGGTCACCGTGCTGGGGGATACGCTGGCTGAGGGCGATGAGACCTTTTTCCTCAACCTGACAAACCCGACCGGCGGCGCGCAGCTCAGCGATGCGCAGGGGCAGGCCATTATCCGCAACGACGATGACCTCCCGCCGTCCGTGTCGATCAGCGACGCTAGCGTTATGGAAGGGGACAGTGGGCAGGTTTTCGCCACCTTCACCGTGACACGCACCGGCGGTGAAACGCCGTTCTCGGTCGCATACCAGACGGTCAGCAATACTGCGACAGTCGGGACCGACTTCGATGCAGCATCGGGCGTGATCGAATTTGCCGCAGGCCAGACTACCGCCACGATCAGGGTCGCGGTTAACGGCGACGAGACCCCCGAAGCCAATGAGACCTTCTTCGTGTCGCTGTCGGATGCAACGGGCGGAGCGACGCTGCAGGACGCGTTGGGTCAGGGCACCGTCCTGACTGACGACGTCTTCGCCATCCACGACGTTCAGGGTTCAGCGCACTTCAGCGCGCTACTGGCGTCGGACGGCGTGACCGGCTTCAACACCCAGTCAACGATCACCGTCACCATTCAGGCCGTCGTCACCGCGGCCGACGGCGTCGGCGCACGTCAGGGCTTCTACCTGATGGAGGAGGAAGCCGACTGGGACATCAGCGCGCTGACTTCCGAAGGTATCTTCGTGATGACACGCGACGATAGCAACAACGGACGCACGCTCGCGTCGGTCGCGCCTGACCTTCGGGCCGGCGACCTGGTCACCGTCACCGCGCACATTATGGAATACCAGGCCTTCGGCAACCTGCCACGTACGGTGTTGATGGGGATCGAGGGGATCACGGTCGACGCCCGCAATCAGGCGTTGCCGACGCTGGTGCTGGACGGATCGGATGGGCGTGCCATCCCGAATTCGATCCTAACCGATGAAGTGCCGAACTATTTCAATACCGGCACCGCGCCCGGTTTTGACCCGGAGAATGACGCGCTCGACTTCTTTGAGACCATCGAGGGCATGCACATCACAGTGCCCGACATGGTGGCGGCGGACGGCTTCGTTTCGACCACCGGCGGCGATCCGTACTTTAAGGCCTATTCGACCGTCCACGCCGATGCCGACCAGATCAACAGTCGCGGCGGCTACACGGTTGCAGGCGATCCCCCGTTATCTCCCCCGAACACGCCCGATGACACCCAGGACGATACGCACAGCGGCGGCAACTACCTACACGATGGCGACGTCAATCCGGATATCTTCGAAGTCGATTTCTCCGACTTCGCAACATCGGCTCCCGCCGGTCTGATTGATATTGTGTCGATGGGCGACAAGCTCGGCGATGTCACCGGCATCCTCGAATTCGACTTTACAGATCTCAAGCTGTTCGTGACGGAGCCGGTGACGGTCGTAGAAGACACGACGCCGGTTCAGGAGGTGACGTCTATCGTAGCGGACGAGCGGGCACTGACCTTCGCGACGTTTAACGTCGAGAATCTTGACCCTACGGACGGCACTGCGCGCTTTGCTGCGCTGGCGGACGCGATCGCCAACAATCTCGGTGCACCCGACATCCTCTCGATCGAGGAAATCCAGGACAATAACGGCGCCGCTGCGGGCGATGGCATATCCACCACGGGCACGGATGCGTCGCGCACCTGGGAGCTACTGATCGACGCGGTCAATGCCGCGACGGGCGAGCGTTACCAGTGGGTGGACGAGGCGCCCGTGTACAATGCCGAAGGTGGCGAGCAGAGCGGCAACATCCGCGTGGGCTTCCTGTACAATACTAACCGCGTGCAACTCGGCAACCTGACCGCCGATGCGAGCCTGGCCGAACGTCGCGCTTTTACCGACCGCATCGGTGACGGCGTTCGCGATGCGGGCGACGCCATCGCCTTCGACGACAGCATGATTGCCGGCCAGATCAACACGACGGACTGGACGAACACGCGCAAGTCGCTGCTGGGCGAATTCACGTTCAACGGCAACGCGGTCTATGTCACCGCCAACCACCTGCCCTCGAAGGGCGGGTCGGGTCAGTTCTGGCAGTTCGATCAGAACATCAACGTAGGCCAGCCGGAGAACGCAGGCTGGGAGAAGCGCAGCGAGATCGCCGACGATATCTGGCACATGCTCGATACCGTACAGTCCGGATCGTCGGGCAACCGCATCATCGCAGGCGGAGACTGGAACGACTTTTACTTTTATCGTCCGCTCGAGGCGGCGACCGGCTATGTCGACGCGAACGGAAATGCCCGTGAAGGCGGCGCGCGCTTTGACAACCTAACGGTCACTGAACTGACCGAGGCAGAGCGCTACACTTACGCCTTCGACGGACGCAGCCAAGCGATTGACCACGTTCTGGTCGACCAGCAGCTTAGCGCCGTTGCCAGCTACGACGTGGTCCACATCAACACCGGCTATAATAGCCAAGGCGGTGTTAACCCGGCGCTTTCAGATCACGATCCGGCGTTGGCGCAGTTCGATTTCCGCAACTTTGCCGAGACGTTGAACGGCACCGCTGGTGTAGATCTCCTACAGGGGTTCGGCGGCAATGACCGGTTGTCGGGCAACGCCGGAGACGATGTGATCGAGGGGGGAGCGGGCGACGATCTGCTGACCGGCGGTCTCGGCAGCGACGCGCTAAGTGGCGGCGCAGGCTCTGATACGTTCTTCTACGACGCGAACGGCGCCGGCGGATCTGATCGGATCATTGATTTTGGCAGCGACGATTTTGTGGTCACCACCACCGCCTTCCGCGACGGCAATCGGGACGGTATTATTTCCACCAGCCGCAATGGGCTGTTCGACCTGGCGAGCGGCGGTACGGTGGCTGTCGCATCGTCGGCGGGCGGTACGGTCCGCTCCCTTGAATATGACGGCGTGTTCGTCCGGGGCGGAACGTCCTATTTCGTGTACAGCGACGTCGGATCGGCGACTGATCCAAACCGGGCTGTGGCGCAGTTTGCGAACGATGCCATTGGCGGCGGTAACGAGACCCTAAACGGCACGAACGGAAATGATAGGCTCGAAGGGCAGGACGGCAACGATCGCATCTTCGGGCTGGCCGGCAACGACACGTTGGACGGCGGCGAGGGCAAAGATCTGCTGGTCGGCGGGCAGGGTAGCGACGTCCTGATCGGCAGCGCAGGGTCTGACACGTTCCTATACGAAGCGACAGGAGCTGGCGGACGTGATCGCATTGCCGATTTTTCGGACAACGATTTCCTCGTCAGTCTGACCGCACTACCGGACGGCAACCGCGACGGCATCATCGCCGCCGGTCGCGGCAACGTGTTCACGTTCGGGAATGGTTCGGTCGCAATCGAAAACGAGGCCGGCGCTGGCGTCCGGTCGCTGGAGTTCGACGGCACGGTGATGCGCGATGGCGCGTCCTATTACGTGTACAGTCTTGTTGGCTCGATGTCAGATTCGTCGGGAGCGGTCGATCGAATCTGACGCCTAAAGGATCGGCAGAAGGCGCGGGCCAAAAGCTTGCGCCTTCTCTACCCGCAATTGATGATACAAGCTTTCCAGCTTAAAAGAAAAGGATGACGCGTCGCGCTGCCCTATGCATCACGTACGTTTATAAAGTAGCGGGTGTTGGAGGAGTGATGCGGTACAGGGCAGTGGCGCGGTCGTGTGGTCAACTACCTCTTGATCGCTCCGGTGCTGCGCGCGGATTAGCGGCTCGCAGGTATAGCGCAGGTCGAGTTCTCGGGTTTTCCCAAGCCAACGCGCTTTCAGTAGGAAACCACCGATCAGCGATCACATGCCAAACTGGGAAGCGAATGGGCGCCGCCGCCTCGTCACAGGGTATTAGCTCACAAGCATATGTAAACGCTCAGTTATTTCCGGTGCCTCACTAGCCTTCGTAAATGGGGGTCACAGGTTCGAGTCCTGTAAGCGGCACCATCCTTCTTTAAGCTACATAACGTTGGTCAGCAGTATGTTTCCTACGGGAGGCGGTCTAGCTAGGCTATTCGTTTTGGTCCTACGTGGGACGCTTTGGGTAGGATGTCATGGCCATGCTTCGCTTAATCTGTGTGTCTGCGTTGGCTGGACTGGCGGCTGTGGCCCCCGCATCGTCCCAAATCGTGCTCGTGCCCGATCGGCAGCTTCTGGTGGGCAAGTACCACTTCGAGGAAGCGGGTTTGAACGTCGACTTCTACCTCAACGCGAATAGACAGCGCGGTACCAGGTCAGCGCAGGGCGCGCGGTTGGCTTTTGGGCTGCCCCACGCAGTTGGACTCATATCTACGACAAGCCAGGATTTGCGAGGTTGGAGAAAAATCGGAAGGTCGCGTGCTTCTGTTAATCGATCCGACCAACGCGGGACAGCCATTTTTCCGAAGGCAACATTATCTCAAAATTTAGTCTATTTTAAGGAAAAATGCGTAAAACAGTCTAGAACAGCGTGAGTGCGAGCATTGACCAAGAAAGATAGTATCGGCGAGAGAGCTATTCAATTTCTTGACGCGCAAAAGCTCGATCACAGTCCGGAACATTACGCATTTGCCTACCAATACCTTTCGGGTGTCGACCGAGTATTCTCAGAAGCTGTCGATCGTGAGATTGAAGGGGGCGTACGGTTGCGACAGGAGGCGGTACGCGCGCTAACGCCACAGAGCAATTGGCCCTTCGCTGGTGGAATGTTCGATCAGCTGACGACCCAGTTGCTCGCGCTGCTGACTAAGGTTGCCTCAGCCACCAACGGGCTGAACCAAGACCTGACGCGGACGGCAGCGAACCTGGTGTCGGCCGAACCTCAACAGGTCCGCAAGCTCGTCATCTTCATGATCGAACGCACGGCTGAGGCCGAAACCTCGCTGTCAGCAGCCTTGCAACAAGCGCAGGTGCTACGCGACACGCTGAATGGCGTGAACGAAGAGGTGGGCCGCGATCCGCTAACCGGTCTGCCGGGATACGAGTCGATGGTGCAGCGATTGGAAGCGAGCATCGCGGCGGTCGGCAATTGCTCCATCGCAATCATCGATGTCGATCAGTTAGGTGCCGTTCCATTGCATGGCCCTGAAATGAGCGAGCGCGTTTTGAAGGCAGCAGCAATGACACTAAAGGATGCGTGTTCACCCTATCAGGTCGGGCGATGGGGCGATGCTTCGTTCATGATGCTGATCGACGATCCCGACCTCGTGACGGGCATCGCGAAACTGGAGCTCGCCTGTGCCAACATGGGTGCGCGGCAATTGAAGCTACGTGAGAACAACGAGCTACTGGGACAGGTCACGCTATCGGCCGGCGTGGCGGCGACGCGGGGGCGGTCGGCGAAAGACGCGACCGAAGCGGCGATCCGACTTTCCCGTAAAGCCCAGCGACGGGGCGGAAACCACGTCTTGGCCGAGGCACAGTTGATTACAGTTACATAAAAATTCGGCCGATCTATTTTCCAGAATACTCTGCATTCCCGCAGTCCGTAACGCAACAGATTGCGGAATAATTAACTGAAGCACACGTAGAAGGCAGCATGAATTTAGCCCGAAATATCTCTTCTCGCGGCGTTGCGCTATTGGGCAACTGGTTTGGGACCAGCCGCGAGCTCCCTTTTATTGACGTGGAACCGGTGCTTGAGTTGGCGCGCGTACTGCACGAGAAAAATCGGACTCCGTATTTGCTCGAGACTGATGCGGTTTTGAAAACAAGCGGTACGAGGGCATGAGTGCCGACGCTGATCAGACGGCGCTGAACAAATACCTTGCGGAGTGCAGCGTGAAGGATCGGGCGCGTTACTTCTTGCTGTTGAGCCAATGGGCTGGCGGCAATGCCGGCGCAGGCGACCCGAAGGTTCCCGGCCGGCACGATGAAACCGAGGAACCAACTACGCTATCCCGCGATCGATAAGGCAAAAGCAATCGCCTGCTTTACGGCACTCTTGCGGGGATATAAACGGCGATAGCGGACATATCGGTGCTTCCGGGTTGATTGCACAATTGGCTCTCGATGTCGAACGCGCACTTGGCTCTGGTCCTATAGGCGAATGCTATGTCCAGCAGCACGCGCCGACTATCTTGACCTGAGTGGCTGGAGATCAGTGGTTGTTACGGCAATTGGACCATGTAGAGCGCCTCTCTGCCGGCGGCGCTCTACCGCCTGTTTGAATTTGACGGCAAGTTTTGCCGGGGAGACTTTCCGCTCCAAGCTTCGATAGTAGGTCAGCGCCGCAGGAGTTAGATGGCCTTTGACCACCATTGTGGTCGGTCGCACTATGCCTGGAATGCCGTCGGAGACGAGTTCAATCTCGAATGACCCATCATCATCTACCACTCAGAGACTCCCCAAGGTGTTCGACATGAATCTCGACGCCGAGTCGGTTCAAGTCAAGCTGCCAACGTCCCGCTTTTGACAGAGACTGTGGTATGATTAAGCGTCGCCGCAGGGTATCCGTTAAACGATGATCGTTCTAGCTGCTTTGGCAATATCAGTTGGCCAGTGCACAACACCGCGCCGCGCATCCGACTTTACGGTCGTCGTCGACGCTGGACACGGCGGCAGGGACGTTGGCGCTTCTGCAATTATACCCGGCAAATACGAAAAGCAGGTAACCCTTGCAATTGCCGCCGCCCTTTCGAAAAAGCTCGCCCTTCGGAAGGGTTTGTCAGTGGTCATGACCAGGGCTACGGACCGCAACCTTACGCTGGGACAGCGGCGGCAGATCATCGGGTCCTGTACGCCAGATCTTGTTATCTCTGTTCACGCCGACAGCGGTCCTAGTTCTGCGAGCGGTCCATCCGTGTACGTCTTGAACGACGCAGGCGAAGCTATCGTCGTCAGCCGCTTGATGCGTTCGGCTCGCTCCGTAGATCACGACGACGACACTGCTTTTATCCTGGCCAACTTGAGCCAGCGGGGGTCGATGAACTTTGCGGTTCAGCTGGCCGTAAAAATTAGAGCGGCGCTTGGTCGGGGTGATGCAAACCCGAGGGCAATCAAGACGGCAAACTTCGCGTTACTCAAGGCGCCCGGGGTTCCGTCAATTCTGGTAGAGACTGGCTATGTCACCAGTCGGATTGACGCAACAAGACTGTTCGATACGAATCATCAAGCCCTGATAGCGGATGCGATCGCTTCATCGATTCGTCCGGAACGACGTTAGATCTACGACTTACTTTGAAATTTCCTAACTGACGTTCGCTCGGGCTCGCTACTGACTTCGCGGCGTCACGTCCGAAGCCGTTAGCGCTCTGAGTCAGCTACCTAAATCACGTGATTGTAAGAATCTTCCGGAAAATCTAATTTACAACCAAAATAGATCATGGTTAATTCGTTTTGGCTGAGTATAATTTCGCTACCTTCCGGAGCACGGGGCGATGTCGGGACAGCTGTATCACGAGCAGACCAATTACTATCGCGAGATAGCATCGCGAGCCATTTCGGACGAGTATCGCCGATGGGCAATTTATTGTGCCGAACTGCTCGATGCCCAAGCAGAAATGTACGATTTATTTGGACGATGCCCTGACATCAAACTGCCGGTTCGGCCCTCACCGGGCAGTTAGTTGCCGGACGGCTCGCCCGCTGAAGGCCTTGGGGTGACGTGGCCAAACGCCGCCGAGATTTACTTCATGAGCGGCGGCAAGAACGGGGCCAGGCTAGAAGACGGGCTGATTGTGGGGGAGGTGAGCATTCAAAGAGATGCCGACGGCAAGGAGCTGGCGACGTTCATCGCAAAGACCGGCGGGCCGAACAGCTACTGAACCGCCCCGGGTCTGCCGGAGGCCTTGGGTTGTGAGTCATGCTGCCATATCGATATTGTCCGCGGCAGCATAATATTGATCTTCGGCTTCGGCGGGCGGGATGTTGCCGATGGGCTCCAGCAGCCGACGATGGTTGAACCAGTCAACCCATTCGAGCGTGGCGTACTCGACAGCTTCGAAGCTGCGCCAGGGTCCGCGTTGGTGGATCACCTCGGCTTTGTAGAGTCCGTTGATCGTCTCGGCCAAAGCGTTGTCGTAGCTGTCGCCGACACTGCCGACCGACGGCTCGATGCCGGCCTCGGCGAGGCGCTCGGTGTACTTGATAGACACATATTGCGACCCACGGTCGCTATGATGGATCAGGCCGCCCCGATGGGTCGGTCGGCGATCGTGGAGCGCCTGTTCGAGCGCATCGAGGACGAAGCTGGCGTGCGCCGTCCTGCTGGCGCGCCAGCCTACGATCCGTCTGGCGTAGGTATCGATGACGAAGGCGACGCAGACGAACCCTGCCCAGGTCGCGACATAGGTGAAGTCCGACACCCAAAGCCTGTTCGGCGCTGGCGCAAAGAACTGGCGATTGACGTGATCGCGCGGGCATGGTGCCGCCTTGTCGCTGATGGTCGTACGCACCGGCTTGCCCCGGATCACACCTGCCAAGCCCATCTCATGCATCAGCCGTTCGACGGTGCAACGGGCGATCACAAAGCCCTCCCGCATCATCTGCCGCCATACCTTCCGCACGCCATAGACCGCGAAGTTCTCCGCGAACACGCGAGCAATCTCGGGCTTGAGGATCAGATCCTCACGCGCCCGTGCCGACAGACGCGATGGATCCTGTCGCTGCGCGACGTGCTCGTAATAGGTGGATGGGGCGATCGGCAGGACACGGCAGATCGGCTCGACCCCATAGGCATCGCGGTGATCGTCAATGAAAGCGATCATCTCCGGAACGGGCGGTCGAGCTCCGCCTGCGCGAAATATGCCGATGCCTTGCGCAGGATCTCGTTGGCTTGCCGTAGTTCACGGACCTCGCGCTCCAAAGCCTTTACCTTGTCGGCCACCTCGGTTGGAACACCGCCGCGCTTGCCGCTGTCGACCTCGGCCTTCTTCACCCACTCATGTAAGGTCTGCGGAACGCAGCCGATCTTCTCGGCAATCGATACCACGGTCGCCCACCTGGACGGGTGATCCCGCTCGTGATCAAAAACCATCCGCACCGCTCGCTCGCGAACCTCGGGCGCAAACTTGTTCGTCGTCTTGCTCGTCATGGCTCCACCTTCTCAGGAGTTGGAGCCTCCGACAAACCCGGGGCGGTTCACATGCCGGTTGTCAGCCGTATTGAAGAAGTATCGTGCCATCGTGATGTTCCTCTGGGCTCGCAAACGGGCACAGGGAGGTAAAGTTGCTACTTTTCACATGAGATGTGCTGCCGTGGATCAGCATGCAGCTTATCGTGCATCGTCCCGCTCCGCGTCCGGCGGTGCGTTAATAAACGATCCCATTCTCACGTAGATATGGTCCGTGGCGTTTGGGGCTGAATTGCAGGGCACTGCGACACTATGCTCGCGACGCGGTCCGCGAATTGCTTGAGCGTCGGTACCATGTCCGCCCGCGCCAGCTTGCGCGGATGGGGATCGATCGCGCACAGCGTTCCAAAAAACGTGCCGTCCGAAAGGATGATCGGCAGCGACACATAGCTCTTGAAGCCATAGAGCGCGGGCGCCGGGTGGCTGTTCCAACGCGGATGGGCGGAGACGTCGTCGATCACTACCGCATTGCCGGACTCGCGGATGTCGTTGCAGATCGTCGTCGAGATGCGCAACTCATCTCCCGGCGACATACCGAAGTCGATCTGGTCGAGAACCTGGCACGCAATCCAACGCGCCTCCGTTACGCGCGCGACCGCGACAAATCCCATTCTCGTGAGTGCCGCCACTTCCTCGAGAATGCGACGTATTTCGTCATCGTCGCCAAAGCGCGCAGCATCCGCAGCCAGTTCGTCGATCATATGTGATCCCCCAACCCAGTCGTAGTCACATATGATAGGCCTGACGAATCCTACTTAGTCGCAAGCGTACGTAGCCGTTCTGCCGACGGCAAATTTTTGACGTTTTGAGCTAGAAAATGGAAGATAGACCACAGTTCTAACATGCCATCATTCGCAAGAATTATTCAGATCCGCGGCACCCCCAGCGGCCTGATCGGTCACGTGATCGGCGTGAACCCTCGAATCGTATAAATCAAGATTAAGAGAGGGACGGGATGTCGATCGATAAGGGAACACTATGATCGACTGATCCCTTATCAACTTACGCAAATACAAGGCGTAGGAGAAGATTATGAAGCGGCTTATTCTCACGGCAGCGCTGATCGCTACCCCCACACTGGTAGCGGCACAAAGCGTGCCGTCCCCTGCTACCTATGTCATGAAAGCTGGCGCGTCGGACAAATATGAGATCCAATCGAGCAATCTCGTAATGGCCACTACGAAGATCGCCGAGCTTGAGCAGTTCGCCACGATGATGGTAAGCGACCACAACAAGAGCACTGCTGATGTGAAGGCCGCAGCTACGCAGTCCGGCCTGACGCCAAAGCCCCCGATGCTCGAGGCGATGGGCCGCAAGAATATTGCTGTGCTCAAGGCGTCCAAGGGACCAGCCCGTGATGCACTTTATATCAAGCAGCAGAAGACTGCTCACCAGCAGGCACTCGCCCTTCACCAGGGTTTTGCCACTTCCGGTTCGGCTCCCGCGCTAAAGCAGGTCGCGTCGACCATCGCGCCAACCGTTCAGCATCATATTGAGATGCTGGCGTCCATGTAAAGAATAACCTCGACCCGTTTCGGCGGGTCGAGATCTTTGATAATGCCTAACGGCAAAATTGCGCGACGGAGCGCTGAGCGCTGCCGTCGCTAGTCCCTAAGCTACTGTCGGATAGCTATTCCTCAGGCCCGCTTCGCGACGTGTCGAGGTCAATGTCCTCACCCGGATTACCGCCACCTGCGCTGGCCCCACTGCCGTGAACTTCACCCGTTTTGTTGTCGATATATGCTCGCTTACCAGCCTCGCGAGGAATATCCCTGCCGTCATCCCTTTCGACCGACTCGGCACCAGGCGCCCGGTCCCGGTTCTGTAGGTGACGCTCTGCGGCATGGTCCATGCTATCGTACTCGTCGCCCGAGTAACCATCACCTTTACCGAAACCGTCGTCGGCTGGGTTTGCGTCCTTGGATTTTACCCGGACATTTTCGTTAGGCTTCGGCGTGCTCTCGTCAGTCATGGCAACCTCTCAGTGTTGTTGATGACCAACGCACAACCGGCAGAAAGATCCGCGAATGTGATGAAGGCTTTGTTAGTTGACCGATACCGCGGTCGGCATAGCATCGCCTTGCCCATCAAGGGCTTGGAGATTGGCCACATGCGTACCCTGCTCGTCGCTGCCGCGTCTTTGTCGTTAATTGCCGGTGGGGCGCCTGCATTCGCCGCACCGTGCAAAGACGCCAAGGGACGCTTCACGAAATGCCCGCCCAAAGCACCGGCCAAGCCGGCCCGTTGCAAGAGCGCGAATGGCAAGTTTGCGAAATGCGGCACGGCTGGCGCCAAGCCTGTCTGAGGTGAGATGAGCGCGGGTGATCACGCCCGCGCTCGCTAGGTCAGTTTTTTGCCGGTACTGTGACAACCATTGTCCGCGTGGTGGCGACATCAACGATCGGCAGTTCTCAGGATTGAGAATGTCGGCGGCGAACGACTGAAATTAGTGTGCGTTGCAGCCCGGAAGGGTGATGTCCGCCTAACGGCGGATCTTGGCACAAGCCGATGTTCCCGCACCTCCCAACGAACGGCGTATGTTGGTCGGGAGCCGACGCCAGCAGTCCGGCGGGGCTGACCCATATTGACGACCCAGAAATGGACGCTCAGGGTGCCTCACCCCCTCCCCAAGTTCCGACGTTCATTCATGTTTGTGGCGTCGCCTGTCCGAGCAAACAATCGGCGCCTTGGACATCGTTTGGAATCACAGCGATCGGCCGCTTTTTTAATCCGCCCCCATGTTGGCATGGGAAACTCAGGCACATGAGCTCGACTTGCCGAGGTCTGGTGACCGGCAACGTTCCGCCGACACTCCGCTTCTTCGATCAAAGGCGCACAATTTGACGCCAACTCCCGCGCTAGCCACTTCGACACCAGATCCACATGATGTTGCAGATTTGCAACGGTCATTGAAACTTCGCAATAGACCAGCTCTTGCAAAATGACAGTCTATTGCGCCGCAGCAAATTTTCCGGGAGACCTCCGTAGAATAATAAGGGGGCCTAACAATGATGAACCTGACCACGCTGCGCTCGGGCATATGCCTGCCTGCTATGCTTCTTGCCGCGGCGGGCGCACACGCGCAGGCGGTGGACGTGGGACCCGCGGCAGCTGCAAGCGCTTCAAATAACGAGGCGGCAGACACACCCGACGACATCATCGTCACCGGCTCGCGCATCCGTCAGAGTCCTCTCGAACAGCGCTCCCCGGTCGTCACGCTCGATTCCGCCGCGCTCGCACAGACCGGCCTGACCTCGGTGGCGGACATCCTCCAGCGGCTCCCCAGCGCTGCGGGTGGGTTGAACACGAAGGCGAACAATTCGGGTAATATCGGCAACCCGCAGGATGGCGGCGGTGTCGGCGCCGGCTCGGCCGAGATCGATCTGCGGTACCTGCTTGCCAAGCGGACACTCGTGCTGGTCGACGGGCTTCGTTACGTCAACGGTGCGTCGGCAAGCGGCATTCCCGGCACTGTCGATCTGAACACCATTCCCAACAGTTCGATCGAGCGGATCGAGGTGCTGCAATCGGGCCAGTCGCCGCTGTACGGTTCGGATGCCATTGCCGGCGTCGTCAATATTATCACCAAGGCCAACCAGCAGGGACTGCGCATGTCCGGCCAGTTCGGTACGTATCGCGCAGGGGATGGGCATTCGTATAACGGCGACATCAGCTACGGCGTGAAGGGGCCCAAGACGTCGCTCGTCTTCGGCGGCAGCTATGTGAAGGAAGGCAGCGTCCGCACGAGTGATCGAGCCGGTTCGCAATTCCCCAACCCGGGGCAGACAACCTGCCTCGATCCTCGCGGCGGTTGCTCGGGCGCGGCTCTGGGCGGTCGCATCGTCTTTAACCCCGGCAACGCCGTCCGTCCGCAGGGCGGCACGCTCACGGTTCGCCAGAACGGCCTGACCAGTCGAGGTGTTTACGATCCAACGCTCGTGGGCGGCGATTTCCGCGCTTTCACCGCCTCGGACCGGTTCAACTTCTCGCCGTTCAACTATTTCCTGACACCGTCCGAACGCTACGGTGCTTTCGTCAGCTTTAAAGGCGAACTCGGCTCCGGTATCAATCTGCGGGTCAAGACGGTGTACAATCACCGCAACTCGCAAAACCAAGCCGCCTTCCTGCCTCTTAACGTTGGGCCCGATGCGGGAACAGGCACGCTCACCGACCGGATCTCGATCGACGTGACCAATCCCTTCAACCCGTTTGGCGTTACGTTGTCAGCTGGTGGTGCCGGGCAGCCCCCAGCGAACTATGCCTTGGTCGGACGCCGCCTCGTCGAGGCAGGCCAGCGCACCTACAATCAGAGCGTCGATACGATGTCAGTGACTGCAACGCTGGACGGCAAGTTCCAGGTAGGCGGGAAGACGTTCTACTGGGACGTGAACGCGGTTCAGGGCTTCAATGACGCTAAGCAGGTGTTCACGGGCAACATAAATACTCAGCGCCTCGCGCAGGCGCTGGGCCCGCTTTCGCAATGCACCGGCGAGTGCGTGCCGTTCAACATCTTCGGCGGTGCCGGTTCAATCACACCGCAGATGCTGGCCTTTGTTGGCTTCACTGAGCGCGCCAAGAGCAACCAGGAATTACGCGATTACACCGCCAACCTCACGGGTGAACTGTTCGACCTCCCAGCCGGTCCGATCGGGGTCGCGGTCGGCTACGAACATCGCTACCAAAAGGGATCGTTCACCCCCGACGCGTTGATCCAGGCCGGTTTTGGCGCTGACATTCCCGCTCAGGCGGCCAGCGGCGCGTTCAATTCCGACGAGTTCTACGGTGAAATCCGCGTTCCGCTGCTGAAGGACGTGCCGTTCTTCAGTTCGCTGGAAGCCTCGGGCGCGGTTCGCCATGTGAACTATTCGATCAGCGGAAGTAACACCACCTACACCGGTACGGGTCTGTGGAAGCCGATCCCGGATCTGCTGCTGCGTGCCTCCTATGCCACGGGATTTCGTGCGCCCAGCATCGGCGAGTTGTTCGGCGCGCAGTCGCGGTCCGATATCGGCATCCCCGATCCGTGCAGCAACATCCCCGGATCCCGCTATCAGGCGTCCGCCACGGTGCGGACCAACTGCGCGGCTAACGGCGTTCCCACGAACGGCAGCTATCAGGAACCGACCGGTCAGCTCGGCGTGACGACGGGCGGCAACAGGGCGCTCGCACCGGAAACCTCGAAGACGTGGCTGTTCGGCGGCGTGCTCAGCCCGGCGTTCATGCGCGAAAGCGGCCTTGCCAGCCAGTTCGCTCTGGAAGCCAATTATTACGACATCAAGGTGTCGGGCGCTATCGCCTCGACCAACCCGCAGGTTACGTTGGCACGGTGCTCCGAGGCGGGCGACGCGCTGAGCTGCTCGAACGTGGTGCGCAGCAGCAGCGGCCGCATATCGAGCATCGTCGGCCTGTTGCAGAATATCGGGCAGATCCGCACGCGCGGCATCGACCTGACGCTCAACTATCGTTCGCCTCAGACCGGCGCGGGCATCTTCGGCCTGTCTCTGAACGGTAACCACCTCATGAAATACAGCGAGACGACGCCAACCTCGACCGGGTTCAGCGCAATCAGCTATCGCGGCACCACCCGCGGTTCTCCGGACCAGTCCTACCCCAAGTTCAAGGGGACCGGCGTCGTCACCTGGAGCATCGCCGATATCGAGGCGTCGTTCACCGGCCGTTACATCAACCATGTCCGGGAGAACACGGGCGCCCGGCTGGACAACACCTTTTACGGTGACGTGCAGCTGACCCTCTCGCCCGCCTTCCTGGACAGGAAGTTCGATTTCACGGCAGGCGTGCGCAACGTGTTCAACCAGGATCCCCCGGCGTGCACCACCTGCACCGGTCCGAACTACGATCCCACGACCTATGATGTCCCGGGGCAGTTCGGTTACCTGCGCCTCTCTTACCGGATGTGATACGGCCATCCGATTGCTCAGGTGAGCTTGGATAGCCTGACCGAACTTCGAGGGAGGACGTCGCGCCTTCCTCGAAGTACGAACGACCTTCATTCGTCCGGCATTAGTTCAAGGACAACAGTTGGCGCAATCGGCGCCTTTCCTTGGATATCGTGCACCGACATCATCGCAACGACGCTTGCTCAAAATGCAACATTTTAAAGCAGGCAATATCTGCAGAACGGCAGCGACTGTTACTTCTAGATCTGCTTCGGATCGGATCCTCGGTCGCGCATCTAGACAGTGATCGGCAATGATGGCGCGGCCGTCAAACGGACTGCCGGGCTTCACAATGTGAAAGAAGGGCAACGCAAAATGCGGCTATGGACCTGGATCATCGGCCTGGGATGTCTTGCCGGCATGGCGACGGCACCCGCCGCCGCCGCGCCCGATCGCGCACCCCCGCCCGCCCCACTCGTTCGCCTGTTCGACGAGTGGCGCGCCGCAGCTGCACCGCCGCGACTGGATGGCGTGGCCGACTTCGGCCCGACCGCGCTCGCCGGGCAGGCCACGAAGCTCCGGCAGTTGAAGCATCGCCTCGCCGCCTTTGATCGCGCGGGCTGGCGCCCGGCAGCCATCGCCGATGCTGCCCTGATCGAAGCCGAGATGAACGGTCTGGATTTCGATCTGCGGGTGCGCCAGCCTTGGGCGCGCGATCCGAGCTATTACGCCACGGTTTTCGGTGAGGAAAGCGACGTCCCGGCGCATGAAGGACCATCCGCTGATACGATCGACCTGTTCCGCTACCGCTATCCGCTGTCCCCGGGCGGTGCCAGTGATCTGGCGAAGCGGCTGTCGGGGGTGCCCGTGTTGTTGGCGCGTGCTCGGGCTACATTAGCACACGGCAATGCCGCAGACCTGTGGCGCTACGCCGGTCGCGCGCTGGACGAACAGGCCGACGTGCTTGCGGCACTGGCCGCCGGCACGCTGACGATGCGGACAATCGACGGGCCGAAGCGGGGCACGCTGGCCGGTGCCGGCGCGCCAGTACGCGCCGCCGCCCTCGCCGCTGAAGCCGCAACTCGCGATTTCGCGCGCTGGGTCGCCTTGCAGGCGCCGACCAAGACCGGCCCGTCGGGCGTCGGCAAGGCTAACTACGACTGGTATATGAAGCACGTCCAGCTCGTGCCGTATGACTGGGACGAGCAGGTCGTGCTGCTACAGCGCGAACTCGATCGCGCCTGGGCTGGACTGGCGATGGAACAGGTGCGCAACCGTTCCCTCCCCCCTGCGACCGCGATCACCGACCCTGCCGCCTATCGCAGCTTTGCGGCCAAGCGGATGAAAAACTTCACCGATTTCATCATTGGCGTTGGCTTCGTGCCCGATCGCACCTTTTACCGCGCGGCGCTGACCGCACAGACGGTCGATTATATCCCGCCTGCAACGCGTAACTTCTTCCACCACGTCACCGCGCTCGATCCGCGTCCGCTCTATGCGCACGACATCCATTGGGTCGAACTGGCGCGGATCAGGCAGGAGCCGCACCCGGACCCGATTAGGCGGACGGCACCGCTGTTCAACATCTTCGCCGCGCGTTCTGAAGGGTTTGCCACCGCGTTTGAGGAACTGACGATGCAGGCCGGCCTGTACGACGATAGCCCGCGCGGTCGCGAGCTTGTCTGGATCATGCTCGCCAACCGCGCCGCGCGCGGGCTCGCTTCGCTGCACGTTCAAGCGAACACAATCGATCTGGCGGCGGCTGGCCGCTTTCATGCCGCATGGACGCCGCGCGGCTGGTCCGATCCCGACAATGTGCTCGTCGGCTTCGAACAGCTTCTTTACCTGCGCCAGCCTGGCTACGGTACCAGCTACGTCACGGGCAAGCTGTTGCTCGATGCCCGCATCGCTGCATTTTCGCAGGAAGCGGACCGTGCCCATCGTACGCCATCATCTGCCGCCGCGATCCTGTCCGATATCGCCGACCAAGGCATCCTGCCCTGGCCGCTGCTAGCGCAGCCGTCGGGCGACATCGCGCAAGCGGGGGCAAAGTAAGGTGCCCAAGACGGGCTCATTACGCAAGGACAGGCAACCACTAAGCCCGCCGCTGGTTTATGGTAAACATCATCGGCGGCCGGTCCGGTTCATCGCGGGTACTTTCTCGACGAGGCACTATGCTCATCCACGCTGGCTATACCCTGACCTTCGAGTGCAATGCCCCGACGCCGATTATCGCCATGCTCAATCTCCACCCGTCGCGACTGGCAGATTTGCGATCGCCTTACGAAATGTCCATCGGCGCTGCGACCGATCGGGAAGACTATCGTGATGCGTTCGGCAATATCTGCACCCGCCTGATGCTGCCAACCGGCATGACGACGATGTCCTGCGACTTCGTCATTGAGGATAGCGGCAAACCCGATCCCCAGTATCCCGCTGACCAACAACCGGTTGAGGAACTCCCGGCCGAGGTACTGACCTATCTATTGGGCAGTCGCTACTGCGACACCGACTGTTTGACAGTCGAGGCTTGGCGCCTGTTCGGCGGAACCGCACCCGGAGCGCCGCGCGTCCACGCGATCGTAGACTTCGTGCATCAGCATATCACCTACGGGTACTGCTACGCTCGCGCTACACGGACCGCTTACGAGGCTTTTGAGGAACGGGTTGGCGTCTGCCGCGATTTCGCCCATCTTGCAGTCGCACTATGCCGCTGCATGAATATCCCGGCGCGCTATTGCAGCGGCTACCTCGGCGACATCGGCGTGCCGCCCGTTGACGTCGCGATGGATTTCCATGCCTGGTTCGAGGTGTATCTTGGTAATTCGTGGCACGCATACGACGCACGGCATCGCATCCCGCGCACCGGCCGAATCTTAATGGCAGTAGGCCGCGATGTTGCCGATACCGCCCTCACTACCGCTTTCGGCTGGGCGCGGCTCATTCGCTTTGAGGTTCACACGGAAGAGATGTCAGGGCTTGCTCCGCGAATTGTACCACGTCACGATCCACTCCTTCCGCACGATGGCATCCTGGAACTCGTCGTTTAGTCTAGCGAACTCTGCGCTCCGATGCCGTCCCCTTTGTAATTGCCAGTCTAACCTGACCCAAGAAGCGACATTCGAGCGCCCTTCCCCGCCTCCCAACTTCGGCCATTCGTTCACGTGTTCGGCCAACGGCTCGCGGCGGCTAACCCAGCTGTCTGTACGGCATAAATGGGAGGCAGGCAGGCACTGCAATCGTGGAATGACATATCCTGGGGAAGTCGATTACCCAGAAATTCTTGAGTGGTCGTCCGATCTCAATGTCAGCCGTGCGCCAGTTTCGCTAGTGCGAGCGAATTCACCTGTTTCCCGGCGCGGCACCGACAGAAACGATCACGCTTTATCGAGATTGAGCTATTGGGCGCATCGATCGAGCGCGCCTTTGGTTTGGACCTGCTCCTTCATGCAACCTACCAAGATGCTCGAAATGGACGCGACACGAAAGCGGACCAGACGATCGAGGGGATGCACATTATGACGACCATGAGCCCGACCGAGATGGCGCAGCGCCTTGGCGGCGGATTGCTGTCGTTTCCCGTCACGCATTTCGATGCGTGCGGCGTCTTCGTCGAGGACGATTACCGCAAGCATTGCGCCTGGATGCTCGAGCATGAGCTGTCCGGCCTGTTCGCGGCAGGCGGCACGGGCGAATTCTTCTCGCTGACGCCAACAGAAGTAGCTCAGGTCGTCGGCGCTGCGGTGGCCGAGGCCGGCGGCCGGCTACCGGTGATCTCGGGCTGTGGTTACGGCACCGCGATCGCGACCGGGATCGCGCGCGACGCCGAGAAAGCTGGCGCCGATGGCCTGCTATTGCTGCCCCCCTATCTGGTCGGATCGAAGCAGGAGGGACTGGCCGCGCATGTCGACGCGGTCTGCAAGGCGACCGGACTGGGCGTGATCGTCTATAACCGCGACAACGCGATCCTCGACGACGATACGCTGGCCGGGTTGTGCGACCGCAATCCCAACCTTGTCGGCTTCAAGGATGGCGTCGGTGACATCGAACTGATGACGCGCGTCTATGCGCGGATGGGCGACCGGCTGACCTATATCGGTGGCCTGCCGACCGCCGAGACGTTCGCGACCCCGTATCTGACGATGGGCGTCACAACCTATTCGTCGGCGATCTTCAACTTCCTGCCGGAATGGGCGCTGGCCTTCTACAAGGCGGTGCGTGCCGACGACCGGGTCGAGGTGCTGAACCAGCTGCGCGATTTCGTGCTGCCCTACATCACGCTGCGCAACCAGGGTCGCGGCTATGCGGTGTCAATCGTCAAGGCGGGCATGCGCGTTGTCGGGCGCGATGCCGGGCCGGTACGCTCGCCACTGACCGATCTGTCGACGGCCGAGGACGAGCGGCTCCGCGTGCTAATCGAGAAGGTCGCCCCCGCCGCTCTTGCCAAGGCGGCGTGACAGCTAGCGAAAATCAACGGATAGTGCGGCGATGATGTTCGAATTGAGCCAGCTTCGCTGTTTCGTCGCCGCCGCCGAGGAACTTCATTTCGGGCGCGCGGCACAGCGCCTGAACATGACACAGTCGCCGCTCAGCCGGCAGATCCAGCTGCTCGAGCGGATCCTCGACGTAACCTTGCTCGAGCGGACCAGCCGGCAAGTAAGCCTGACGCCCGCAGGCCGCGTGTTCCTGATCGAGGCACGGCGGATCGTCCGACTTTCGGAGAGCGCCGCGCTGTCGGCAAGGCGCGTGGCGAAGGGCGATGCAGGGCGCGTGGCGATCGGATTCACCGCGGTCTCGGGCTATAATCTCGTGCCGCAGATCGTCGCGCAGGCGAGAGCCAGCCTGCCCAATATCGACCTCGAACTGCGCGAGATGGTGACGACCGATCAGGTCGATGCGTTGCTGACCGGGCTGATCGATATCGGCTTCGTGCGCCCGCCGCTCGATCGCCACGAGTTCGACACCGCCTGCGTGCAGGTCGAACCACTCGTCGTCGCGCTGCCTGCCGGAGATCCGCGACAGGCGCAGGCGGTGCTGGAACTCAGCGATTTCGATGGCTTGCCGCTAATCATGTATGCGCGGCAGGGTGCGGGATATTTCCACCAGATGCTTATCGGACTGTTCGACGGTGCCGGTGTGTCTCCGCACTATGTCCAGCACGTGACGCAGATTCATTCGATGCTGGGGCTCGTCCATGCAGGACTGGCTGCGGCGATCGTGCCGGAATCCGCTTCGGGGCTGCACATGAACGACGTACAGTTCCGCCGACTTGCGACCGAGCCCGAAAAACCCGTCGAGCTGCACATGGCGTGGCGGCGCGACAACAGTAATCCGGCGCTGGAACCGATGCGGCGGCTGTGCGCCGAAACCGCGGCGTGATCGATCGGCGCGCAGTGCTCGCGGGTATTGCGGCGACGCCGGCGCTGGTTGCGGCGCGCGCATCGGACGATCCGGTGGCGACGACGCGCTACGGGCGGGTCCGTGGGACGGTCGACCGCGACGTGCTGGTCTTTCGCGGGGTGCGCTATGGCGCGAATACGCGGACGCGACGGTTTGCGCGCGCGGTGCAACCCACGCCGTGGACCGATATTGCCGACGCCACGCGCTACGGCGCAGCCTCGCCGCAGACCAAGGCGACCGAGCCGGCCAGCGAGGATTGCCTGTTCCTCAACATCTGGACGCCCGCGCTCGACACTGAACGGCGGCCGGTCATGGTCTATATCCACGGCGGCGCGCATGCACATGGGTCGGGGTCTGATCCGCTCTATGACGGTGGCAATCTGGTGCAGCGCGGCGACGTGGTGGCGGTCACGCTGAACCACCGGTTGGCTGCACTCGGCTATGCGTATCTCGCGCAACTGGGCGGACCTGCGGAATCGGGCAATGTCGGTAATCTCGACATCATCCTCGCGCTGCAATGGGTTCGCGACAACATAGCGGCGTTCGGCGGTGATCCTGGACGGGTGATGCTGTTCGGCCAATCGGGTGGCGGCGCGAAGATCGTGACGCTAATGGCGATGGCGGAGGCGCGCCCGCTGTTCCACGCCGCCGCGACGATGAGCGGCCAGCATGTCACCGCCGCGGGGCCGAACCACGCGACGATCCGCGCGCGCGCGCTGATGGATAAGGCAGGCGCCGGCCATTTCACGGCATTGAAGGCGCTGCCGATCGAGCAACTGGTCGAGGCGATGGCGATGACCGATCCGATCGAGGGCAAGGGCGAGATCAGCTTCACCTCGACACTCGACCATCATGTCCTGACGCGCCATCCCTTCTACCCCGACGCCCCGCGCGAGGCAGCGCATATTCCCCTAATTGTCGGCAATACGCATGACGAGACCGGGCTGTGGATCGGCGACATCCTCAAGCGCGGTGATACGAACTGGGACAATCTGCGCGCGCGCCTCCCGCGCGAGATGACCAAGGATCTCGCAGCCGATTATGTCATCGGCCGGTATCGCGAGCTCTATCCCGACCGCACGCCGGGTCAGATCCTGCTGGCAGCCTCGACCGCAGGCCGGTCGTGGCCGGGGCACCTGATCCAGGCAGAGGAGCGCGCGAAGATCGGCGCACCGACCTGGATGTACCAGCTCGATTTTCCGTCCCCCGATTCGGGCGGCGTGCTCGGCGCGTTCCACACGCTCGATATCGGACTGGTGTTCGACAATACCGGCCAGCCCGACGCGCATACCGGCAACGGTGCCGACGCGCGGCGGCTTGCCGGACAGATGGCGGATGCGTTCATCGCGCTGGCGCGAACCGGCGATCCGAACTGCATTAGCGTACCGGTCTGGCGACATTATGATTTGGCGCGCCGGTCGACGATGATCTTCGACCGGCAAGTGCGGATGGACGACGATCCGCGCCGCGAGGAACGCCTGCTGTTCGCGACCGCGCCCTATATCAAGCCGGGAGGGTAGGCCTCCGATGCCGCGCGGGGGGCACGCTCCCGTCAGCGAGACCAGGGGCAGGCGAGAGTCGGACGGTTCGCATAGCGGCGCATCACCAGCGTCAGCCGCGCGCCGCAGCCCGGTTCGAGCCGGATCGTAAACGCGGCACCGCCGATGTCGACCACGCGACCGTCGAACGTCACCGCGTCGATCCGGTGCTCGGCATAGGCGCCACCCTGGACGACGACGGTCCGCGCGTGGGTGGTGCTGAGGTTCACCAAAGTCACGTCGGTCGACGTATCGCCGAGCGCATGGACCAGCGCGGCGACGTCTTCTGGCACGCCGGCGCGCTTGCGGTCCGCGTCGAAATACCGGAGCCGGCAGTGCAGTGGGACGCCGCCTTGTGCCGGCGAGGTCTTCGACCAGGGCGGGCGGGCGATGTGCAGGCCACCGGTCATCAACTGCACCAGGCTGGTGACGTTGGCGGGGTTGATGTCGATCGGCCAGTCGGCGAGTCGGGTTTCGGGCGTGGTCGGATCGGCGAGGCGCGCCGCAACGCGGTCTGCCACCGCTTTCAGGTCTGCGCGCAAGGCGGTGAGCACATAGCCTGGATTGCCACCCTCCAGAAAGCTTACCCAAGGGTGGTCGCCGGCGGCGGCGCGATCGGCCGGGGCTTGCGACATGTACCAGATCTCGAAACCGTTGGTCTTGAAGGGGCCGGGCTGCCAGCCGTACCAGCCGTCGGCGCCGTGCATCGTCGGCGTCGACAGGACCCCGCCGATCGTCTTGGCTTGGGCATTGATCCGCGCAGTCTGGCGGCGCCAGACGTCGATATAACCCTGGTCGGCGCTCAGCAGCGTGCCGGTCATGAACGCGGTGATCGAGCGGGGTACGCGGTTGCGATTCTCGCGCTTGCCGGTTTGCGGCACGATCGGCGAGAAACCCCAGCCATATACGCCGCTCCACCAATCGCGCGGGACGCTGCCGTCGAGACCGACGCGACTGGGAATAATGTCCGAATTTGCCTTCGCACGATCGACCCACGCGTCGAGATAGTCGAGCGCCCAACTACGGTATCGATCCCCTGCCCCCAGCGCGTAGGCGTTGAGGCCGAGCGTCGTCGCCTGAAGGTTGAGCGGATTGTCACCGACCACATCGCCATATTCGGCGTAATGCGCGAGCGTCTGTGCGTAGGTCGTCTCGCCGTGTTCCATGTGGAAGCGTTCGCCGGCGGCGAACGGATCGCCCGCCCAATCGAGTTCGGTCGCGCGGCGCAGCATCGGGCCCCGACTCCCGTTCATCAGGCTGCGCATGATCCGCAGCTTCGGATCGTAGTTGCGCGTGGTCGGATCGCGACCGGTGTAGAAGTCGGCGTAGCGGCGCGTCCGCTCGATCAGCTTGAGGTCATGCGGGCCGGACAGCCCCATGAGGTTGAAGGTCGTCAGCCCTTCCGCATTGTGCTGCCAATCCATCTGGACTGGAAACTCGCGGAAATACATGCCTTCACGGGCGATCGGCACGTCGACCGTGCGCGCCGCGGTGAATTGCTTGAGATGCCCCTCCCACGCGCGTGCGTACAGGTCGCGGATGCGATCGGGGCCGCCGAGCGCGTGCAGGATTGCCCAGTCGTTGGTCGCCTCCGCCGCATCGTCGGGACCGTCGTTCGCGCCCCAGCGTTCGAACACGCGCAGCCAACCGCGGCTATCGACATATTTGGCATAAAACGCCTCGCACGCCTCGGCATTAGCGGCGAGCAATCGGCGCTGCAGGACCGCCCATTCCGGCGCCGGCATCGGCGTGGTCACCCGGAGCATCGCAGGTGCAGCACGGGCGGCGGCGGGCAAGGTGGCAAGTGCGGCGGCGGCGGCGCCACCTAGCAGCGTGCGGCGATCAACGGTCACGCTGCCAGCTCGACGCGGCGGATCGGTCCGACGATCACAAGGAACGAAAAGATCGTCAGTAGGCAGTGTGCACCGACGAACACCAGCGCCCAGTCGAACGAGCCCGTGGCGCCGACGATGAAGCCGATGACGATCGGCGTGACGATCCCGGCGACGTTGCCGAACATGTTGAACACCCCGCTGGTCAGCCCGGCGAGTTGCTTCGGCGCGACGTCCGACATGACCGCCCAACCAAGCGAGGCGACGCCCTTGCCGAAGAACGCGACCGCCATCAGCGTGACGACCAGCCATTCCGCCTCAACGAACACGCAGGCGATGATGAGCGTCGCCAACAACATCCCGAACACCAGCGGCACCTTCCGCGCGATGTCGATCGAGCCGGTGCGCCGTAGCAGCAGGTCCGACGTGTAGCCGCCGACCAGCCCGCCGACGAACCCGCACAAAGCAGGCGCCGCCGCCGCGAAGCCTGCCTCCATGATGTTCAGCCCGCGTTCCTTGACAAGGTAGATCGGAAACCACGTCACAAAGAAATAGGTCAGCACGTTGATGCAATATTGGCCGAGATAGATGCCGAGCAGCATCCGGTTGGCGAGCAGCTGGCGCAGGTTTGTCCAAGAAAAAGCCTGTGGCCGATTGGCGGCATCCTCCATCCGGATCAGCCCGCCGCCCGCTTCGATATGCGCCAGTTCGGCGGCGTTGATCTTCGGGTGGCGGACCGGGCTGTGGATGTAGCGGACGAACAGCGCGGTCGCGGCCAGGCCGATCGCGCCCATCACCCAGAACACCGCGCGCCAGCCATAGCTGTGCACCAGCCAGCCCATCAGCGGAGCGAACGCGACCAGCGAGAAATACTGCGCCGAATTGAAGATCGCCGATGCCGTGCCACGCTCGGCGCCCGGGAACCAGGCGGCGACGAGGCGGGCATTGCCGGGGAACGAAGGCGCTTCGGCGAGCCCGACCAGGAAGCGCAACGCGAACAGCATCGCGACCGCGGACACACCCGCGATCAAGCCGGTCAGCCCCTGTGTGGCGGTGAAGATCGACCAGGCCAGGATCGCGCCGGCATAGACACGCTTGGTGCCGAACTTGTCGAGCAGCAGCCCGCCGGGGATCTGCGCAAGGACATAGGCCCAGGCGAAGGCAGACAGGATGAAGCCGGTCTGGACCGAGGACAGCCCGAGTTCGGTCGATGCCGCCGAGCCCGCGATCGAGAAGGTCGCACGGTCGGCGTAATTGATCGAGGTGATAAGAAAGATCAGCGCGATTACGCGGTAGCGCACCGCAGTCGGGCGTTCGGCCACGCCTCCTGCAACCGCATCTTGGGCGGGGGCTGCTGTGGCGATCGTCATGCTTCGCTCTCCTGTTCGGCACTCGATCTACGCGAGTGTTCCGGCCCGGTGTATCGAGCGGAATGCGGACGGTCCAAGTCCGAAAACGGGTTGATCCAGCCAAGCCATGACTTGATCGGATAACTGAGCAACATGCCGGTGCCGGATCAGTGCATCGTTCGCATCGATCGATGTCGGAATGAGATTGGCGTAGGCGGCCGCACCCGGCCTAACAGAGATTGCGACAGACCGGCTCCAACGAAGCCGGCAGCGGGCACATCGTGCCGGAGTTAGGGGAGTGAGTATGACCGGGATCCGCAGCTTCAAATCCATGCTGGCCATGTCGAGCGCGATCGTCGCCTGCTCGTTGGCAACGATGGCCCATGCCCAGAGCGTGCCGGAAACGACCGCACAGAAAGACGCGCGCGCTGCCGGCAACGCGACCGATACCGATACGCCTCCCGCCTCCCCCGCCCTGCCGCCCGAGCAGGGCGTGACCGAGGCACCGCCACTTGCCGCAGATACGGCGGATATCGTCGTCACCGGGTTCCGCGCTAGCCTGAACAGCGCGATCAACATCAAGCGTACGCAGACCGCGACCGTTGACGTGATCAAGGCGGAGGACATCGCCGAATTCCCCGACCTGAACCTCGCGGAATCCTTGCAGCGCATACCCGGCGTCTCGATCAGCCGCGTTAATGGCGAAGGGCGCAACATCTCGGTCCGCGGCCTCGGCCCCGATTACACCCGCGTCCGGATCAACGGGATGGAGGCGATCGGCACGACCGGCGGCACCGACAATTCGGGTGGCGTAAACCGCGGTCGCGGGTTTGATTTCAACATCTTCTCGTCCGACCTGTTCAACAGCATCGCGGTCCGCAAGACCGCTACGGCGGACGTCGAGGAGGGCTCACTTGGCGGCACCGTCGACCTGCAATCGTCGCGGCCATTCGATTACAAGAAGGCGACCGCGGTCATTTCGGCGAGCGCGAGCTACAACGACCTGCGCGAGAAAGTTACGCCAAAATTCTCGGGGCTTATCACCAAGACGTCGGATGACGGCCGGTTCGGCGTGCTGCTGTCGGTGGCGTACGAAGAGCGTGCGATCAAGGAAGAGGGCGCGAATATCACGCGCTGGACGTACGGCGGGTTTAACGCCGGGTTCAACGCGGCATCGACGTTGCCGGGCAAGACGTTCGCGCAGATCAACGATCCGAACCCCGCCACCGGGCTGTACCATCCGCGCATCCCCGGCCTTGTCAGCTATGATATCTTCCAGAAGCGTCTTGGCGCTGCCGGGTCGGTACAGTTCCAACCCACCTCCAAGACGCTGATTTCGCTGGATGCGCTGTATTCGCGGCTCGACGGCACGCGCAAGGAATCGCAGCTACAGGCGATCAGCTTCAGCCGCTCCGGCACCGGCAAGCCACAGACGATCATCCGCGACGGCGTGGTCGACGGCAATAACAACATCGTCAGCGGGACGTTCGACAACGTCGATCTGCGCACCCAGTCGCGCTACGACAAGCTGGTCACGGACTTTTATCAGGTGACGGGTACGCTCGACCAAAAGTTTAGCGAGAATTTCAAGGTCGGTGCGGTCGTCGGCTATGCCGACTCCGCATTCAGCAACCCAATCCAATCGACCGTCACCATCGACGCCGCCAACACGGCCAATTTCTTCTACGATTTTAGCACGCGTTTCCCAACGATCAAACCGGGCGTCGACTTGACCAACCCGAACAGCTTTGCCTTCGTCAACGGCACGTCGGAAGTTCGCATCCGCCCGCAGACCGTCAACAACAGCTTCACCAATGCCAAGACGTTTGCCGAGTGGACGGTCAACCCGTTGCTGAAGCTGAAGGTCGGCGTCGACTGGCGCCGGTTCGACTATAGCTCGACCGAGCAGCGTCGCCTGTCCGGGGAGTCGGTCGTGCAGACGCTGACGCCCGCACAGCTCGCCGCGGCGACGACGCTTTTCTCGGGCTTCGGCAAGGGGCTCGACACGCCGGCCGGCACGCCGACCTCCTGGATCGTGCCCGATATCAACAAGTTTGCCGAACTCTACGGCATCTACTCGAATTCACTCTATGCAACCGGCGGCGTGACCAACGCCAGTGCGCGAGGGTCGTACATCACGGTGCGTGAGGACGATATCGGCGGTTGGGGCATGGCGGAGTTCAACTTCGCCGATAGCGGCCTGCCGATCCGGGGCGATGTCGGGGTGCGCTACGCCAACACCGATCAGCGCTCGACGGGTTACGCGGGCCAGGGCGTGGCGACCAACCTCGTCGTCGCGGATCGCAGCTATCATCGCTGGCTGCCGTCGGGGAATCTGGTGATGGACGTCACCGATACGCTTCTGGTCCGCTTCGCCGCCGCCAAGACGCTCGCGCGGGCGGGCATCTCGGCTATCGCACCGGGCGGCAACCTCAGCGTCTCGGGCGGCAACCGCACCTTCAGCAGCGGCAATCCCGATCTGAAGCCGACGGAATCGGACAATATCGACGTCTCGGTCGAATGGTATCCGACGCGTGGCGCGATCTATGCGGTGTCGGCATTCCAGAAGGACATCGGCACGTTCGTCCAATCGCTCAGCACCACGGTGCCGTTCAGCAGCTTGGGCCTGCCGGACTCGCTCCTCGCCGGCACCAGCGCATCACCTACCGATCTGTTCATCGTCAGCCAGCCGGTCAATTCGAGCGGCGGTCGGCTCAAGGGTTTCGAGGTCAACGTCCAACAGCCGTTCAGCTTCCTGCCGGGCTTCCTCTCCAACTTCGGCGTGCTGGCGAACTACACGCACGTGACGTCAAACATCCAGTATCTGACGTCCGCGACCGGCGGTGCCTCGGTGACCGCACCGTTGATCGGACTGTCGAAGCATGCTGCCAACGGCACGCTGTATTTCGAGACGGCAAAGTTCCAGATCCGTGGCTCAATCGCCTATCGCTCGCGCTATCTGACCGCAGTACCCGGGACCGAGGGAAATGCGTATAACGGGACCAGCGGCACGACCAACGTCGATGCACAGATGTCGTACAATCTGACCGACAATCTCAAGTTCAGCATCGAGGCGATCAATCTTACCGATCAGGTCAATGACCAGTTCGTCGACGAGTCCAACCGCCTGAACGTGCTCACGCATAGCGGCCGTCAGTTCACCGCGGGAATGCGCTTTTCGTTCTGACGGTTCGACGCGGTCCGCTGCATCTCGGCAACCATCGACCTCGGGGGCAGCATGCTGGTACGAAGGTCTCGGTGTCGCGGTCACGACGCCAAATCAGAACAGGACATGCGCATGGCCTATAATCGCCGCGAGACCATTGGACTGGCGTTGGCGGGCGGTGCGGTCGTACTCGTCCCGCCCACCCCCTCGGTTGCGGAGCCTCGCAAGCCGAATGCGTGCGCGCAGCGGTTCGAGGACGACTGGCGGCGTGGCTTCGACGGGCAGCGCGTCGCCGATCTCGGCGATGGACGGTTCCTCAATCCGCTGATCGCCGGAGACCATCCCGACCCCGCCATCCTGAAGGACGGCGCGGACTATTACATGACGTTCTCCAGCTTCGATTCCTATCCGGGGCTGACGATCTGGCACAGCCGCGACCTGGTGAACTGGCAACCGCGCAAGGCCGCGCTGACGAAAAACATCGGCTCGGTCTGGGCGGTTAGCCTAGAGAAACACGACGGCCGGTACTTCCTGTATATCCCCGTCAAGGCCAAGCCGAACGCGATCCACGTCATCTGGGCCGACCAGATCGACGGTCCCTGGTCCGACCCGATCGACCTCGGGCTGCCCAACCATATAGATCCCTGCCACGCGGTCGGCGAGGATGGATCGCGTTGGCTGTTCCTGTCGGGCGGCGACCGGATCCGACTTGCCGCCGATGGCCTTTCGACGGTCGGCAAGGTCGAGCATGTCTATGACCCCTGGCGCTATCCCGACACCTGGGACGTCGAGGGTTTCAGTCCCGAGGGTCCCAAGATCACCCGCCATGGCGGCTGGTTCTACATGATCACCGCGGTCGGCGGCACCGCCGGGCCACCGACCGGGCACATGGTGATCGTCGCACGCTCGCGCTCGATCCACGGCCCCTGGACGAACGACCCCGCCAACCCAGTGGTGCGAACCGTCAGCACCGACGAGAAATGGTGGTCGCGCGGTCATGCCAGCCTCGTCGAGGCCCCCGACGGCAGCTGGTGGTCGGTCTATCACGGCTTCGAGAACGGCTATTGGACACTCGGAAGGCAGGCACTGCTCGATCCGATCCGCTGGACCGCTGATGGCTGGTTCGCAATGACCGGCGGCGATCTGTCGAAGCCCTTGCCCAAACCGCGAGGTGGCGCGGCGCTTCCCCACGGCCAACCGCTTTCGGACGATTTTCGCAGGCTGCAACTCGGCAGCAAATGGAATTTCTTCCGGCCCGGCCCGGCCGAATCCGGCCGAGCCCGTGTCGAGGGCGGTGCGCTGATCCTACAGGCCACCGGCACGGCACCAGTAGATTCTTCGCCTTTTATGCTGATCGCAGGAGATCAGGCGTATCGGTTCGAATGCGACGTAGAGATCGCGCCCGGCGGCACAGCGGGGCTGGTACTGTTCTATGACGACAGGCTGTATTGCGGGCTAGGCTTTGACGAAAATCGGTTCGTCACGCATCAATACGGCAACGAACGCGGGCGCCCGGCCAATCCGCACGGACGCCGCATGCGGATACGGATCACGAACACGCGCCACATCGTCGCGATCCATACCAGCGGCGATGCGGGCAAGACCTGGCAACGCTTCGATCGCGGCATGGAGGTGTCGGGCTATCACCATAATGTCCGAGGCGGGTTCCTCATGCTGCGTCCCGGCCTTTACTCGGCTGGTAGTGGAGAGGCACGCTTTCGCGACTTCAGGTACGAGGCTCTCTGACGGGAAACGGCGTTCCTCAGCCCAAGCCCTGAGCATGCGCCCATTCTGCGAACAACACCGGCCATAGCGCCGCCGGTTTACCCACCGCCCTGCTTAAGCCAAAACCATGCCCCCCGGCTGCGAACAGATGCGTTTCCACCGCAACGCCCGCCTTTAGCGCTGCCGCTCGAAATGCCAGCGTATTGTCGACAGCGACGCTGCGGTCGTCTTCGGCATGAACAAGGAAGCACGGCGGCGTCGCCGACGTCACGTTCGAAGCGGTCGAATGAGAGCGCTCCAAAGCCGGAGTCGGCGATGGCCCGAGCAGCAGCGCGCGCGAACCGGCATGGGCCAGCGGCGAGGCCATCGATTGCACCGCGTACATCAAGGCCGCACCATCAGGTCGTGCGCTTCCTCGGTCTGCGGCATCGACCGCCACGTAGGTGTCCTGTGCGAACCGGGTCGCGAGGTCACCGCAAACATGGCCGCCCGCGGAGAAGCCCATGGCGGCAACACGATCAGGCTTGATTCCGTACGTCCCGGCGCGCGCGCGGATCAGCCTTATGGCGCGCTGCGCATCGGACAAGGCGACGTTTGGTCCTGCCGCCCAACCATCGCCAGGCAATCGATAGAAAAGCACGAACACTGTCCAGCCGCGATCCGCAAGCCAGCGTGCGATCTCGTATCCCTCCCGGTCGACGACGATCCGGATATAGCCGCCGCCCGGCATCACCAGTATCGCTGCTCCGTTCGGTTTGGCCGGGCGGAACACGACCATGCGCGGAATCGCAATACCGTGGACGGCGCGATCGGTCGCCATCGCATCCGTTGCCCGATCCTCGACGACCTCGACCGGTAGTTTCATCGGTGCGCCCGGCGCTCCCGCCGGCCATAGGTCGATCGTTTCGGTCGGCTCGGGCCGTCTCGGCACGCGCCCACCTGCCTGCGCGGGTGGCGGTGTCTGTGCGTCCACGCTGGCGGAAAGACCGACGGCGAACGTTCCCAGGATTGCACTTCGACGATCGATCATACGCTTCGGCCCATAAGAAAAAGGCGCACTCCATGAGGAATGCGCCCGAGGAGAGGAGAGACGATATTGGTCGCGCCTACATCTTGAAGCGTGCGCCGACGAGAAAGGTGCGGCCGAAGTGGTTGTTTTCGTAATTCCGGTTCGCGTCGAGATCGGTGTACCGGCTGCGATAATTGTCGGTCAGGTTGGTGCCCTCGACCGACAACTCCAGCGCGGGGGTCAGCTTGTAGCGCATCGAAGCATCGACGTTCAGCGACGAATTATAACCCTCGAACAGGTTCCCCGTCGCCGACGCCCCGTCGATATACGGGCTGCGATAGCTGACCGATCCGCGTGCGCTGAACTTGGCGTCCTCGTAATATAGCGTGCCGTTATAGGCGCGCTTCGACAGCCCGTAGAGCGTCGCGGTGCGGGTCGTATTCGGCAATGAACCGAGTGCCCCGCCGGGCTGGGTGATCGTCGTCGCCGGGCCACCCTGACTGTAGCTCGCAGTCGAATCGACAAACGTCGCATTGGCCAGCACGCCGAAATTCTTCAGGAACCCGGGCAGGAAGCGGAACGTCGACTGAAGGGCAATCTCCATGCCTTTGAGCGACGCCCCCGTCCCGTTGACGGGTGAGTTGATCTGCCATTCCTGGATTTCGGGCTGCTGCGCGGCCGGCGAGCTCGCCGGTATCACCGAAAGCGGCAGGCCCGTCGACGCGAACGTCCCACTGCGCGTCTGCGTGACGGGGAAGCTCTCGACGTTCTTCTTGAACAACGCGACCGAGAAGATCGACTGGGGCGCGAAATACCATTCGGCCGAGATGTCGAACGCGGTCGCGCGGAACGGATCGAGCTGCGGATTGCCGAAGGTCACGCGGTAGTTGAAGCCGTCGACCGATCCACCCGGGGTCAGGCTGCCCAGGCTCGGCCGCGTCAGCACCTTGGAGATCCCGCCGCGGATGATCACGTCTTCCGTCGGAAACAGCGCCACGTTGATCGCGGGCAGCCAGTCGTCATAGCTCCGCCCGACCGTCACCGGCGTGTTCACGGTCACGCCGGCGGCGGTTGCCGACGACAGCCCGGTCGAGCGCTGCTTGGTGCGGACATAGCGCACGCCCGCATTAGCGGCATAGCGTAGGCCGAGCATATCGCCCTTCACGTTGAACTCGGTAAAGCCGCCCGTCACCTGCTCGGACACGCTGCGCGTATCGCCGACGAGCACGGTCGGGGTCCGCCCGTACAGGCCGGTAAACGCCGCCGCCTTATCGATATTGGGGATCAGGAAGCTGGTCGTGGTGCCCGCGGGCTGGCCAGAATTGCCGATGTTGAACAGCTCGCCGAGATTACCCGCCGGAAAGCCGTACACCGCGGTCGGCCCGAACTGTGTAGAGGGCGAACAATTCAGTGTCCCCAGCACGAGATCGCGCCCGCCGGCATTCGGGCAGACGACCGTATCCCGCGAGAAGCCCTCCGTGTCGAACGTGAATTTCCGGTACAGTCCACCTGCCTTGATCTGGAACCCCTCGGTCACGTCCCATTCGGTCCGCAACTGCGCGGTGCGGAACTTGTTGATCGTTTGCGACGGACGATCGCGGATTTCGGCGAGCTGGAAATTAGCCGGATCGGTGACGCTGGTGCCGAAAGTGAGCGTCGGCCGTTTCATGTCAGTATAGTCGTAGCTATAGCCCTGCGCGTCGCGGTCGTCGAATACGAACGTCGTCTCGACGGGGATCGTCGCATCTGATTTCGAAACGCCGCCCATCAACGTGAAGCGGAACGTGTCGCTGACATCCTGATCCCAGCTGCCGCCGATCTGGTAGAATTCGGTCTGCGACTTGCGCAGATAATGCTCGGTGCGAACCCAGGCGTCGTTGAGCGTCGCCTTTACCAGATTGTTGTTCGCATCGATCGTGTAATTGCTGATATCGATCGACCGTTCGTTCGAGCGCAACAGCACTTCGCCCCATTTCTCCTCGCGCGTTTCCTTGAAGCGCGAATACAGTCCGTCGATCGAGATCTTGGTCGCATCGGTCGGCGCCCACTGGATGCTGCCGGTGATCCCCAGCCGCTCGCGCTCGTGGCGGATCGTGCCGTAGCGTGGGATTCGCGGATGGAAGGCGAGCGCGGCGCTCGTGCACGCGGCGCTCGGGACATAGACACCGCCGCGGTTCTGAGTGGTGAAGCAGCGCGTTCCGTCGACCGAGTCGAACACGCCCTGCGCCCACCGCACGCTGTTGTTGCCGAGCTGGAAATTGTTGGTCTTCGAATAGGCTGCCGACGCGGAGACGCCGAACGTCCCATCGGCCGACTTCCACGACAGCAATCCAGCGAGGCGCGGTCCGAAATTCTTGCTGAGATCATTGTAACTTGCCTGCGCGGAGCCGACCGCGGTGAAGCCGATCTTGCCGCCGAGCGGATTGCCCGTGTTCAGATCGACCACTGCGCCGAGCGACCCCTCGTCGAGCGAGGCCTCCGCGGTCTTGTGCACCACGATCGAATTGAACAGCTCGGAGGCGAAGACGTTGAAATCGAACGCACGATCGCGGTTCGAACTCGCGCCGTCGGTCGAGGTGGCGACCGTCTCCATGCCGTTGACGCGAACGCGAGTGAACTGCGCGCCCAAGCCGCGAACGGTGATCGCGCGGCCTTCGCCCGCGTCACGCTGGATCGAGATGCCGGGGATGCGCTGCAGTGATTCGGCGAGGTTCTGGTCGGGGAATTTGGCGATGTCCTCGGCGACGATCGCGTCGACCGCCGAAACCGACTGCCGCTTCACGTTGAGCGCCGCGTCGAGCGATTTGCGAAAACCCGTGACGATAATCTCAGCGGTCTCGCCCGCGGCGGGCACCGTTTCAGGCCCGGTCTGCGGTGCAGTAGTCGCGGCGGGATCGGCTACGTCGCCCGGTGGCACGACCGCAGTCTGCGCGGGTGACGGATCGACCTGTGCAGGGGTTCCTGGCGTCACGCTGTTGGGAATTTGTGCGGCCTGCGCCGAGGCGATCGAAGGCAGTACGAGCGCGAGGACCAAACTGCCGACAGACACGCCGCCAAGCCAGCCCATTCGCCGAATCGCTGCAGATGCTTGTACTTCCATTGCTTCCACTCCCCATTCGGCCGCTGCCGATGACACCGGTTGCTCAGTCGACATATCGTCGCCGCGCCGCCGACCTGACTGTTTTGGAGAGTTGGACCCGTATAATGCGACGGGGACACCCGATCCTCTCCCGAAAGGCCAGCTCTTGCTGGTCCCTCCACCGTCCCTTGCGTGCCTAGGTAACCGGTGTCAGAACAATGTCGCATGATTTTTGACGTGTCAACATGCCGCGTCACACATCGTACGAAACAGGAGATGCATGGATGTCACGGGTCCCAATCACAGCCATAGCGATCATCGCTTTTCTGCCCGCGGCGAGTGTCGCCCAGCAACCCGCGTCCCGTGCGATGGTCATCGTCGACGAGGCGGCAACGATGCGCGTCGAGCCCACGCCACACGGTGCAATTGGATCCAGCACGGCCTACCGGATCAGCGACCGGGTGCCCGGCCGGACGATGGAATTCCGCAAACGCATCCTGCACCCGGGCAGCGCGATCGGTCTGCACCGGATCGCACATGACGAGGTCTATTATGTCGTATCCGGCACCGGCGCGGTCTCTTCCGGTGGGGCTACACAAGACCTGCGGACAGGCATGACGGCCTATCTGTTCGATGGCGAGACGGTCGGCATCCGCCAGATCGGCGCCGGTCCGCTCGTCCTGATCATCGCCTATCCGATCCCCCGCAAATAGTGTCAGGTCCCCGGCTGTATATACGGCACGCGCGCAAACAGCTCGCGTTCCCAGCGACGCGGATCGGCCTCGACCCGAGACCGCGCATCAAAGATCATCGTCGATCGCGCTGCACGATCATAGATCGGCCATTTCGGCGCGCCCGGATGGTTGGGATTCCCGGTGACCGCAAACGCGACGAAGCTGTCCTGCATCGCCTTCGATGCCGCGCGCGCATCCGCCGCCGTTCCCGTCTGAGATCCCTCTGCACCCAACGTGCCGAACACCAGGGGGATGTCCATCGTGTGCATCGCCCCGCGCCGAGGCTCGGTCCGCGATGCGAAGTCCACTTGGTAGACCCAGGCCGGCGCCTTCGCGTCGGCGCGCGCCTCGGCCTCGATCACCTGCCCGCGCCAGCTGCGGCCGGCGGTCGTCGCTCCGTAGAACACATCGGTCGGCGACCAACTCGGATACTGCGTGCGATACTGCGCCACCACCCATTCGGGCAGGATGTCGATTCGTAGCTCAGGTGCCATCCGCGCCGCGACGTTACTCCAGTCGAGCCCGCGAACCTTCGGCGAATCGATGCCGATGAACGCACGCGTCTCGTCATGAGTATTGCCGAGCAGCATCGGGATGCGGTTGCCGAGCGGGTTCGCGTCGGGCCAGAAAGGGTGGCGTGTCAGCCAGGTCATGTCGAGCACCGGGCCAAAATACACTCCGCCGCCCATGATCGGATCGGTAGCGCTCAGTGCCTCGACCAGTTTGCTAACCGGCAGTGTCAGCAACGGCGACAGATCGGCCTCGGCCACGCCCAGCTTCGCCAGATACGCGCGGGCGCGGGCCGTGGCGTTGAGTGGACCCGAAGCCGTAACTTGCTGGCCGCTCATCGTTGCCGCGCGGTGGAACAGGCCGGCAGCGGCGCGCATGCCCATCAACGTCGCGATCTTCGCGCCGCCGCCCGACTGGCCGAACACCATCACCCGGCTCGGATCGCCGCCAAATGCCGCGATGTTGTCGCGCACCCATTTGAGCGCGAGGATCAGATCGAGCTGCCCCGCATTGCCGCTGTCGGGAAATCGGGGATCGAGCCGCGCGAGATACAGATAGCCGAGCGCGTTGAGGCGGTGATTGATCGTCACCACGACCACATCGCCTCGTGCCGCCAGCGCCTGCCCGTCGTTCTGTGGATCGGTGACGCTGCCGTTCGAATAGGCGCCGCCATGAATATACACCATCACCGGCTTCTTGGCGCGCGGGTCGGCGGCGGCGGTCCAGATGTTGAGGTACAGGCAGTCCTCGGATTGCGGCCCATACGGCCCTGATTGCGGACAGACCGGGCCGAACTCAAAGGCGGATACCGGCTCGCTGGCGCGCGGGATCGGTTCGGGCGCGCGGAACCGCTTGGCGCGGCCGTAGCGAATGCCTTTGAACGCCGTGACGCCGCCGTTCGCTGGCCCGAGTGGCATCCCAACGAACGCGCCGGCAGCGCATCGCACCTCGACGGGTGCAAGCGGCACCGTGGCCCGCACGGCGCCCGCGATTAAAGTCGCGGCGCCCGCCCCCAGTGCCAAGCGTCGCGTCCAGCCGTCAGCGGCGGACATCGAGGCTACCAGCGAGATAGGCATCGATATCCGCCTGCCGGAACAGGCTCGCGTCACCAGGTAGCGAATGCTTCAGCGCCGCGAGCGCGAGGCCGATGCACGCAACCTCACCGATGTCCGCGCCCGTACGCAGCCCGTGCAGCACACCCGCCGCGAACGCATCGCCGCCGCCGATCCTGTCGACGATTCCGGCCAGCACGACCTCGTCGGTCTGCACATGCTCAGCGCGCGTATCGATGCGGGCCGACAACCGATGGAGGTCGACATGCTCGACATGCCGCGTAGTCGACGCGATCGTCTGCAACCGCGGAAAAGCCTCGAATGCCGCCACCGCCGCCTCGCGTGGCCGATCCTCCGCGTCGCCCGAAAAATCACGGCCGAGCAGCAGCGCGATGTCGCGGTGGTTGCCGAACATCAGGTCGGCATGCTCGACAAGCTTGGTCAGGATCGCGCGCGGATCGGAATCCCACCGCTCCCACAATTTCCCACGCCAATTGCCGTCGAACGACACCGGAATGCCGCGTTCGGTCGCTGCCTCGACGGCGGCGAGCGCGCTTTTCGCAGGCACGGGGCCAAGCGCCGGCGTGATACCGGACAGGTGGAAGCGATCGACGCCGGCCAGCAGCGTGTGCCAGTCCCAGGCGCTCACCGGTGCTTCGGAAAATGACGACCAGGCACGGTCGTAGATCACTTCGGTTGCACGCAAGCCAGCGCCGGAAGTGACGAAATACAGCCCCATCCGTTCGCCACCGAGCGTCACCGTCGACGTGTCGACCCCGTGCCCCCGCAGCGTGGTGATCGCGGCGCGCCCAAGGTCGTTGTCGGGAACCATCGTCGCCATGCCGACATCGTGGCCGAGCCGCGCGAGCTGCGTGACGACGTTGGCCTCGGCGCCGGCAACCCACACATCGAGTTTGGGCGTCTGGAACAGCAGTTCGCGCCCCGGTGGCGACAACCGCAGCATGATCTCGCCAAACGCCAGAAACTTGCTCATATCACCCCTTCCCCTAATCCCCCCCGGTACGGGGGAGTGGACCGCCGCCTTGCCGCGGGTGGATGGAGTTATCCACGACCGCTACGCCCGTGGCAGTCCCCCGCTCCGTCAACCTATCGCCGCCACCTTCCCCTACCGGGGAGGATTTTCAGCGCGCCAGCCAGCCGCCATCGACCGCCAGGATATGACCCTGGACATACTTCGCAGCGGCCGATGACAGGAACACAGCCGCCCCGCCGAGGTCGGACGCGTCGCCCCATTTACCCGCCGGGATGCGACCCAGGATCGACACGTTGCGCTCCTCGTCCGCCTGCAAAGCGGCCGTGTTGTTGGTGGCGATGTAGCCCGGCGCTATCGCGTTGACGTTGATACCCTTGCTCGCCCATTCATTCGCCAACAGCTTGGTGAGGCCACCGATGCCCGATTTGGAGGCGGTATAGCTCGGCACGCGGATGCCCCCCTGAAACGTCAGCATCGACGCGATGTTGACGATCTTGCCCCCGCCATTCGCGATCATGTGTCGACCCGCCGCCTGGCAGAGGAAGAACACCGACTTCAGGTTGGTGTCGATGACCGCATCCCAGTCGGCCTCGGTGAAATCGACCGCATCGGCTCGGCGGATTATCCCGGCGTTGTTGATTAGGATGTCCAGAGCGCCAAGCTTGCTCACCGTCTCATCGACGACACGCTGGACCGGCTCGATCGTCGAGAGGTCCGCGGACACGATCTCTGCCTTGCGCCCCAGCGCGCGGATCTGCGCGACCGTATCCTCGGCAGGGGTGCGTCCGACACACGCCACGTCGGCGCCTGCCACTGCGAGGGCAACCGCGATAGCTTGGCCGATGCCGGTGTTCGCGCCGGTGACGACGGCAACCTTGCCGGTAAGATCGAAGGGATTCGTCATGCTCTTCTCCTCCCCCCCGCCTACGGGAGGGGCCGGGGTGGGCTTGCGCTTTCCTCAAGCGGATCGACGGGGCGAGCGAACGCCCACCGTCTTCCCCTCCCGCACGCGGGAGGGGAAATTCATTACGCCAGCTGGCAGATATCCAGCACGTTCATATCGGTATAATCCTGGTTCTCGCCTGCCATCGCCCAGATGAACGCATAGGCCTTGGTGCCGCTGCCCATGTGGATCGACCAAGGCGGGCTGATCACCGCTTCCTCGTTCGCCATCACGATGTGCCGAGTCGCCTCGCCCTCGCCCATGTAATGGAACACGCGATCCTTCTCGAGATCGTCGAGCTCGAAGTAAAAATAGATCTCGCTGCGGCGCTCGTGGATGTGCGGCGGCATGGTGTTCCAGACCGAACCGGGCTTGAGCACAGTCAGGCCCATGACCAGCTGCGCGCTGTCGCAGATGCCGGGAATGACCATCTGGTAGATCGTCCGCTCGTTCGACTCCTCCAGGGACCCGCGCTCCAGCGTGGTGGCATCGCCGACCGAGATCACGCGCGTGGTGAACGCCTTGTGGGCCGGGCACGACGCCAGATAGAACCGCGCGCCGTCGCCGGAGAACTGGACGTCCTTCGCGCCCATCGTCACGTACAGGCAGTCCTTGTTGCCGAGTGTGAACGTCTCGCCGTCGACGGTGACGGTGCCACTGGCCTTGCCGACGTTGACTATCGCAAGTTCTCGGCGTTCGAGGAACGGGTGTCCCGCGGCGGATGCCGGCTCGGTCTGGTCGGGCAGCTTCACGCTACCGCTTGCGACAGAGACGCCGCCAATCACGAAACGCTCCGCATGCGTGTAGTTTAGCACACATTCGCCGTCGCGGAACAGGTTCTGGATCAGGTACCGATCGCGCAGTTCGTCGTTGGAGACACACTCCATCATGTCGGGGTGCGTGGCGTAATAGGTGCGTTCGAACATGATAAGCTCCGGTCAGGCCGCCTGGGCGGCGAAAAGGGGTTCGTCGATACGGTAGGCACGGCGGACAAGGCCGCTGGTCAACTCGTGGGCAAGGTCCGCGGCTTCCCAGTCGGCGAGGCGGTGCTCGGCTACCAGTTGTGCCAGGAAACCGCAGTCGATCCGCCGCGCGACATCATGCCGAGCCGGGATCGACAGGAACGCGCGCGTGTCATCGTTGAAGCCGACGGTGTTGTAGAGGCCGGCCGTCTCGGTCGTCATCTCGCGAAACCGGCGCATCCCCTCGGGACTGTCGTGGAACCACCAGGACGGACCGAGCTTGAGGCACGGATAATGCCCGGCGAGCGGCGCTAACTCGCGAGCGTAACTGCTCTCGTCGAGCGTGAAGAGGATGATCGACAGCCGCGCGCTGGTCCCGAACCGGTCGAGCAACGGTTTCAGCGCATGCACGTAATCGGTCCGCGTCGGAATGTCGGCGCCCTTGTCGCGGCCATGGGTCGCGAAAAGCCCGGCATTGTGGTTACGCGACGAGCCGGGATGGATCTGCATCACCATGCCGTCGTCGACCGACATCGCCGCCATTTCGGTCAGCATCTGCGCCCGGAACAGCTCGGCATCGGCCGGCGTCCAGTCGCCGCGCGTGACCTTTGCGAACAGTGCCTCAGCCTCGGCGTTCGACAAATTGGCCGTCGCCGCGGTCGGATGCCCGTGATCGGTCGCGGTCGCGCCCGCCGCGCGGAAGTCGGAGCGCCGCTTGCGGTGCGCGGCGAGATAGCCCTTCCAGTCATATACGTCCTCGCCGGTCAGTTCGGCAAAGCGCGTCATCGCCGGCGTGAACGCCTCATGCTCGACGTCGATCACGCCATCCGGGCGATAGGTCGTCACGACACGCCCGTTCCACCCCGACTGGCGGATCCGGCGATGCGCGGCGAGATCGTCGTGGGCGCCTTCGGTGGTGGCGAGAAATTCGATCCCGAACCGGTCGAACAGCGCGCGCGGGCGGAACGGCTCCGACGCCAGCTTCTCGCCGATCAGGTCGAAATATTGGTCCGCGGTCGATGCTTCAAGCGCGACGTCGATCCCGAACACGTCGGCGAACACGTGATCGAGCCACAGCCGAGACGGCGTGCCCCGGAACAGCGTGTAATGATCCGCGAACAGCCGCCACGCCGCGCGTGGATCGGTCGCCGGGACGCTATCACGTCGCGGGATCGCCAGTGTGTCGAGGTCGATGCCCTGGCTGTACAGCATGCGATAGAGATAATGATCGGGCGCGAGCAGCAACGAGGTCGCGTCGGTCCAATTGAGATTGTCCGCGAACCACGCCGGGTCGGTATGCCCGTGCGGACTGACGATCGGCAGCGCCGCTACCTCGGCATAGAGCGACCGCGCGATCGCCCGCGTTGCCGGTTCTGCCGGAAAAAGGCGGTCCGGATGCAGCTCCAGGGCCCTTGCCATCGTCATCCTCCTTGCCGCCTCGCGATCATGGTTGTCGCTTCACGCGTTCGAGCTGCAATCTGGTAACCGGTGTCAAAGCCTCACGCAACCGTCTAGATCACGTCTCCACGTCGACAGGCGGAGAAACAGACGCCCGCCGGATCAACGTCGACAGGAACAAGGACGGCTCCTCGACGAGGTCGCTGCCATCGCCCGCGCCGGCGATCAACTTCAGCGCGGCCGAGCGCGCCATCGACGCGATAGGCCACCGCACCGTTGTCAGCGGCGGCCAGACATGCGCGGCGATCGGCGTATCGTCGAAGCCGATGATCGACAGGTCGCGCGGGATATCGAGTCCCCGCTGGCGCGCGGCGTGGATGATCCCCGCTGCCATCTCGTCGTTGGACGAGAAGATCGCGGTCGGCCGCGGCATCACGTCGAGCAGCCGCTCGGCGGCGACAAGCCCCGATTCAAAGGTATAATTGCCGTCCGCGATCATGCTCCTCGGCAAGGCAATTCCGGCCGCGGCCAAGGCGTCCTCGAACCCAAGACGGCGTTCGCGCGCCGAGCGGAACCCGTGTGGCCCCGCCACCAGTCCGATCCGACGATGCCCCTGCTCGATCAGATATTCGGTCGCGATCCGCACCGCCTCGCGGTCGTTCGACGCGACCATGTGCTCGGTATCGTCGATCACCGCGGATCCCATCCGGACGTAGCGGCAACCGATCGAGTCGCACAGTTTGGCGACCGAATCATTCTCGCTCACCGGAGGCATCAGCAGCACGCCGAACAGCCGTTGTCGCTCGAGAAAATGACGCAGGTCGTCGAGCATCGTCGCCGACCCGCGATCGAGCGGCCGGACGACCATCTCGAACTCGGTGCCCTGCAGCGCCTCGAGCATGCCCTGCTGCACGTTCAGCACGGTCTGCGCATTGGGATTGTCGTGGACCAACCCGATCAGGAAATTACGGCGCAGCGCCAGAGCGCGCGCCTGAGGATTGGGGATATAGCCAAGTTCGCCGATCACGTCCTCGACCCGCTTGCGCGTATCGTCGTTGAGCAACGGCGACCGGTTGATCACGCGGCTCACCGTCTTCTTGGAGACGCCGGCGATCCGGGCAACGTCGTTGATCGTCGGCTGGCCGGTCTTCTGCATAACAACGACATAGCTCGCGCCGACCGAGCCGTCTTGCGGAAAAACCAACAGACACGCATAATGCTGACACCGGTTACCGATATAAGAGGATGCGATGACCAAGGCTCTGATGGTCGATCCGCGTGACGGCGTGGCGACGCTGCTGGACGATGCGCTGGCGGGCGAGGTCGTGACCGTGGGCGATACCGCGATGGTGCTGACCGCCGACATCGGTCGCGGCCACAAGGTCGCCCTCACGCCGATCGCGGTGGGGGCTCCGGTCCTGAAATACGGCTTCCCGATCGGCACCGCGACGCAGGCGATCGCGCCCGGCGCGCACGTTCATTCGCACAATCTGAAGACCGGCCTCGAAGGAACGCTCGCCTACCGCTTCGATCCGGTCGATACGACACACGCCCCTAGCGCCTCCACGGCGACATTTGAAGGCTATGTTCGCGCCGACGGCGGCGTCGGCACGCGCAACGAGATCTGGATCCTGTCGACGGTCGGCTGCGTCGCGCGTACCGCCGAGCGAATTGCTGCCAAGGCCGCCGCACGCGTCGCAGACTCGGTCGACGGTGTCCACGCCTTCACCCACCCGCATGGATGTTCGCAGCTCGGCCACGATCTCGTAGGCACGCGGACGATCATGGCGAGTCTGGCTTGCCATCCCAATGCCGGCGGTGTGCTGATCGTCGGGCTCGGCTGCGAAGAGAACCAGATCAAGGCGCTGCTCGCGACGATCCCTGCATCGCGCCACGCGATGATCCGCACGCTCACCACGCAGGCGAGCGGCGACGAGATCGCGGAAGGCTGCGCGTTGGTCGAAGAGCTCGCCGCGCTGGCCGCCGCGCCGCGCCAGACCGTTGGCCTCGACAAGCTCGTGCTCGGCGTTAAATGCGGCGGCTCGGATGGCCTGTCGGGCCTTACCGCGAACCCACTGGTGGGCCGGATGAGCGACCGCGTTACGTCCACGGGGGGGCGTGTTCTGGTGACAGAGATCCCCGAGATCTTCGGCGCGGAACAGATGTTGATGAATCGCGCGGCAGACGCATCGGTGTTCGGCCGGATCGTCGACGTCGTGAACGACTTCAAACGCTATTTCCTCGATCACGGCGAGACGGTGTCGGAGAACCCCTCGCCCGGCAACGTCGTCGGTGGGATCACCACTCTGGAGGAAAAGTCGCTCGGCGCGGTCCAGAAAGCGGGCCGTGCGGCGGTCGCCGACGTGATCGAGTACGGCGCGCGGATCCGCATCGACGGTCTGACGCTGCTTGAAGCGCCCGGGAATGACGCGGTATCGTCGACCGCACTGGCGGCAGCGGGCGCGACCGCGATCCTGTTCACCACGGGACGCGGCACGCCCCTCGGCTTCCCCGTCCCGACGATCAAGATCGCGTCGAATACCGATCTTGCGACGCGCAAACCCGGCTGGATCGATTTCGACGCGGGTGCCGTGCTGGACGACGGGTTTCCGGCGACCGAGGACGCGCTCCTCTCGCGCATCCTGCAGGTCGCATCGGGCGCCGAGACCGCAGCCGAGCGCAACGGCGAACGCGAGATCGCGATCTGGAAAAGGGGCGTAACATTGTGAGCCGACTGTCCTTTTCGATGCTGCCCGACCTGCCCGATGCGATTCAGACCCCGGCTGCACACCGAAAAGGCGGCGTTGGCATCGTCCATTTCGGCCCTGGCGCGTTCCACCGCGCACACCAAGCAGCCTATGTCGACGATTTGCTAGCGCACGATCCGCGCTGGGGAATTGCTGCGGTCTCGATGCGAACGCGCGGCACGATCGACGCGCTCGCGGCACAGGATGGACTTTATACGCTGGCGATCCGCGATGCCGTCCCCTCGATGCGCGTGATCGGCGCACATCGTCGGTTCCTCGGACCCGAAGATGCCGCACAGACGCAGGCGTTGCTCGCCGATCCGGGGGTCGCACTGGTAACGACGACGGTGACCGAGAAAGGCTATTGTCTCGCGACCGACGGCACGCTCGACATGGAGCACCCCGACATCGTGCACGACCTTGCCGGCGCGGGAGTACCGCGCAGCGTCGTAGGCTGGATCGTTGCCGGCCTCGCCGCGCGCAAAACCGCCAGGATCGCGCCCTTCGTGCCGATGCCGTGCGACAATCTGGCGAACAACGGCGCCAAGCTCCACGCCGCGCTCGTCGCCTTTGCCGCGCAGCGCGATGGATCGCTTGCCGACTGGATCGCGGGCGAGGTTGGCGTGCCGTCGACGATGGTTGATTCGATCACGCCGGCCAGCGAGGCCGCACTCTATGCCGACATCGCCGCCGCGCTGGGCGTCGAGGATCGCGCCGCGGTCCAGCGCGAATCGTTCGCGCAGTGGGTGATCGAGGACATCGGGCGCCCGGTCGGCCCCGACCTCGCCAGCGTCGGCGCGACCGTCACCAGCGATGTCGCTGGCTATGAGAAGGCCAAGTTGCGCATCCTCAACGGCGCGCATTCGACGCTAGCCTATGCCGGGTTGTTGCGCGGATCGACCAGCGTTGCGGAGGCGATGCGGGACGAGGATCTCGCCGGTTTCGTCGATGCGATGATCGTGCACGATATCATCCCGATGCTGCTGCCCGTCCGTGGGCTCGACATCCAGGACTATCGCGCCGCGGTGCTGCAACGCTTCCGCAATCCGGTGATCGTCCACCGACTCGACCAGATCGCGCAGGACGGCTCGCAGAAGCTGCCCTATCGGCTTGGCGACACGCTGCTCGCCAACCGTCGCGACGGTCGCATGCCGACGCAGGTCGTCGCCGCGTTCGGGGCGTGGGTCGCGTTTCTGATCCGCCGGTCGCGTGCCGGCCAGCCTATCGTCGACCCGGCCGGTGAGACACTAGGTGCGATCGCCTCGGAAGGCAGCCCGGCGGAGGTTGTCGCCCGGCTCGCCGAGAAGGGCCTGGGCATTCCGCGCGAGGCGATGGACGATGCTGACCTGCTCGACGCCCTGATGCGCGCAGCCTGCGCTGCTCATGACGAAAACTGGACGACACTGTTCGCAGCCTGAGCATGCCCGCTTGTCAATGACACCGGTTTCCCATACGCTTCGGCAAAATAGAATACATGACAGGAGGGGTTCTTGGCGGCACTGCCGAACACGACCGACAACACGACACGGATCGCCCGAACTTTCGTGGAGGCGCGCCGCACCGGCAGCGCCGTACCCGAGTTTCCGGGTGACGTGCCGGTCACGCTCGACGAGGGCTACGCCGTGCAGGACGCCGCTTTGCTGCTCGCCGACGGCATCGTCACAGGGTGGAAGGTCGGCCGGATCAACCCGCCGCTGGACGGCATCGACCGACTGACCGGGCCGATCTTCGCCGATCAGGTCGTCACCGCCGACGTGGCTCCGGTCGCAATGCCGGTGTTTGCCGAGGGGTTTGCCGCCGCCGAGGCCGAATTCCTGCTCCGGATCGGCACCGCACCCGATCCCGCCAAGACGCTCTATTCGATGGATGAAGCACGCGCGATGATCGACGCAGTGCATGTCGGGATCGAGATCGCCAGCTCGCCTTTCCCCGGTATTAACGTGCTGGGGCCCACCGTCACCGTATCCGATTTCGGCAACAATAACGGGCTAGTCGTCGGCGCGGATGCCGAGGGCTGGAAGGATGGCGACATCAATGGCTGGCCGGTCGAACTGTGGATCAACGACGCCTTGATCGGGTCCGCGACGAGCGCGACGATGCTCGACGGGCCGTTCGGTGCGGTACGCTACCTGCTCGAACACATGGCGGCACGCGGCATCGCGTTGTCGCCGGGACAATGGGTCTCGACCGGCGCGGTCACCGGCGTCCACCCCGTCGCGATCGGCGATCGGGTCGAGGCGCGCTTCGACGGACGGTTCGCCGTCCATTGCACCATTAAGGCCCGCTAGAGGCTGCTTTAGGAGAAGAGGCCAATGGCAACCATGGACAGGCCGGAGGTCGCAGGTGTGGCCGGACCAAGTCTCGATGGCGCAGGCGGCGCGATCGGACGGTATCGGTGGGTGATCTGCAGCCTGTTGTTCGCGGCGACCGCGATCAACTATGTCGACCGACAGATGATCGGTGTGTTGAAGCCGACGATCTCTGCCGAGCTTGGCTGGAACGAGACGACCTATGCCGACGTCATCTTCTGGTTCCAGGCGGCCTATGCGATCGGGTATCTGAGCTTTGGCCGGATCGTCGACGTGCTCGGTGCGCGGATCGGTTATTCGGTTGCGTTTGTGATCTGGACGCTTGGCCATACGCTGTGCGGGTTCGCCGGCAACGCGTTCCAGTTCTCGGCCGCGCGCGTTGTGCTGGGCCTTGGCGAAGCGGGTAATTTCCCCGCGGGCATCAAGGCGGTCTCCGAATGGTTTCCCGCCAAGGAACGCGCATTTGCAACCGGCGTGTTCAACGCGGGGGCAAACATCGGCGCGGTGATCACGCCGCTGATCGTGCCGATCATCACGATCGCGTTCGGCTGGCGGATGGCGTTTATCATAACCGGCGTGATCAGCCTGGTCTGGCTGGTCGCGTGGATCGCAATCTATCGCCGCCCGCGCGAAGTGGCGAAACTGTCGCCCGCCGAACTCGCGCATATCGAGAGCGATCCGGCGGATCCCGCCAAGAAGATCGGCTGGCTCAAGCTGCTCGGCTACCGCGAAACCTGGGCCTATGCGCTCGGCAAGTTCCTGATCGATCCGATCTGGTGGCTGTTCCTGTTCTGGACGCCCGATTTCCTCGCCAAAACGTATAATCTCGATCTCAAAAGCTTCGGTCCGCCCTTGGTTGCGATCTACTTGCTATCCGACGTGGGCAGCGTCGCAGGGGGCTGGTCGTCTTCGAAGCTGATGAAGCGCGGTTACACCGCCAATTTCGCGCGAAAGGTGACGATGCTGGCCTGCGCGTTCCTGGTGATGCCGATCTTCTTCGCGCAATATGTCGACAATCTCTGGCTCGCTGTCGGCATCGTCGGGCTTGCGACGGCCGCGCACCAAGCGTTCTCGGCGAACCTCTACACGATCCCGTCGGACATGTTCCCGCGCGGCGCGGTAGGGTCAGTGGTCGGCATCGGTGGCACGGTCGGTGCGATCGGCGGCATGATGATGGCCAAGTTCACCGGCTATATCCTGCAGACCACGGGCAGCTACACGCTGATCTTCGCGGTCGCTGGCAGCACCTATCTGATCGCGATCATCGTCGTGCACCTGCTCTCTCCAAGGCTGGCAAGGGTGGACGCGGGCTGACGCCATCCCTGCCGCGGTGGTCTCCCGCGAAGGCGGAAGACCATGCTTTGGACGACGAATATTTGGCCAAATCGCTCAATGCAGATTGGCCCCAGGAGAGCACAGTGAAGCGTTTCACCACGGCGTCCGTCCTCGCATTAACCGTCGCCAGCATCGCGCCGGCACAGGCGCAGGACGCGACCGGCCTCCTCTTCCGCGCCTCGGCGGACAAGAGCCTGACCGCGGACTATGCCACTGGCGACCCGGTTCCCAATTTTCGCAGCGGCGTGGATGTCGTGCCGGACGGCGCGATCGGCGGCGCGGCGCAGTGGGCGGACGACGGCTATGTCGCATGGAAGGCGCCCGGCAACATCCGCGCCGACCGCGGCACGCTCGCCTTCTTCTGGCGGTCGCGCACGCCCGTCGGCGAAGCGCCGTTCGTGATCTTCCGCACGGGGTTCGCGGACCATTCGAGCTGGGACATGGCGTTCCTGCGGATCGACTGGAACGGCCACGGCTTCGACGCCTTCGTCACCGACGCGAACCTCTCGCGCCTCCGCGTGTCGTGGACGATGCCGCAAGCCCCCGATGCCGACGCCTGGTTGCACATCGCCTTCGCCTGGGACGAGACGGTCGGCGTACAGCTCTATATCGACGGCAAGCTGGTCGCGCGGAAGGACCAGAAGGCCGACCTCGACAGCGGCCTGGACCAGTTCGGTCTCGCCGGGCGCGTCATGTCGCCGCATCAGGTCCAGAGCCGCTACAATTTCATGCGCGGCTCCGACCTCGACGAGATCCGCGTCTATGACCGGATGCTTCCCCCAACCGACGTCTCGGCACTCGCGAGCAAGCGTGAACCGGCCCCCGCCCCCGCGACCGCGACCGAATCCCCCGCCAAACGCATCGCTTGGCTCCATCGCTACGGCTGGGACAAAACCGCTCCACCGGTCCTCGACGCCCGTGTCACCCGCGTGCGGAAAGTCGAGTTCGCCGATGCGAAGGACCTCAAGGAGTGGATGTGGAAAGGCGTCGACGGCATCGCGGAGACGACCTGGCCCGGTGTCTATAACCGGTCCCGCCTGCCCGGCCGCGACGATTATTTCCAGCTGCCCGACTGGAACACCTATGTCGAAGGCGGCAAGCGCTACGACTTGACGATCCCCCCCGGCGAGCGTGTCAACCGCGTCGAAATCCGCGGTGCGGCATACGGACGGCTCGACTGGAGCGACGGCGCCAAGACCTCCCCGCTCGCCACCCGCGCGCAAGGCATCGTCCGCAGCGTCGACCAGTTCGCGCCCCGCACCGGCGGTACGTTGCGGTTCACGAACACGATGCAGGAACAGCCGATCCAGGAAATCTGGGCCTATGACGTCGGCGCAGGTGCAGAACCCGCCGGCAGCTTCAAGCTCTCCTACACCGTAGACGCTGCCGCTTCCCCCAACCTCGCCGCGCTCGCCCCCCTCAATACCTACATCGCCGGCCGCTTTGCCCCGGACGAGCGCAGCACCGTCGTTGCCATGCCCTCCGCCGGCCTCAAAGCTGCAGTCGGCGCAGGCACCGGCGGCGCGTCCGGCGCCCCCGTCCGCCGCACGCACGCAGCCCCGATCGTCCACATCCTGATCCCGGCGAGCTTCGGCGACGCGCTCCCCGACCGCCCGCTCGCACGCGCATTCGATTACGGCTGGCAGAACCTCAACGACGCCCTCGACGGCATCGCGCTCGACATCCCGGCGCTGAAAGCCAAGCCCAACGCCGCCGGCCTGATCGCGCTCAACGTTCGCGTAAAGGACCCGATCTGGCCCGGCCGCGAGTTGATCGACCTCTCCGTCTCGGTGCGGCCGAACGAAGCACGCACGCTCTGGCTAGATCTGCGCGACCGCATCCTGCCCAACGACAGCCTCTATCTGACGATCGCCAGCGCCGCCCCCGACTTCGACGCCACTGCGCTGAACGGGGCCAAGATCCGCCTTGTCTTCAAGCCGCGGGCTGCAGCCCTGCCCGAACACATCGCCGACCGCATGGCGCAGGTGAAGGACAATTGGGGCTTCCTCGTAGAGGAACACACCGCCTCCAAGCGCGCCGGCCTATACCAGCGGCTCTTCGCGGATATCTCCGACTTGCTCCGCGTCGATCCGGAAAATGCCCGCGCTCGCGCCTATTGGGCCGACATCAATTACCGTCCCGAAAACCTGCCCGCGTTCGTCCAACCGGTCGCGCCCGCGGGCGTACCTCTTTGGGCCTTCCGCCAACTCGAAGACCTGAAGCGCGTGCGCCAGTTCGTTACGTGGTGGATCGACGAACGCCAGGTCCCTTATGGCGATTTTGGGGGCGGACTTTCCGACGATACCGACCTGACGCAGCAATGGCCCGGCCTCGCGCTGATGGGAGTCGAGCCCGACAAGATCAACGCGTCGCTCCGGGCGCTGTCCGACGCGGTCTACAAGAACGGTATGATCGTGAATGGCCTTGGCTATATCACCGCCGACGAACTCCACGCCTACGAGGAAGGGCTGAACAGCAACGCCGAGCGCCTGTATCTGAACTGGGGCGAACCCAGGGCGGTCGAGCGCCTGATGGAGAATACGCGCGCGCTCCAGACCGTGATCCTGAAGAACCCCGCCGGGCACAAGCACTTCGCCAGTAACTGGTATGGCGGTCGAAAGATGTACCGCGAGGGCGCATGGGAATGGCAGAAACCCTATGCCTTCACTGTCATGCACGGTCCGATGCTGGTCGGTCTCTACAACGCCAGCCCGGCCGCGCGCGAACTCGTAACCGGCGTGATCGATGGCTGGATGGCACACGGCAAGCAGGGACCGGACGGCAGCTGGAGCTATCCCAACGAGATTAATTGGCGCACCGATGCCGAACGCACTGGCGACGGCGGCGGCATCACAACGTCGTTGCAGGCGACCTGGGCCGCTTGGCGGTACACGGGCGACGCGAAATACCTCCGCCCGATCGAGGCACGTCTCGCCAAGGCCGGTCCGGGTGCGCTTGCCGAGTTCAACGAAAATGCTTTCGCCGCACTCCCCGGAGGCGCTGCGGCGCGCGCGAAACTGGCGGCGAGCAAGTCCGAGAATCCGTTCGCCCGCTACGCCGCCTGGTCCGCGACCGGCGACACCGCACCTCTTGAAGCGCTCCACGCCGATGCGATCGCGGACAAGTCGCAACACATGGACATGTACACCGAAGGCCATTGGTGGAGCGACCGCGTCGATCAGCCGAGTGAAATCCTGCAGCGCGAACGCCTTGGCGGCATCGCGCTGCGCCGCAACCAGAGCTGGCCCGGCCACACCGTAAGCTGGCGCTTTGCGGATCCGGGCGCTGCCGAACGGGTCGCGATCCTGCTTCCCGGCGCCACCCCCACCAGGTTCCGCGTGATCGCCTACAACACCACCGACCACGCGCTGGCCGCAACGATGTCGACGTGGACGGTCACCGCAGGCCGCTGGTCGATGCAGGCGTCGAGCAGTGCGGACGGCGGCAAGACGCTCGTTCCAACCGGCGCCGCGACGACGATGACACTCGAACGCAGCGCTGGTACGGATGTGACGTTCGCACCCGGCACGACGGTGTTCGATTTCGCGCTGGTCGAAGCCGGCACCCCGGTTGACGAGCGCGCAGACCTGGGTATCGGCGCGGACGACGTGGTCATGAAGGGCCGCAACGTCGCGGTCACCGTCCACAGCCTGGGCGCGAAGGATGCCAGGGGAGGTCGCACGGAACTGATCGATGCGACCGGGAAGGTCGTCGCCACCGCAACTATCCCGCCGCTTACAGCGCCGCTTGATCTTCAGCCAAAGACCACGATGGTGAAACTGGCGATCCCGGCGCGCCTCGATCCCGCAACGCTCTCCGTCCGTGTCGCGCTTACCGGTGACGAGCTCGAGATAACGCAAGCCAATAACCGTGTTCCGCTACCGCGATGAGGCCCCTCCGATGACGTCGCCTCGAAATTCTATCCGAAACGCGGTCCGGCGCGACTCAGCGCCCGCCCCCGTGAGTGTTGAACAAAGTCGAAGCGCTGTGTCCTGGGATACGCCCTTCGTTTTCGTTCAGGGCGAATGGAGGAGCGCGGATTGACGCCGAACCGCAGAAGCGTCGTTGCCGGACTGGCCGCGTCGGCATTCATCCCTGAATTTGCACGCGCGCAGCCCTTCGCGGTCTTGCGCGACGCCCTCGACGCCGCTGCAAGGTCCGATCCCGACGAGGCGCTTCGGCTGCTCGCTCCCTTCGACGAATACGCCCTGCAGCCGGGCGACCGCCTCGACCTGACGACGGCGCGCGCCGGTCTGGCGATCGACGCCGCCATCGGTCGGTCCGCGTTCGGCCGCACCGGCCGCAGCCCCTACCGTGTCACCCCCACGACCGGCGCTTGGAAAGCTGCACGTCCCGATGCCGCCGAGATCGACGCCGACACCACTGCGATCCTCGCCGACGCCGAAGCGGGCATCGTCCTGCCCCGCCTGTCTCTGGACCGCACGGTCCACGCGCTTCGAACCGCTCGCACGAACGCCGCGATCGACCGACAGATCGCCGCGCTTCAAAGTCTCCGCGATATCGCCCCATCCTCTCCTGGGGTCGGACGACTTAAGGGCGGCGCGGACTGGTATGCACTACAACTGCAACGCTCGCTCGGGACCATGACACCGAGCTATGCCGAACGCCGTCTATCCGCCGAACTGAGCCACCTCCACGCCCGCGCCACGCACCTGTTCGACCAGATCGGCGCCTCCAGGGGTACGGTTGCGGCACGCTACGCTACACTCTGGCGCGACGAACGTTTCCTCTACTCGGACACCGACGCCGGCCGAGCGAACGCTGTCACCGACATGAACCGCATGCTCGCCACCGCGCGAACCGCTATCACGCCGGCGTTCGGCCAGCTACCGCACTGGTGCCTAAACGCCAGCGCTAGCATGGTATCCGCGCAGGAGATCGCCGCCGGCCGCGGAGGCTATCGCGAGGTCCCGACCCCAACTCGACCCGGCGCCTATGTCGTCGATCTCAAGGACATCCGCCGCCGCCCACGCTGGACGCTCCCCAGCGTCGTCGCGCACGAACTGCTCCCCGGCCACATGATACAGTTGGGTCTGGAAGGGGCCGCGCCGCCCCACCCGCTCCGAGTCGAATACGCTTCGGCGTTCGTCGAAGGCTGGGGTATCTACGCGGAACAACTCGCTGAACAAGCTGGCGCCTATACCGACCCGCACGATACGCTCGGCCACATCCACTGGCTCCTGTTCCGTGTTGCCCGGGCGCTCGTCGATCTCGGTATCCATCTCCACGGCTGGTCGATCGAGCAAACCCGCGAGCGCCTTGCGGAATGGCAAGGCCAACCCGCCTATTTTGCACCGTTCGACGTCGAACTTGCACGGATCCCACTTGAACCGGGCGCTCGTGTTGGCGAAGCAATGGCTTGGCTTATGATCGCCTATCGAAGTCGACATAGATCACCTACTGCGTATCACCGACATCTTCTGCTACGGGGACGTAGAAGACTCTAAATCTTACATGATTCCTGATATCTACTGAAAAACCTTAGTTAGAATATAACACGTATTATAATCTCATGGAGAAATTAGTTAATTATCCAATATTATGACACATGATATGGCGTCTACCCTTAATTTGTCGGGTATTTGCGCAATTATTAGAATAAGGGAATATTAAAATCATTCCATGCGAGCGAAGCTTCTTCTAATCACTTTAAGGAGGAGGATCGCAATCTATCAGCGGTTGGCTCCGCCGCTACATTCCCCGGCATGGACGAATGCTTGCCCTAACCACCACCGGTCCCAACGCAGACACGCGTCAATCCACCATGAACCCGCCAATTGGGCCCTTGCCCCATCATCTGAACGAACGGCTGCTTACCGTGATCGCTGCCCGAAAGCGGCCGGGCCGCAATCCACCAAGATTTGACCTCGCTATGCCTTGACCTCTCTTCTGCTCAACCATGCGACTGGTCTGGTACCATCCCAGCCGCGGCGGTCGAGAGTACGTAGTACGGAGCCGCCGTCCGACGAGGTCCGCTCGGCACTGCGCTGGCTGATGGCGCACTGTCCCGAGCGCCGGCCGCTGGACATGTTCAGGGTCCCAGCGGCGACGGATTACGAGATCGGACGCGGTCAAGGCAGCACTGCGGCCACAAACGCAATCATGCGCCAGCTGAACCGAACCGCCCGCTGAACGGGATCTCCGCTGGCAGACGGCAGGACGAGGCCTATCGTGCCACCTACCTCCGCGTTCGACATTTGGCGGCTTCGAAAACGCCCCGACCCGGTGATATGCCCCCCCCGCTCCCCCGGGTCGATGCTGCGGCATCGCCGAAGACGGCATCCGCCGATTCCCCACCGACCAGTACGGTGTTGCCATGGATCATCGACGAAGGAAGAAGAAATGAGACCCATCATATGCCTACTCTGCCTGCTGGTCTTCGGATGCACGCAGGCAGCGACCTCCTGTCAGGGAGATACAGCCTGTCGACAACGACGCCGACAGCCCGTTGAAGGATGACCTCGCGAATGACTCCGAACACGGAAATACCGAAGCCGATCGATCGCGCTGTCCTTGCTTCGGAAGATGGCTAACCTGCGCGACCGAAGAGGACGGTGAATCGTCCGTTCAAGGGCGGATGGCGGCTTTGCTGTTGGCCGCAGTCGAATGCCCGCGGGCGGCCTTTGCCGGCGAAAGCGATTGAACGATGACACCGAGCAAGGAAGCCAACCCAGGCAAGCGTGCCATCTACCACCATGGCCGGCTGAGCGAAGCGCTCATAGAAGGGGCCGAATGCGATAATCCGCGAGCGGGGGCTGGAGGGGTTCTCCCGGCGGGAGGCGAACGCCGTACGATGCGGCAAGGCTATCGACATCCGCTCCCGACGATTGTCGAAGCCCGCCTCATCTCGTCGACAGTGGCGGGCGAATCGCGAGCGTCGCTTTGACTTGAGCCCTCCTAGAAGGCAGACGGCAGAAATGCTGGACGCCGAGCAATGCGGAGACTGATCCTTTTTCTGCACGGGCTCGGCGGGTCCGACGAAAAGAGCTGGGGCGCGTTCAAAACCCTGATCGACGCCGACCCGGACCTCGACGGGTTCGAGACCGCGTTCATCAGCCAGCCGTCGTCGTTCTGGCGCGGCTGGTTCTCTCCCGTCGCCGCCACGATAGAGACGCTCGCGGGCGGCCTACACACGGAGCTCATCGAACGCTGCGCGGAATACGATCAGGTCCTCCTCGTCACCCACAGCATGGGTGGACTGGTCGCTCGTAAATGGCTCGTGAACCTGACGATGCGCGCCACTCCGACGAACGTCGGGGGGATCGTCTTCTTCGCGGTGCCCCATGAAGGCAGCTCGCTGGCGCGCTACGGCGTCAGGCTGTCGGCCGATCATAAGCAGCTAGCGCAGCTTGCGCCTGGCTCCCCGTTCATACGCCAGCTTAACGAGGCCTGGGTCGCGATGGATTGCGATCGGCTTTTCGCCATGACGAACGTCACCGCCATGCAGGACGGGTGCGTGCCGCCGGAGAGTTCAGCGCCACTGTGGATGAAGGTCGAGAAACGGACGGTCAACGGCAGCGATCACCGTTCGGTCATCAAGCCCGCAAAGACTGACGACATGTCCTACCGGGTCGTGAGGAACGCCGCGCTCGCTCTCGCCGGCGGGGCGGTTGGAACGCTGGGGACCAGAGCTGCCGCAGTCGCGGAACCGGCGGATCCGTCGACGCCGGAAACCGGCCTCGGCACTTCGCCGCCGGCTCGCATGGGCAATCCGCTGTTCTATCGGTATACGCCTGACGACGAGCCCTACTATCTGGTACGCCCAGGCGATGGGCGCCTCGCGCAGATCGTCCCGTATCGAAATCTCTGGCTGCACGGATCGGCTGGCTGCGGCAAGACAGTCTGCATCACCCGGGTTCTCGTGAGGCTGGGCGGCCGTCAACGACAGATCAGCCTCGGAAGCGCGGCCGGCGGTGACCTCGATCGCGTCCTGTCTGTGATGGAGACCCAGCTGTCCCGGGGGATCGAGGCGTCAGATCCGGGGTCCGCGGACGTCATCGATCGTATAGTCCACCTTCTCAACGTCGAGGCCGGCAACGGACTGGCGGCCCTGCTCGTCGAGGAGATCCCACTCGGGGATGCGGCGGAGAACGCATTCTTCGCCGCAGTTCGCGCCATGGTGCTGCGCCACGCCGCGCAGGCGCCAGGGGTACCGGTAAGGCTCGTCTTCACCTCGCTCAAAGACCCCGGCAAGGCATTCGAAGGCAATGATCTGGCGTCCGAGAGCCTCGCCGTATTCGGCATCGACGACTGGTCAGAGGCTGAGCTCGAGGCGCTACTGCGGCAGATCGCACCGGAGCTCGGCATCGAGCTCGACGAAGACGTAGTTCGCCGCGTCTTGAGATCGCCGCACACATCCCCCAGATTCATCAAGGTGTTCCTAGGCAACCTCCGTATGCTCGACTCGTCCTCCCCCGATGCCGTCGATGATGCTCTGGCGGCGACTACCGGCAGCTTGGCACCATGAGCGCCCCTCGCCTTCCATCGGTCGCGATCATACCCGACAGCCTGTACGTCGAGCGTGCGGCCGATCGGCAGCTTGCGTCCATAATAGCGGAGATGGGTCGGCCCGGGTATGTTCTGGACCCGCGCCAGATGGGTAAGACCAACCTCCTTCTTCATGCGCGTCGCAAGCTGGGCAGCGACAAGCTACGCTTCGTCTACGCCGATCTCTCCCTGCGTTCGAAATCGGCACCCGCCTTCTATCGGCGACTGCTGGAGCTTGCGACGGCGGCCCATCCCGACCTGTTCGCGGGGGAGGAAACGGCCACGGCGCTCGCCGAGCTGCGCGATACCGGGCATGGCGACCCCTCCGGCGTCTTCGAGCGCACGCTTGTCAGAATTTTGGACGGCTGGGACGGTCGGCTGGTCCTGATCCTCGACGAAGTAGACGGCCTTACCGGCCGGACGTTCTCCGACGCGGTCTTCGCCCACATCCGAAGTCTCTACTTCGCGCGAGAAGACACTCCGTCGCTTGCTCGACTGACCTTCGTGCTCGCTGGCGTGGCAGAGCCGTCCCAGCTCATCACCGACAAGTCGATCTCGCCGTTCAACATCGGACAGAAGATCTTCCTCCGGGATTTCACGACCGATCAGGTCGCTCAGTTTCTCCAGAAGGCGGCGCTTTCATTTTCCCCTACCGTCATCGACCGGATCATGCACTGGACGAGCGGCAATCCCCGCCTCACATGGGATCTGGCCGCTGAGCTGGACATGGTGGAACTCGGGGGCGAGCCGATCGCCTTGGATGTCGTCGACGATGCAGTGGACCGCCTGTTCCTCACTTCCTTCGACCGCCCGCCGATCGATCATGTACGCACCCTGGTGAGTTCCGAGCGGGATCTTCGGCTGGGCGTACTTGCTCTACGTGACGGCAGAGATCTGTCCGACAGGCAGCGCAGCCTGCTGCATCTCGCGGGGATCGCAACACAGGTACCAGGCGATCGACAGCCGGAATTCCGGAACCGCATCATAGACCGTGCGATCTCCGGTCGCTGGCTCCAGGAACTGGAGACGGCGGCGCGCCATCACCTCGTATCGGCCCAGTTTGCTTTTCGGGAGCTGGACTTTCACGAAGCGGTACTGGCCTACGGTCGCTTTCTGGAGGGACGCCAATGGACGCGGGAAGAGCGGCAGGACGTGCTGAAGCTCGGCATCGCGCAGTTCGAGATCGGCGCCTTCGACGCGGCACTTCGGTCCTTTGAAACCTTCGGCAATCTCGGCGGTGCGACGCGCGAGCCTTCGGTACTGCTTTGGACTGCGAGGACCCGAAAGGCTCTCGGATCGTACATCTTGGCCGAGCAGGACTACCAGGCCGCACTTCGTTCCTTGCCGACCCCCGTCGAGCGGATGCGCATCTTCCTGGGACTTGCGCAACTTGCGGCGATCTCTCCCGCCCGACTAGGGGAAGCGGTCGATCTTGGGAGGAAGGCTCTTGCGTCGCTCGACGCCGCCCGCGCCGTGAACCCCGCCGCGAAACTGGATCGGTACGAACTGCAGGCGGTCGAACTGCTGGCCTCCCTGAGCGATGGGTCGGTCCGCGGCGACTATCTCGAACGCGCCCTTCGCCTTCAGGGTGAGACGCCTTCGCTGGCTACCGCCACGATGCTGGCCAGCGAAGGTGATGGGCGCCGCTATAGTCCCGTTCTCCGGCGGGCGTTCGTGACGACAGATCTCAAGCGCCGGAGCGTCAGGGAACTCGGAGCCGCCGCCCTGACGATACGGGCGTTCGAAGGACGCGAGGGCCTTCGCGAGGCCGTCGGTGAACTGGCCCGGAATGCGGGCGTCGAGCCCGGCGTCGTCTGGAGCCTTGCCTTCGACGGGCTTGCTCGCGCAGGCGAGAAAGCGGACATGGAAGTGTTGGCGCGGGACATTCTGGACGAAGGTCTGGTCGGCGCAGTCCGCGTGGCTCTCGCGCTTCAGGTAGGTCGGACCGTGCTGTTGCATAAAGGCAAATCCTCCTGGGATCTCGCCGACCGCTATCTCGAGATCATGGGTCGTGGAGACGAGGCGCTGACGCGCAACGACCACCTCACGCTTCTTTCGATCGCCGCCGACGGCAACGAGAATGGCGGATCCGAACTGAACGAGCGGCTGATCGCGGCGGCGTCGGCTCTGGAGAAGCCCACCGACCCCCGGCTCCGTCAGTCCTTTCTGCTGGTACGGTACGTGCAGGTCGTCGCAGCCCTACGAGCCGAAGACCATGAAACCGCGCAGACCCTGGCTCTGGACGGAATGATGCTCGTGGAGGAGACGACCGCGGCGCCCGAGCGAGATCTCCCCATCGACCTCGTAGCGCAGATCTCCGAGTTCCTTAGCAAGGTCACTTCGGTCCGCTCCGTTCGGCCGCCCCATCGCAGTCACTATCGGCATCTGGGACGCAACGACCAGGTCACGGTCGTATATCGCGACGGGACCCGCACGACAGGGAAGTTCAAGGCCCTTCAGGCGGATCTGGAACAGGGGGCCTGCGTGCTCGTCGAGAACGAGCCCGCCCCCTAGGGACGGGTCATCGCCTAGGGATGAGCCGCGGGGACGGATCCCCTATGCGTATCGTCGTCGGTCGGTTCGGCAAAGTGATCCAGCTCCCGCACGAGCCGCCGGATGCGATCGAACGTCCGCGCCTCGTCGAACGGAGGATCGGTCATGACGTAATGCACGACGAGCCCGACATGGGAGCCCAACTTGAGCTGCAGCGGTGTAGTCGAATCGTCTGCGGACGATCCCTTTCGCGCGTACCTGAGAGCTTTGGTCATGGTGCGCTCGCCCAGTCGCGCTAGGTATGTCCGGTCCGCCCGGTTTCCGGAAACGACGTCGTTCACTTCTTACTGCTTCCGATCATGCCCACGATCCTCGTTGCCGACTCCAGATTACCGAGCCTTTTCCGTCCCGCAATAGCGGACCCTGACGATTTGCGTTCCGCGGCACTATGACGCATCTGTTTAGACTTCGTCTCGAACGCGATCGTTTCGCCAGCGGCAGACCGTTCGTCCAGCGCTGGTGCCGACACGGTAAGCCGCGCCGCCGGATCGACCAAAGGGTCGCACCGGCGACGACGGTATCATCTCACCCCTCCTTGGGCCATAGTGCTCGGCCGCCGCGAGCGAGCTCGTCGGCAGCATCGAATATATGATCCGCCTTTCGTCTCGGCATGTCCGAACCGGAGGTCGAGGCCGTGGTGAAGTCCAGGGGATATACCGTCGGTCGCGTCCTGCGGTTCGTCGACTTCGAGACTCAGGTGCGTGCAGCAATCAACGCGCACGGCGGCGCTGGCGGTCGGCCCACGAAGTACGCGGTTCTCGGTGAGGCGTCGCTGACGGATAGGAATGGCGGCAAATACCAGCTGAAGATGCTCGTCTGGCCGGACGGATCTCATCTGGACGCGGTCACGTACATAGCACCGAGGGGCACCGGATCCGAGGATTGGCGCCGGGTTCTCGTCGCAAAGTGGGGCAGGTCGGACAGCGAGACGATCGGCCAGTCGTTCGTGGCTCGCTGGCGCGGCCGCGATGCAGCCGGTCCGGGGCAGGCGCACAGGTCGGACCATCTGGGGGAACGGTTTCCCTCTTCTCCGCAGAAGGCTCCAAGGGGCGTCCCGCCGCCCTGGTCGATCAGGCGGTAGACGCCTTCTTCGCCGCCAGAGCGGGAAGGCCCTCGCTATGATCTGCGATTTTCACTTGGCCCGGTACCTCCTGCTGGCATCGTTCCTCTGCACCCTGCCCGCCTGTGCGAAATCGTCGGATCCCGGCGAGACCGCGAGGACCTTCCTCACCGACGTTGCTCAAGGCCGGCAGGGCGAGGCGCTGGAGCGGTTCGACCCGGAGCTGCGTCAGGTCGGCGGAATGGTGCTCGCCGTGGGCCTCGCCGAACAGGGCGCAAAGGCCAGTAGGAAAAGCGGCCTCAGATCCGTGCAGATCCTGCGGACCGACATGATAGACGAAACGCATGCGAAGGTGACGACGCGGTCGGTCTACGGCGACGGATCAACCGAGACGGCGACCGGCAAGATGCGGCGGATCGAAGACCGCTGGTTCGTTACCACATAGCAGATGGAGCGGTTCCGGATGGCGGCGCCGCGTGTGCAGGAGTGGGGTCGCTTAGCATGGAGCCCGAAGATGACCATTCGTGAACGCGTGATCGCAGAGATCTCTCTTGCCGACGTGGCTCGCGAGACCTCGCAGCTCTGGCCGTCACCGTCGGGGTTGCGCTGCGAATGCCCCAAGCATCCCGATGTCAGAAAGTCGCTCTACCTCGGCGAGAGCCGCAACTTCTTCTTCTGCTTCAGCTGCGGCTGGAACGGAGATACGGTCGCTTGGACGATGGGATTTCTTGAACTGGACGAGGCGCAGGCCGTCGCGCTTCTGTCGCAACGGCTTCGCGAGCAGCCAGGACCGCACTGAACCGGTCGGCCCTTCGCCATCCCCCCGGATCGGATTCGATCATTCGCCGTAGAGGCGCGAGCGCAGGAATTCCTTGCCGCGCTCCCGACTTCCGAAGAGTTCCTCGATATCGATAACGGCACCGGTCGCCGGTATCTCCATACCGACATGAATGAGTTCGCTGAAGCGAGAGACCAATTCGCCGAGCGATGCCTGCGCCGGCGGCAGCAGCGCTGCGATGCACTCGACCACTCCCGAGTCGAAATCGGTCGTCATGGCGATAGGCACGACGTCCTGTTCAATCCCGTCCATAACCAAGGCGATCATCGCCGAGTGCCATGTCGAACCCAGATGCTCCTCCTCCAGATGGACGTGGGCCAGTGCCTTGTTGCGGAGTTTCCCGACATCGACGTGCATCACCTGGCTCTGCCCGCGCCCGCCACAAGTGCAGCGCCCCTGTCACGAAACGCGCCATCCGAGGAGCACAGCGCGACATGACCGTTACTCGCCACCACGATTAGGTGGTGGTGGCTTACCTCCTCGAGACTGCCCGGCCACCAGGAGGGTGGCCTTCTCTCCGTGAAGACAAGTGCCGCGCCGACCGCGCCGCCCCTCATCGTCCCCAGCTGCACGGTTCCCTGCTCTTGTACGCAAGCGTCGGAGGCGACCTTCAGCATGTCCGCGACTATGCCGGTGGTGGTCTTCCGGGCGCCGACCTTGAGCAGAACGACGCTGACGAGGGGTGCGAGATCGTCGAGCGCCGGCATTCGGGGAAGCGCAATGATCGGTGGCGTCTGGCCCATGCCGATCATGCTTCGACGAAGACGAAGGCGAAGACAAGTGCGGCGAGATACCCGCCCAGCGCACCTCCAACATCGGCTGCGAAGTCACGTGCGCATCGAACATCGCCGCGGAACGTGGCTCATGCAGGCAGTCCAACCTTGCCGACGTGATAGCCATCGATGAATCAGGCGGGACGAGTTCGTGCTTTCGAGTATGAAACGTACATTCGCCCTGTGCGCGCGCACGTTTGCCGTGGTGGTATCGTCTCGCCAGCACCAGCGCCAGCGCACCCATGGGGGCGGTTCGTACGCGACCGGATTCGGCCCCGGCGCAGTCGGCGGGACGGCGGCACCACCTGCGGCCATCATGACATGCTCGAGATCGCGGGTCGGGTGAACGGCGCCAGTGGCCACCTGCCGCCGGGCAGGCTGTCGCGCCTGGGGTTCCCGTCCCGATCCATCCGTGGACTATCCTCCGCAGCGCGATCCGCTATGCTCGGTCCGCCGCGGCGTCGTCGCGGCGCGGACGGCCGACGGGTATAGCAAAACAGGATTTTGCGGGTATAGTCGGTGTGGAAGTGTCGCCGAAAAACGGCGGTTTTCTGCGGCTTTCAGGATGTGGTGACCGGTCTCGTAGGGGTCACCAGCCATTATTTGTGTGATAGAGGCTAGCGGCAAAGTCATCCTTTGCCGGTGCCGAAACGTGGCCATCTGGGACGACGGCCGAATAGCGGAAGAGAAACCCTGCAGCGACGCGCTGTGATGCGGTAGGATCGAACCATCCGAAGATCCCCAAACTAAGAATTAGATTGCGACGGCGTACCGGCGACGCGGTAGCCTGCGGCATGCACCGCCCCCGCACCACCACCCGTCAACTCAGCTACTTCGTCGCGCTTGCCGAGACCGGCAGCTTTACCCGCGCGGCAGAGCGCATGGGGATATCCCAGCCGTCGCTGTCGCAGCAGATACGCGGTCTGGAACTCGTGATCGGTGCTCCGCTGTTCGAGCGGGGTGGACCCGCGATCCTTACTCCGCTTGGTCGAGAGGCGTTGGAGCGGGCAAAACGTATCCTGTTCGAACTGACAGATATGGAGGAAATCCGTGCTGCTTCCGCGGATGCGCTCGTCGGAACGATCCGGCTGGGGGTGTCGCCGACGCTGGGCGCGTATCTTCTGCCGAGCCTCGTGGCGCGCCTGCACCGCGAGCATCCGACATTGCGCGTGCACATTCGCGAAGGGCTGCCTGCCACGCTGACAAGCGGGCTTGCCGCGGGCGACCATGACCTGATCCTGCTCCAGCTCCCAGTCGCAGGACGCGCCTTTCACACCGAACGCCTGTTCCGCGAAGCCTTGTGGCTGGCGATGGCAACCGATCATCCCCTCTCGACGAAGCACGCGATCGAACCAGGCGATCTGCAAGGTCAGAATCTGCTGACATTGGTGCCCGAATACAGGCTTGCCGAACAAGTCGCGGCGATCGCTGCAGATGTCGGTGGGATCATGCTGAACGATTATGAAGGTACGAGTCTGGATGCCATTCGCCAGATGGCCGGCATGGGAATGGGGCTTGCGTTGTTGCCCGAACTATATGTCCGTCAGGAGGTGCGAGATGGCGACGACGTGATCGTCCGACCGATCAAGGGTGGTCGCTATTACCGTGAAATAGGGCTGTTATGGCGTAGCGGTGCGGGGCGGGCACCCGCGTATCGTCTGATAGCGGAAATGCTTCGCGTCGTCGGCCCATAGGAAAACCCTATCAATGTTATAGCTCACACTATCTTGTGCCAATAGCATCGATACCCGAGCGTGCATATCGTTCTAACGACGATGGATGATGCATGTGGCAGGCGAACGGACTGGATGGCGCCAGGCAAGCGAATGGCTGGATCAGGTCGTAGGGCCAGACATCCCGTACATCCGTCTGGCAGCGGTGTACGGTATCGCGATCAGCCTGTTGTCGCTAGCGACTCCTATCTCGGTCCAGCTTCTTATCAACAATGTTGCCAACACGGCGTTACCGGCGCCGCTCTGGACGCTGGCGGGATTGCTATTGCTGTTGCTGCTGTTCGTGGCCGGCCTCAGCGCGATGCGGTTCTGGATCATGGCCTTGTTCGAGCGGCACGTTTTCGCGCGGGTGGTGTCTGAGGTTACTACACGTGCGATACACGCGCAAAATCCGTTCTTTGCCGATCAGAACCGTGGCGATCTGTTCAACCGCTATTTCGATCTCGTCGTGGTGCAGAAGGCGGTGCCGAGCTTGATCATCGGCGGCTTCACGATCCTGCTGCAATCCGTGGTCGGGCTCGTCGTCACCAGTTTCTACCATCCCTTCTTCCTGGCCTTCAACGCGCTGCTGGTCGTGCTCGTCCTGGCGATCTGGCTGATCTGGTCGCGGGGGTCGATCCGGTCCGCGGTCGCGCTCAGCCACGCCAAGCACGACGCCGCGCGGTGGCTGGAGAGCGTCGGCGCGTCGAACGGCTTCTACAAGTCCAGCCGGCACCTCGATTTCGCGATGGACCGTTCCGAAGCGGTCACGGCGACCTATGTCGAGAAGCACCGCCGCTATTTCCGCTACAGCTTCACGCAGACCGTCGCGTTCCTGCTCCTCTACGCATTTGCCAGCGCGGCGCTGCTGGCGCTGGGCGGCAACCTCATTTTGCGCGGCGAGCTGTCGATCGGGCAATTGGTCGCGGCCGAACTGATCCTGAGCGGCGTCTTCTACGGCGTGTCGCAACTCGGCTGGTATCTGGACACGTTGTACGACCTGATCGCGAGTGCCGAGGAATTGTCGCTGCTGTACGCGATCCGCCAGGAACCGGCGGTATCCAAGGCGAGCGCAGGGCCCGCCGACGGTGCCGTACAGCTTGCAGGCGTCGAGATAGAGGACGCCTGCTTCGACTTTGCCGTGGCGGCGGGCGAACAGCTCGTTACCCTGCCCAATGGCGGCGCGGAGCGGTTGCTGGCGATGGTATTGCGGCGTCACCTCATTCCCGAGCGCGGCCTGATCACCGTCGGCGGTGCGGACATGGCGACGTTCGACATGTACCGATTGCGGTCCGAGATCATGGTGCTCGACCGCCCCTCGATCGTCGAGGTCACGATCCGCGAGTATCTCACCCTGGCCAATGACGACTCCATTCCGACAACAGTGCTCGATGCGCTGACCATGGTCGGCTTGCGCGATACCATTGCGCGGTTGCCGCTCGGTCTCGATACACCGCTCGCGGCGTCCGGCTATCCCCTGTCGATCGCCGAGGTCATCGCGTTGAAGCTGGCAAAGGCACTGCTCGTACGCCCGCGGGTCCTGGTGCTGTCGCAACTGTTCGATCTCGTGCCCGCGGACCGGCTTGCGAGGGCACTGCGCGCGTTGAAGGCAGCGCAGACGACCGTTCTGCTGTGTACCGGCAGACCCGAGGACATCAGCCTCGATGGCTGGTTCCAGCTCGACCTGCGCCGACAGCGGCGGTTCGACACCTGCGACGCGCTGATCGCAGCCACGCGAAAGGAGGGCACCGATGTCGTACACGCCTGATCGCCCCGCGCATTTCTCCACCTTGGCCAAGATGCGGCCACCTCGCGTGGCAACCACGCTCGCCTGGTTGCTGCTGATCGGCGTTGCGACCGCAGGGGCGATCATGGCGCTGGTCCCCTGGGTGCAGACCGCGAGCGGCACAGGCCAGGTCGTCGCGCTCGATCCCGACGATCGGCAGCAGCAGGTGACCGCGTTCGTCCCCGGTCGCGTCGAGCGCTGGTATGTCCATGACGGCCAGCACGTCGCCAAGGGTGATCCGATCGCGCGGGTCGTGGATCTCGATCCCGACCTGCTATCCCGCCTCGCCGCCGAACGTGCACAGGTGCAGGCGGAGATCGCGGCGATCCAGCAAAGCCGGGCGGTCGCCGGTATCGACGTATCGCGCACCGCGCAGCTGTTTGCCGAAGGTCTGGCCGCCCGGCGTGACTATGAGCAGACGCAGATCAAGGTCGCCGACGCCGGCGCCAAACTCGCGGAAGCACGGGCGAAGCTGAACCGGATCGACATCCAGCTCAACCGCCAGTCGGTGCAGATGGTGCGTGCGCCCCGCGAAGGCCGGGTCCAGCAGCTCAACGCCGCAACCGGGGGCGCGATGGTCTCGCCAGGGACGGTATTGGCCGTGATCGCCCCGGAACGGGTTGAGCGCGCGGTCGAGCTGTTCATCGACGGCCGCGACGTGCCCCTGCTCCGCACCGGCCGACCGGTTCGACTGGAATTCGAAGGCTGGCCCGCGATCCAGTTCAGCGGCTGGCCATCGGTCGCCCAGGGCATGTTCGACGGCCGCGTCCGTACGATCGACCCCAATGCCGCGGTCGACGGGCTATTCCGCATCCTCGTCGAGCCGCAACCGGGCATGCCGGCCTGGCCCGCCCGCGAGTTCGCCCGGCCCGGCGGCAAGGTACGCGGCTGGGTGCAGGGCGAGACGGTGCTCGTCGGCTACGAACTCTGGCGTCAGCTCAACGACTTTCCGCTCGAGTTCGGCCGCCGCCGCCCCGCCGCGACCGCCAAGGACGATCCAAAGGCGGCGATGTCGAAGGCAAGCGAAGACGACGGAGCAAAGAAATGATCCGCGTCCTTCTCGGCACGCTCGTCATGCTGTCCCCCCTCACCCCCATCGTTGCCGCCCCCGTTCCCGCCGCTACCGTCCCCAAGGCCTCTGCCGAGCCGCTGTCGAGCCCGCAAACGGCGCCCTCGGGCGAGGTGAAACCGCTCACGCTCGACGAGGTTCTACGGTCATCCGCACGGTCCGCGCCGCAGATCGTCGAAGCACTCGCACGCGTTCGCCAGGCCGAAGGCCGCTCGCTGTCGGCCGAAGGGGCGTTCGACACGGTGTTCGATGTCGATGCCAAGTCGCGGGTCGCGGGCTATTACGACGGAACCGTCATCGAAAGCCGCGCGACGCGCCCGCTGACCGGCAATGGCGGCTATCTCTACGGCAATTACCGCGCGTCGCGGGGCAGCTTTCCCGTCTATGAGGACCAAGCCTATACCAACCGGGCCGGCGAGGCGAAGGTCGGTGCGTTGTTCGCGCTGCTCCGCGACCGGGTCATCGACGAGCGTCGCACGCGCCGCACCGTGGCCGGGGCGGATATCGACGTCGCGCGGTTCGAGGGCGAGATGGTTGCGATCGGCGTGCAGCGCCGCGCGGTCGACGCGTATCAGGCCTGGGTCGCAGCCGGATTGCGGCTGCGTGCCTATCGCGAGCTGCTGGATCTTGCAGAACGTCGTCGCGGCGCCATCAGTCGCTTGGTCACGCTGGGCGCGCGGCCCGAAATCCTGCTGACCGAGAACGACCAGAATCTGGTCCGACGGCGCGCACTGGTCGTCCGCGCGGAGCAGGATATCGCGAGTGCCGCCAACTCGCTGTCGCTGTATCTGCGCGACGACGCGGGTGCACCGCTGCTGGTGTCGGCCGACCGGCTGCCGCCCGACGCGACGCCGCTGGCAGGTCTGGCGCCGACGACCCCGATCAAAGCGCCTGTCGCGCGACCGGACTATCGCGCGATCCTGACCAAGATCGACCAGTCGACCGCACGGCTGATGCTCGCCGAGAACGATCTTTCGCCGCGGCTCGACCTGCGCGGTGACGTCGGAAAGGATATCGGTGCGGTCGGTCTGGGTGGACCGAACCGTACGCCGCTCGAAGCCGCGGTCGGGTTTCGCTTCAGCGTGCCGCTGCAGAACCGCGCGGCCAAGGGGCGTGTCGCCGAGGCACGCGCCGAGATCGATGCGCTCGGGCAGCGCAGCCGCTTCCTGCGCGATCAGATCGCCGTTGAAGTCGACGGGATCGTCATCGCGGTCAATGCGACCGAACAGTTGGCGTCGATAGCGGAGGAGGAACGCCGGCTGGCCGATCGCTTGGCGGTGGCCGAACGGCGGCGCTTCGAACTGGGATCGGGAGACTTCTTCCTCGTCAATCAACGCGAGGAAACCGCAACCGATGCGCGGGTGCGCGTGATCGACGCGCAGGCGCGGATCGCATCGGCGCGCGCCGAACTTGCCGCTGCGACGGCCGACCGAAGAGCCTTGCAGCTGGACTGACCGCTACTGCCGCGAAGACCACACACGCTATGGCGACCTGCATCGTGAGCCATTACACCGATGATTCGGGGCGATCGTCAGACAGCTATCCGCGGCATGCGACCGTGTTTTGGGCGATTTCTTGCCAGCAACCGTTTCCTTGCGAACGCGCCATGGTTCGATCAGGGAATAGAGATGAAGAAATGGTCGTGGATCCTGCGCCGGATCGTCCGCAAGATCTGGTTTCGCGCCGCCATCATCAGCCTGCTGAGCGTGGTGCTGGCGATCCTGTCGGGTGCGATCGTGCCCTATCTCCCCTATGCGTTGGGCGCCGAGCTGGGCCAGGACGCGGTCGGCACGATCCTTCAGATCATGGCGTCGAGCATGCTGGCGGTGACGACCTTCTCGCTGACGGCGATGGTCAGCGCCTATTCGTCGGCAACGCAACTGGCGACGCCGCGCGCGACGCAACTGCTGATCAACGACCCCACCTCGCAGAACGCCCTGTCGACGTTCCTCGGCGCCTTCGTATTCTCGATCGTCGGGATCATCGGCCTCCAGACGCATGCCTATGGCAGCGAGGGCCGGATCATCCTGTTCGGCGCGACCGTCCTGATCGTCGTATGGGTGGTCGTCACGCTGTTGCGCTGGATCGCGCACATCACCGCGTTCGGCCGGATGTCCGACGTCATCGACCGGGTCGAGAACGCGGCGGCCGAAGCGATGACGGACTTCGCCGCAAACCCCTATCTGGGCGGGCGTCCCGCGATCGAAGTACCGGCCGGGGCACGGTCGATCCGCGGCACCGCGACCGGCTATGTCACGCATGTCGACGTCGCCGCGCTGGGCGCGATCGCGACCGAGCGGGGTATCGTCATCCATGTCGTCGTTCGGCCTGGGGCAATGATCCACCCGCACCGCGATTTGATGCGGATCGAAGGCGCCGTGGACGACGCGCTCCGGACGCTGGCGCTGCGTGCCTTCACGATCGAGCGCCATCGCTCGTTCGACCAGGACCCGCGGCTCGGGTTGATCGCGCTGTCCGAGATTGCGAGCCGGGCCTTGTCGCCCGCAATCAACGATCCCGGTACCGCGATCGAGGTCCTCAACGCGTTGCTTCGGGTGCTGCTCAACCTGCCAGCCGACCGGCCCGAAGCGATGGCAATCGACGAGCTGCCGCCGGTCTATCTGACGCGCCCGACCGTCGAGGAGATGCTGACCGATGCGTTCCGCCCGATCCTGCGCGACGGGAGCCAGGCGGCCGAAGTCGCGATCCGGCTGACCGTCACGCTCGCTTCGCTCCACGCGGCGCTGCCCGCGGCCCGACGCGATATCCGCGCGCTGGCCGATAACGCCCTGGAGCGTGCCCGCCGGATGATGGACGACCCCGGCGATCTCGCCGCGTTCGAGGCCGCGCATCGTACCGCTTGGGATAGCCGGGCGGAATAGCAGTGAGGGATAGCCGGGCGCCGCCGACGACCGCGGCGAGAGCAACCGGAATAGGCTGCGGACCGGCTCGCCTGAAACGAGGAGCGCATTTGCAGCACGCGGCAAATGCGCTCTCCGGGATGCCCGGGTTACTTGAACGTGTAGCGCGCACCGATGGCGAAGGTGCGGTCGATGAGCAGCGTACTGGAGTTGAACTGCTCGGGGTTACCGACGTCGCCGAACTTGTAATAGTTCTGCTGCTTGGCCTTGGTCAGGTTCACCGCGTCGAAGGTCAGGCCGATATCCTTGTTCACGTTCAAGGTCAGCTGGAAGTCCAGGCTCTTTTCCGGGGCGCGCCAGAAGCCGATCGGATTGGCGAACGACCGGGCTTCGTTGCTCTGCAGGAAGCCCTTGCGCCAGACGTACGACAGACGCGCGCCGATCGGCCCGGTATCGTAGGCCAGCGTCGCATTGTACGACAGTTTCGATACGCCGAAGAACGCCGACTTCGTCGATCCCGTGATCTCGCCGGCCGCGTTGGTGAGCGGGATGGTCTGTTCGGAATCCAGGATCGTGGCGCTGCCGGTGACCCCGAGCCCGTTCAGAGGACCGGGCAGGTAGGTCGGAAAATAGGTCAGGCCCAGTTCGACGCCCTTCAGCACGCCGTCCGACGCGTTCACCGGACGGGTGATGTTGAACGATTCGGTATAGGTCTCGTTGCGCGGCAGATAGTTGTTCGGGATCGATTCACGCACCGTAAGCGGCACGACCAGCCCGTCGATTTCACGACGGAAGGCGGTCACGTAGATCGCACTGTTGCGCTCGAAATACCACTCGACCGCCAGATCGATGTTCTTCGAATGGGTCGGCGTGAGGTTTGCGGTGCCCGACGTGCCCGAACCGAAGCCGATGCGCGACAGGTCGCCAGTTAGCACGGGATTGGGGTTCAGATCGCCGAAGCTGGGACGCCGGAGCGTTTCGCCATAGTTGAAGCGGATGCGCAGATTGTCCGTGAGCGCATAGCGCGCGGTGAACGAAGGCAGCCACTTTTCCGAACCGTTCGACACGCTCGTCCGGGCAAAGTTCGCACCGCGATCGAAATAGTCATAATCGGTGTCGATCGCCACATAGCGCACGCCGGCCTGAAGCTGCAGCGGACGCCCGAAGATGCTGACCTCGCCATCGGCAAGGGCATAGGCGGCCAGGTTCGTTTCCGAGATGCCGAACACCTGGCCGAAGCTCAGCTGATCGGAGAGCAACAGGCCGGGCGCCACGGCGCGATACAGGGTGCGGACGGCATCCCGGTCCATCGTGCGGGGATCGGCCTGCACCCAGCTCGTGGGAATGTCTGCCCGACCACCGAAGAAGCCGCTGTTGGTGAAGGGCTTTCCTTCACCGAAGGCCGCCAGCGTGGTGCCCAGCCCCCCTGCGCCCTGGTCGCGCACGAAAGTGTCGGCCTTGCGGTCGTCGAAGCGGAAGCCCGACTTGATGCGGCGCAGGAATCCGTCGTCCCATGAATATTCGCCATCGAGCATCATCGTCAGCGCGCTGCCGGTATTCTTCGTACCGCTGTCGAACAGGTTGCCGATCGTCCAGGCCGTCGCGTCGGTCAGCACGGCCTGATTGCCGAAGCTGTAGGACGGCAGCCCACCGCCCGCGTTGAAGTCCACGTCGATGTCGAGCGGCCCGCGATCGGTGCGGATGGCGAAGAACGAGGTCTCGTTCTTGCTGTCCTGATATGTGAGGTCGGCCGAGATCTTGCCGCGGTCGGCCACGTCCCACTTGGCGTTCAATGCATAGACATAGCTGTCGGTTTTGCTGGTGGCCGTGTCGCCGCTGTTGAACCCCGCGACCGATCCGGCCTGACGCGACTTGATGATGTTCGTGCCGTCGTACAGCGCGACGCTCGACCCCGGATTGGCCGGCAGGTCGCCCCACCAGTCGACGAAGCTGAAGTTCAGGCTGTTGAACGTCTTGCCCTTGAAGCCGGTGTAGAAGACTTCCGCCGTGTAGACCGAACGGTCGTTGGGCGCCCATTGCAGCGCTGCATTGACCGCGCGACGGTCGCGCTTGCCGTAAAGATCGGACGCGATGACCGCGTCCCTCGACAGATAATATGGCGTATCGACGCCGTTGATGTTGAGCGTGGAGCCCGGCGCGGTCGGCAGGCCGGCATCCAGCCCCGGCGTCCAGTTCTGGTTCCTGTCGCCCGGGAAGATCCGCTCCAGCGGGGCGAGACCCGAACCCGCCGTCGGGTTTTCCGTCGCGAACGGCACGATCGCGCCGGCCTGCAGATTCTGGTTGCGGAATTCGGCGCGCGTGTAGCTGCCGTTCACGAGCAGGCCGATATCGCCGATGCCGGTTTCCCAACGGTCGCTGATCAGCAGCGCGGCGTTGGGGTTCACCTTGTCGGCGAGTTCCGAATAGAGTCCGCGGGCGAGGCCCGATATCGTGAAGCCGTCGAAATCGAGCGGGCGCCGGGTCTGCACGTCGATCTGCCCGGCCAGACCCGTTTCCAGCTGGTCGGCCGAGCGGGTCTTGTAGACGTCCACCTGCTTGACGAGGTTCGCGGAGATATCCTGCAGCGCGAAGGACGTGCCGGCCGCGGTGAAGATGTTGCGCCCGTTCAGCGTCGTCAACGGATCGGTCAGACCTCGGATGGTGATCGTCGCCGCTTCGCCGCCGGCGCGGTCGGTGACCTGAATGCCGGTGACGCGCTGGAGTGCCTCGACGACGTTGTTGTCGGGCAGCTTGCCGACGTCTTCGGAGACGATCGAGTCGACGATCTGGATCGAATTCTTGCGGACGTTCAGCGCGCCGACGATCGAGGCGCGGACGCCGGTGACGACGATGTCGTCACCGCTTGCAGGCTGATCGGCCTGATCCTGCGGCGTGGTCGGCACGGCCTGCGCGTTGACGGGCGCGCCCAGCATCAGGGCTGCGATCGATGCGGAACACAGAATCAACGATTTCATCGCCATTTGGCCTCTCCCTGGCATGTCCATCCGACCTTATTCGCAGCCGGTATTACTCGGACATTAGGTATGAGAACCTAGTCATCGACGCAAGCGTTAATTTGCCAAACAATTTGCCTGATAGGTCTTGCAGATTGGTCAGCCAGGCGTGAGCCGATATAGCGCCGCACCATGTGACGGCAGGCTCTTCGTCAGCGTACCAGACGCCCGTTCCAGATCGCGCCGTGCCCAGAGATCACGGACGCCGACCGGCCCGTTGAGCGCGATCATGTCGAGACGAAGCTGCACGGACCGCTCGCTTTTGTCTGTGTTAAAAAGCGCGAGATAGCGGTCCTTCGATCCCGGCACGCGCGCCGATCAGACCCGGATGCCATCGGCGACGAAGTGCGGCTGGTTGTCGTAGCTCGCTTGATTGACCGCGATGACCTCGGGATTGGTCAGCAGGTCGAGCGTCGGGCGGTCGAGATGCCGCAGGTCGCCGCCCATGATCAGCGGCGAGCGCGCGATCGACCAGAGGGTCATCAGCGTGCGCTGTTCGTCGGGCGTGAACTTGGTATCGCGCGCACCGAGCGCGAGGCGACCGAGCGGCAGCATGTCCGCATCGGGCCAGCCGCCGGGCACGCGGTGCGCGTTCCAGTTCTTCAACCGGGTGAACTGCGCTTCGAGCAGCGACCATTCGTCCCAGAAATCGTCGCTGATCCGCCACATCTGCGCGAAACGGCGGACGTGATCGGCGCGGGGGACTGGCGTTTCCCCCGGCGAGAGGCTGAGGATGATCGGGCGCCCGGTCGCGACGATCGCGGCATGCGCGCCCTCGATCTCGGGGGCATGCGCGTCATAGGGACGGCTCATGTCGTCCATCTTGACGAGGTCGACGCCCCAGGATGCGTAGAGAGCGAACACGCTGTCGTAATAGGCCTGCGCGCCGGGCTTTCGCATGTCGACGCCGTACATGTCCGGGTTCCAGGCACAGATGCTGGCGGTGTCGGCGATATCGCGGGCGCGGTATTTCGTCCCGAGCACCGGCAGGTTGCGCTCCACCGCGAGCCGCGGAATGCCGCGCATCAGGTGGATGCCGAACCGCAGGCCGAGCGCGTGGACGCGGTCGGCGAGCGGGCGAAAGCCCGTGCCGCCGGCGCTCGACGGGAACCGGTTCGGCGCGGGCAGCAACCGGCCGTAATCGTCCATCACCGGCTTGGGCTTGGTTGCGTAGGTGTAGCTGCTTGCCCCCGGCTCGTACCATTGGATATCGACGGTGAAGATATCATAGCCCGACGGCAGCAGCTTTTCCGCCATGATCGTCGCGGTCTCGATCGCCTGCGCCTCGGTGATCGTCGTCGCGAAACTGTTCCAGCTGTTCCAGCCCATCGGCGGGGTCGGCGCGAGCAGGCGCGGTGCGTCCTTCGCACGCGCCGGACTTGCGGCGCCGATCGCGGTGGCCGCCAAGGTGCCGGTGAGGAGCGTGCGGCGGTCAAGCGACAGCGTCATGCTCAGCTCACCAGGAACGTGGCGGAGGCACGGTCGGCGGGGCGCGTCGCGCTCCCCAGCGCCAAGCCGCTGCCAACGTAACGCAAGACGCTACCGGGCTTGCCGAGCGCGGCGAAGGTCACGCCCTTTGCGGTGCTCAAACCCGGCTGCCGCAGGAAGCTCGCGCGTTCCGCGAAGGCGCGGCTCGCGTCCTTCGCAGCGAGTGCGATCCGTCCGTCGGCCTGCGCGACGAGATAGCGATCGGGCGCATCGATCGGCACGAGCGAGACGCTTCCCCTGCCCGTTAGCCCCGGCATCTGTCGAAACTGACTAGAGGGGATGTCCCCCTGCCCGACCGATATCCGGTCGCCGTCGTGACGGAGGAAGACCGTCCTGTCGCTGGCCGGCGAGAACCGGTCGGGCACCGGTCCGTTACCGACCGGGATGCCGAAATCGGGTGTGCCGTCGGCGGTGTAATACAGCCGCTGCATCCGGGTGTGGCGGTTCGGATCCAACAACGGATCGCCCTTGATCGCGGCATAATCGCGGCCATGATAAACCAGCACGTCGCGCCCCTGTTCGTCGACCGTGAAGCTGTTGTGGCCGGGGCCATAGACGCCCGTTAACGACGACGAGACGAACACCGGCCTGGGTGATTTCGTCCAGGAGCCCGCCTTCATGATGTCAGCATTGGCGTCCGCGGTGAGTAGGCCGAGGCAGTAGCGCGCGTCGGTCGCGCTGGCCGAATAGGTGATGAACAGCTTGCCGTTGCGCGCCAGCAGCGAGGGCGCTTCGGCGACCTTGTAGCCCTGGATTTCCCAGTCGAGCGTCGGCACCGCGATCCGGATCGGCGGCTTGGCGAGCGTGATCGGCGTGGCGAGCGGCGCGAGATACAGGTTGCTGTTGGTCTCGATCCCCGGCTCGCGCTGCGCCCAACACAGATAGCGCGTGCCGCGGTGGACGAACGAGGTCGAATCGAGATTGAAGCTGTCCCACGGCGTCTTGAGCTGGCCCAGCACAGACCAGCGCGCGGTCATCGGATCGGGGCCGTCGGCGACCAGCGCATAGGTGCGGATGCGGAACACGTCCTCGCCGCCGCCGCTCGGACCCGCCGCAAAATACATGATCCAGCGGCCGTCGATCAGGTGCAGCTCGGGCGCCCAGATGAAGCCCGACAGCGGGCCGCTGGCGAGATGCCGCCACAGGATCTGCTCGCGCGCGGTCGTCAGCCCGGCGAGCGTGCGCGAACGCCGCAGCACCAGCCGGTCGTATTCGGGCACCGACCCGGTCAGGTAATAATAGCCGTCGGTATGGCGGAACACCTGCGCATCCGCACGCTGGCGGACGACGGGGTTGCTCGGCACCGGAGCCGCAGCGGGGGTGCCGCCGGGCAGGCGCGCGATCGCGCCGCTAGCCGATGCCGCGGTGGCGCCGGCGAGGAACAGGCGGCGGTTCAGGTCCGTCATCGTCAATACTCCGCTACGGGCCAGCCATCGGCGCCCCAGTTGATCGGCGCGATCCGCAGCGTCGGCGCGCCATTCTTGGTCCGGTCGTACGCGTGGTAGACGACGTAATCCTTGCCGTCGGTGTCGTGCATGACGCCGGGATGGCCGGGGCCGCGAAAGCGTTGCTGCTCCTGGAGATCGGCACGCAGGAAGATCGTGCCCCCGCCCTGCACCATCGCGCTGCCGTCCTTGCCGAGATACGGTCCGGTGATCGCCTTCGATCGGCCGACGACAGTGTAATAGGTGCTGTTCACGCCCTTGCAGCAATAGTCGTAGCTCGCGAGCAGCCAGTAATAGCCGCCATGGCCGATGATGAACGGCGCCTCGACCGGAGCGGGTCCGCCGGCGGGTGCGGGACGGCGGGCGATCGCGTGGGGCTTCTCATTCGGGTCGAGCAGCTTGCCGGTCTTGGGGTTCAGCGCGAACAGCTTTAGGCCCGTCCAGAAGCTGCCGAGCGACAGCCATTCGCGGCCCTGCGCGTCGACGACGTGGTTGGGATCGATCGCGTTGAAATCGTCCTTGGGGGTGGACATCACCACCAGCCCCTCGTCGCGCCAGCCATAGCCGGGCGCCTTGGGATCGAGCGTCGGGCTGGTCGCAAGGCCGATCGCCGAGCGGTTCGAGCCGAACGTCGAGACCGAGTAATAGAGCCGGTAGCGACCGTCGGTGCCGCGCGAAATGTCGGGCGCCCACATTCCCTTGGTGCCCGGCACTGCCTTGGTCGCCCAGTCGGGCAGGCGCGTCAGCGGCGGCGTGCCCGCGGTCCAGTGGACCAGGTCCGGAGACGTGCGGGCGCTCAGCATCTGGCCGTCGAGCCCGGTGCCGTAGACGTAATAGGTATTGCCCGCGCGGATCATGACCGGGTCATGGACCGGCGCGATGTCTCCCGTCAGCCTGGCGTTGAGTGCCCCGCGGGTCGGCGGTGCCTCCGCGGTTTGCGCCGTCACGCCAGCCGCGAGCGTAAGCGCGATCAGTCCGGTCGCCCATCTCGGTGCGGCCATCGTCTCTCTCCCGGTCTGTGCGCCCGCCGGTTGCTCCGGCGGGCGTCACGATCATTTCAGTTCGAGCATCACCACCGACATCGGCGGCAGCGTCACCGACAAGGTGCCGCCGCTGAGGCTGGCACCGTTGAACGCCGTCGGTGCGACCGCATTGGGCGCCTCGAAGGTGTTGAGCGCGGTCATCGTCGGCGCGGTCAGCACCTGCCCGGTGACGGTTTGCGCGGTCACGCCCGGCAGCGCCGCGCTGACGCTGGTCGGCTTGTTCGGATCGAGGTTCGAGAGCGCTATCCGCACCACGCCGTCCTTGCCGCGTACAGCCGACGCGCTGACCGACGGCATCGTCCACTGGTCCTTGTTGTACCAGGGCGACTTGATGTCGATCGGCAGGACCGTGCCGTCCATGTACGGCTTGTACATCGCGAACACGTGATAGGTCGGCGTCAGCACCATCTTGCTGCCGTCGGTCAGGATCATCGCCTGCAGCACGTTCACCATCTGCGCGATCGCGGTCATCTTCACGCGGTCAGCATGCTTGGCGAAGATGTTGAGGTTGATCGCCGTCACCAGCGCGTCACGGAGCGTGTTCTGCTGGCGCAGGAAGCCGGGGTTGGTGCCCGGATCGCCGGCATACCAGGTGCCCCATTCGTCGACCGCGAGCCACATCGTCTTCTTCGGATCGACCTTGTCCATGATCGCCGAATGCTTGGTGATCAGCTCGTCCATCCGAAGCGTCTCGGACAGCGTCTCGGCCCAGCCGCGCTCGTCGAACACGGTCGCGGACGCACGCGGCGGCCAGCCGCCGGGGACGGTGTAGTAATGCAGCGACAGCGCATCGACCTTGCCGACCAGCTCGCGCGCCATCGTCTCGGTCCAGTTATAGTCGTCGACGTTGGCGCCGCTCGCGATCTTCATCACGCGCGTGTCCTTGGGCGCCTTGATGAAGGTGGCGTAGCGCCGCGTCACGTCGGCGGCATATTCGGCGCGCATGTTGCCGCCACAGCCCCACAGCTCGTTGCCGACGCCGAAATACGGGACGGCCCACGGCGCCTTGTGCCCGTTCTTGGCACGTTCGTCGGCGAGCGTTCCCGAGGGCGAGGTCATGTATTCGACCCATTCCGCCATTTCCTGCGGCGTGCCGTTGCCGACGTTGCCGGCGATATAGGCCTCGGCGCCGAGCTGTCCGGCGAGGTCCATGAACTCGTGCGTGCCGACCGTGTTGGGCTCGGTCACGCCGCCCCAATGCGTGTTGATCTTGACCGGGCGCTTGGCCTTGGGACCGATCCCCTCGCGCCAGTGATATTCGTCGGCGAAGCAGCCGCCGGGCCAACGCACCACGGGCACGCCGATGCCGCGCAACGCGGTCACGACGTCGGTGCGGAAGCCGCGGACGTTGGGGATCTTCGACTTTTCGCCAACCCACAGCCCGCCATAGATGCCGGTACCGAGGTGTTCTGCGAACTGCGTGAAGATGCGTCGATCATAGGTCGGGCCGGGTGTGTCGGCGTGGACCGTCACGGTTGCCTGAGCCGAAGTGGGCGCGGTGCCGGGCGCGTCGGTCTGTGCGGCGCCGATGCCGGCGGTCGAGAGCAGCAGCGCGGCGGCGAGGCCCTTCAGCGTGCGGGTCATTTTTGCCTCAATCATCGAAAGCCTCCACGGATTTGCGGGTGCCGCGCAGGAATGCGTCGGCGACGAGTGTGAACGGGGTCGTGTCGACTTCGCTTTGGCCACCGCGGATCAGCGCGGCGAAGCGGGTGTAGAGGCCGGGATATTCCTCGTCGTCATTGTGCACCGTGCCGCTCGGCAGGGTGAGCACCGCGCCGCCCTTGGCAAGGCTGAGCGTACCGGCATCGGTCTCGACGGTGATGTCCCAGCTCTGCGGGCCGGTCTGGCGCCAGTCGAGGTCCATCGTGATCGGCGTGCCCGCGGCACTGCGGAAGGTCAGGTCGGCAGCGATCGGCGCGGCGCGGTTGGCAGGCGTCGACAGCGTCGCGGCGGTCAGGAAGAAGGGCTGCGGCAGGATCTCGGTCGCGATCGACAGCGCGTTGATCCCCGGATCGAACACGCCGAGCCCACCCGGCTCCCAGATCCACGCCTGCCCCGGATGCCAGACGCGGACATCCTCGCGCCAGACGATCGACACGCGCTGGATCTGCCGGTCGGCGAGCCACGCCTTGGCCGGCGCGACACCGGCAGCGAACCGCGAATGCCAGCCGGCGAACAGCGTCGTTCCCGTCTCGGCAGCCTGCGCTTCGAGCGCATCGACCTCGGCGAGCGTCGCGCCGGGCGGCTTTTCGAGGAAGACGTGGACGCGCTTGGCGAGTGCCATCGCGGCCAGCTCGTAGCGTACCTGCGGCGGGGTGCAGAGCGCGATCGAGTCGATCGCCGGACCGTCGGCGAGCAGCGACTCCAGCGACTTGAAGTTGGCGACACCTTCGACGCCCGGATCGCGCGGGCTGACGCTGGCGACGAACGCGAAGTCGGCATTGCCGGCGATCGAGGGCAGATGCTGGTCGCGGGCGATCTTGCCCATCCCGACGACCGCGATTCTGATAGCGGCCATGCTCAGAGTGCCTTCACGACGACGGGCTGCGGTGCGGCCTTGGTCAGCGTGTTGCGCAACGGCAGCGTGAACGGTGCGGCCTCGATCTCGAACACGTCGCCTTCGCGCGTCGTCACGCCATCGGCGAACGACAGCGTCGCGGTGCCGAAGAAATGGACGTGCACGTCGCCCGGACGGCGGAACAGATCATATTTGAAATGATGCGCCTCGAGGTTGGCGATGCTGTGCGACATGTTCGCCTCGCCCGACAGGAACGGCTTTTCCCACAGCAATGCGCCGTCGCGGTGAATGCGGCTCGCACCCTCGATATGCTCGGGCGGCGTGCCGACCAGCAGTTCGGGCCCGAGCGACGCCTGGCGCAGCTTCGAATGCGCGAGCCACAGGTAATTGTGGCGTTCGGTGACGTGGTCGCTGAACTCGTTGGCGAGGCAGAGGCCCAGGCGGAACGGCGTGCCGTCGGGACCGATCAGGTAGATCCCGGCAAGCTCGGGCTCCTCGCCGCCATCCTCGGCGAAGTCGGGCATCGTCAGCGCAGCACCGGGTGCGACGAGACCCGAGCCATCGCCCTTGTAGAACCATTCGGGCTGCTGCCCGCGCGTCCCCGCGGCAGGCTTGCCGCCCTCGACGCCTTCGAGGAACATCCGCATCGAATCGGTCTGCTTCTCGGCATCCGCAGCGGCGCGGTGCATCTTGTCGCGGCCCTCGGCCGAGCCGAGATGCGTCAGGCCGGTGCCGGTCATGATCAGGTGCGCGGGATCGACATGATCGATCGGCGAGGTCAGACGACCGGCGGCGAGTTCGGCAGCGATATCGACGCTGTCGCCCGTTCCGCAGGCCGAAACCGCCCCGGCGAGATCGGTACCGTCGGCGATCGCGCGTTCGGCCAGCGCGCGGACGCTGTCTACGCCGGTAACGAACGCCGCCCCCTCGCTGGTGGCCGCGATCACCGATCGCGTGCCGTCGACGCCAACATGCTGCAACAGGCGCAAAGTCATCAGTCTCTCTCCTAGTCGGGACGCCGTCGTTACGGTTCGCCCCCCGATATTTCGATTAGTTGGCGGGAACGCCGTCGATCAGCCGCGGCGCCGTCGTGCCGTCACGCAGCACTTCCGGCAGCAGCTCAGGCAGCAGATTCTGGTACGACACCGGCCGCAGGAAGCGATCGATCGCGAGGCTGCCGACCGAGGTCGTGCGGCCGTCCGAGGTCGCCGGGAACGGACCGCCATGCACCATCGCATGCGCGACTTCGACACCGGTCGGCCAGCCGTTCGCGAGAATCCGCCCGGTCTTGCGCTCGAGCAGCGGAATCAGCCGCGACGCCATCTCAGCATCGCCCGCGTCCATCTGGATCGTCGCGGTCAGCTGGCCCTCAGCGGCGCGCAGCACGGCATGAAGCTCGTCCTCGCTCGTGCAGCGTACCAGCAGCGACGACGCACCGAACACTTCATGACCCAGCGCCTTGTCGCTCAGGAACTGCGCCGCGGTGGTCTCGAAGAACGCCGCCTGCCCCTGTGCGACGCCTTCGCCGACCTTGCCGCGCGAAATCTCCTTCACCGCCGCATGGCTCGCAAGCGCGGCGATGCCCTGCTCATACGCGGCATGGATACCGCCGGTGAGCATGGTCGCAGCGGGCGCCCCGGGCAGCGCGGTGGCCGCGGCGGAGACGAACGCGTCGAGCCCCTCGCCTTCGACCGCGAGCACGAGACCGGGATTGGTGCAGAACTGCCCCGCCCCCATCGTCAGCGACCCGACGAACGCCGTCCCCAGCGCCGCGCCGCGAGCCTTCAGGGCTTCGGGCAGCAGCACGACCGGGTTGATGCTCGACATCTCGGCATAGACCGGAATGGGGACCTCACGGGCCTGCGCGAGCTTGACGAGCGCCAGGCCGCCGGCACGCGATCCGGTGAAGCCGACCGCGGCGATGCGCGGATCCTGCACCAATGCGCTGCCGAGATCGTTGCCGGGACCGACCAGATGCGAGAACACGCCCTTCGGCAGTCCGCAGGCGGCAACCGCGGCATCGATCGCGCCGGCGACCATCGCGCCGGTCGCGGGATGCGCCGGGTGACCCTTGACGACGACCGGGCAACCGGCAGCCAGCGCCGATGCGGTGTCGCCACCGGCGGTCGAGAAGGCGAGCGGGAAATTGCTCGCGCCGAACACCGCGACCGGGCCGAGCGGGATCATCCGCAGCCGCAGATCGGGACGTGGCAGCGGTGCGCGATCGGGGAGCGCGGGGTCGATCCGCAGCCCCATCCAGCCGCCGCGACGGACGACGCCCGCGAACAGCTTCAGCTGGCCGACGGTACGACCGCGCTCGCCCTCGAGCCGCGCGCGCGGCAGGCCGCTTTCGCGCATCGCGGCGACGATCAGGTCGTCGCCGAGCGCGACGATCTCGTCGCCGATCCGCTCGAGGAAATCGGCCCGCGCGTCGTTGCCGGTCGCGCGATACGCATCGAAGGCGGCGTCGGCGGCAACGCAGGCGGCCTCGACGTCGGCTGGACCATGGACCGCGATCGGATTACCCACTGCAGCACCGGTGGCGGCGTCGATGGATCGAAACGCCGAACGCTCGGTCTGGCTCGTGCTTGTGTCTGACATAGTATCCACTCCCTATACTCCGACATATAAGCGGCGCCGGGCTTTGGCAATCTTTGTCGTTCCTTGATCGCGCAGGGACTGTTACGCCGTGTCCAGGGAGCAAGCGTTATGACGGACGTCAATCGTATCGGGGATCGTATCGAGGATCCTGTGGAGGGTGGCAACGACGATGAAACGCCGGTCGCCCGCGTTCCGCGCGGCACGGGTCGGCGCCTTCACGGTGCAGTCGCGCACAAGCTCGGCACCGCGATATTGTCGGGGGAGTATGCGCCCGGCGACACGCTGTCCGGCGAGGTCGAGTTCTCGAAAACGCTCGACGTTTCGCGCAGCGCCTACCGAGAGGCGGTCCAGGTCCTGACCGCCAAGGGATTGGTCGAAAGTCGACCGAAGATCGGTACGCGCGTCCTGCCGCGCAGTCGGTGGAACCTGCTCGATCCCGACGTGCTCGCCTGGGCGTTTGCGGGCGAGCCCGACATCACCTTCGTTCGCGGGCTGTTCGAATTGCGCGCGATCGTCGAGCCCGCGGCGGCGGCGCTTGCCGCGGAACGGCGTGAACGAACCGACCTGAAGATCATGAAGGATGCACTGGCGGCAATGCGGCGGCATACGCTGGCCACCGAAGCCGGGCGCGCGGCGGATCGCGAGTTTCACGACGCGGTGCTGACCGCGACGGGCAACGATGCGCTGATCGTGCTGAGTGCGAGTATCGGTGCCGCGGTCAACTGGACGACGCAGTTCAAGCAGCGCGCCCGTGCCCTGCCCCGCAATCCGATTCCCGATCACATGCTGGTCTATGACGCGATTGCCGCGGGCGATGCGAACGGCGCCAGCGCGGCGATGCGGACGCTGGTCGACCTGGCGCTGGAGGATACGAAACTGGCGATGGCGCGCTGATCATGATCCTCCCCCGCCAGGGGGAGGTGGCAGGCGCAGCCTGACGGAGGGGGCGGTGAGCGGAAACCTCTGCTCCGTGTCCGCCCCCTCCGTCGCCTTTGGCGCCACCTCCCCCCGGCGGGGGAGGAATATGGTCTAGCGGGTCGCCTGATCCGGCAGGGCGTTAGTGACCTTCGAGCCCCAGACCGCGTAGAACAGGATGTAGAGTTCGCACGCCGCGGTCAGCAGGAACGAGATCTGCAACCCGTAGGTGTCGGCGAGCCAACCCTGGACGATCACCAGCGCACCACCCGCGATCGCCATGATCAGCAGCCCCGACCCTTCCTCGGTCAGCGGACCGAGGCCGCGGATGCCGAGCGTGAAGATCGTCGGGAACATGATCGAGTGGAACAGCCCGACCGAGATCAGCGCCCACATCGCGACATGGCCGGTGGTGAAGGTCGCGATCACCATGACGACGAATGCGCCGATGCTCGCCACCGCCAGCACGCGCTCGGCGGGGATCGTCCGCATCACGACGCTGCCGACCAGCCGGCCGACCATCATCCCGCCCCACAGGATGAACAGGTAATGCGAGGCCTGTTCGTGCGTCAGATTGCCGATCTGCGGCTGGCTGACGAAGTTGATGAACAGATTGGCGACGCCGATCTCGGCTATCAGATAAATGAAGATCGCCGGGATGCCGAGCACCAGGTTGCGGTGCGACCAGAGCGACAGCCCCTTCCGGTCCGCCTTGGCCGAGCGCTGCGTCGCGGCGCCCATCGCTGGCAGCGGGAAGCGCGCGATGACGATCGCGAGCACGACCAGCACGCCCGCGACGATCAGATACGGCAGCACCACCGACTGTGCGTCGGCAAGCCGCTCGGCCGGCGTCAGCACCGCGGTCGAGCCGGCGACGGCGGTGCCCGAGGTCGAGCGGCCGAGGATCAGATAGCCACCGAACAACGGCGCGAGCGTCGCGCCGGCCGAGTTGAACGCCTGGACCAGGTTCAATCGCGACGACGCGGTCTCGGGCGGACCGACCACGGCGACGTACGGATTGGCCGCGACCTGGAGCAGCGTGATGCCGCTCGCGATCACGAACAGCGCGACCAGCGTGACGCCATAGCTCGGCAGGCGCGCGGCAGGCACCATCATTAGCGCACCGACTGCCATCAGTCCGAGCCCGAACACCATCGCACGCTGATAGCCGACTCGCTCGATCAGCTTGGCAGACGGAATCGACGCGAAGAAATAGGCGATGAACCAGACGCTCTCGATCAGCGTGGTCTGCGTATAGCTGAGGTCGAACACGCTGCGCAGGTGCGGCAGCAGCGTGTTGTTGATGACCGTGATGAAGCCCCACATGAAGAACAGGCTGGCGAGCAGGGTCAGTGCGGAGCGGTAACTGGGACTGCCCCCCGGCGGACCCTGTGTCGCTGCGCCCTCGACGGGTCGTTGCATCTGTATCGGCATCGCCATAATCGCTCACCCTCCGTGCCATGTCTGCGACTGAACGACAGTCTTTTACCGCATGGCTTGCTCAGAAATATATTGTCCGACTATATAGCCTCACAAGGCGCGTCAACGGCGTCGAGCGATTAAGGACGGGAACCGAAATGCGCGCAATCGGAAAAACGGGGATCATCATGGCGGCCGTACTGACGGCGGTATCGACGCAGGCCGCGTCGGCCGCGTCGGCGAAGCGGGAATCGTTCGGCAAACTGCCCGACGGTACCGCGATCGAAGCCGTCACGCTGACCGGCACCAATGGTGTGAGCGCGCGCATCATGACGCTCGGCGCGACGCTCCAGTCGTTGAACGCGCCCGATCGCAACGGCAAGGTGGCGGACATCACGCTCGGCTACGACGACGCCGCGAGCTATGCCAGCGCGCCGAACTTCTGGGGCCAGACGATCGGCCGCTATGCCAACCGCATCGCCGGCGGTCGCTTCTTGCTCGACGGCAAGACGTATCAATTGCCGCTGAACGACAAGACCAACACGCTGCACGGCGGCACCGTCGGGTTCGACAAGCTGGTGTGGAAGATCGTCTCGGTCACCAATGGCGCGCAGGCGAAGGTCGTGATGACGCTGACCAGCTCGGCGGGCGATCAGGGCTATCCCGGCACGTTGATGGCCAAGGTCACCTATGCGCTCGACGACAAGGGCGCGCTGACGATCGATTTCGACGCGACCACCGATGCGCCGACGATCGTCAACATGACCAACCACGCGCTGTTCGATCTGGCCGGCGAAGGCTCGGCGACCGGCATCTACGGCCAGCGGCTGACGATCCCGGCGCGGCGCTACACCCCGGTGAACGCCACGCTAATCCCGACTGGCGAGATGAAGCCGGTCGCCGGGACGGTGTTCGACTTCACCAAGGGCCGCGCGCTGTCCGACGGCCTTCGCGACGGCCGCGATCCGCAGATCGTGATCGGCCATGGCTGGGATCATAACTTCGTGCTCGACAAGGGCGCGACGCCGGAGCCCGGCCTTGCCGCTCGGGTGGAAGATCCGGCGTCTGGCCGCGTGCTCGAAGTGCTGACCACCGAGCCCGGCGTGCAGTTCTATTCGGGCAATTTCCTCGACGGGTCGCTGATCGGCAAGTCGGGCCATGTCTACCGGATGGGCGACGGCCTGGCGCTCGAACCGCAGAAGTTTCCGGACACGCCCAACCAGCCCGCGTTCGGCTCGGCCCGCGTCGACCCCGGCAAGCCCTATCATCATCGCATGATCTACCGCGTCTCCGTCGCGCGTTGATCCGACCGATCCCGATCTTCCAGAAAGCCTCCCGATGACCGACCCGATGACCGATATGCCCCCCGCTTCCAGCAAGCTCCGCAGCCGCGCGTGGTTCGACAACCCCGAGAACATCGACATGACGGCGCTCTATCTGGAGCGCTATCTGAACTTCGGGCTGAGCCTCGAGGAACTGCGCTCGGGCAAGCCGATCATCGGCATCGCGCAGACCGGCAGCGACCTGAGCCCGTGCAACCGCCACCACCTCGTGCTGGCCGAACGCCTGCGCGAAGGCATCCGTGAAGCCGGCGGCATCGCGCTCGAATTCCCGGTCCACCCGATCCAGGAAACCGGCAAGCGGCCGACCGCCGGGCTCGACCGCAACCTTGCCTATCTGGCGCTGGTCGAGGTGCTGTACGGCTATCCGCTCGACGGCGTCGTGCTGACGATCGGCTGCGACAAGACCACGCCGGCCTGCCTGATGGCCGCCGCGACCGTCAACATCCCGGCGATCGCGCTCTCCGTCGGCCCGATGCTTAACGGCTGGCACAAGGGCGAGCGGACCGGCTCGGGCACGATCGTGTGGAAGGCGCGCGAACTGCTCGCGACCGGCGCGATCGACGACGAGGGCTTCATCAAGCTCGTCGCATCGTCGGCGCCGTCGACCGGTTACTGCAACACGATGGGTACCGCGACGACGATGAACAGCCTCGCCGAGGCGCTCGGCATGCAGTTGCCCGGCTCGGCCGCGATCCCCGCGCCTTACCGTGATCGCCAGGAGGTCGCGTACAAGACCGGCAAGCGGATCGTCGACATGGTTGCCGAAGACCTGAAGCCTTCGGACATCTTGACCAAGGAAGCGTTCCACAACGCGATCGTCGTCAATTCGGCGATCGGCGGCTCGACCAACGCACCGATCCACTTGGCCGCGATCGCGCGCCACATCGGCGTCGACCTGCCGATCGACGATTGGCAGACGCACGGCCACAAGGTGCCGCTGATGGTCAACCTCCAGCCCGCGGGTGAGTATCTGGGCGAGGATTATTATCATGCCGGCGGCGTGCCCGCGGTGGTGGCCGAGCTGATGAAACAGGGCCTGATCCACGAGGACGCGATGACCGCCAACGGCAAGTCGATCGGCGACAATTGCCGCACCGCGACGATCGAGGACGAGCGCGTCATCCGCCCGTTCGCGACGCCGCTGCTCGAGAATGCCGGCTTCATCGTGCTGCGCGGCAATCTGTTCGACTCGGCGATCATGAAGACCAGCGTGATCTCGCCGGAATTCCGCGCGCGCTATCTCAGCAACCCGGACGATCTCGAAGCATTCGAGGGCCCCGCGGTCGTGTTCGACGGGCCGGAGGATTATCACCACCGGATCGACGATCCCTCGCTCGGGATCACGACCGACACGTTGTTGTTCATGCGTGGCGCCGGCCCGATCGGCTATCCGGGTGCCGCCGAGGTCGTCAACATGCGCCCGCCGGCGTACCTGATCCGCGAGGGCGTCCATGCCCTCCCCTGCATCGGCGATGGGCGCCAGTCGGGGACGTCGGGCTCGCCCTCGATCCTCAACGCCAGCCCCGAAGCGGCGGCGATGGGTGGCCTCGCGCTGATCCGCACCGGTGACCGGGTTCGCATCGACCTTGCAAAGGGATCGGCCAACGTCCTGATTTCCGACGAGGAACTCGCCGAGCGGCGCCGCACCCTCACCGCAGACGGCGGCTATGCCTTCCCGCGCTCGCAGACGCCGTGGCAGGAAATCCAGCGCGCCACCGTCGGCCAGATGGAAACCGGTGCGATCCTCGAAGGCGCCGAGAAGTATCAGCGGATCGCGCAGACGATGGGTCTGCCGCGCGACAACCACTAAGCACGCGGACAGCATCGCCTCCCTTGTGGAGGCGATGCTGCCTATCGCTTCAGCGTTGGCGACCTGCCGCTGACGTATCGGACGGGGCCACCGGTACGACGCCCTTCGGCGCTGCGCTCAATCGCCGGATGAAGTCGGTTTCAGCCTGCCGATACGGCGTGCCGTCGTTCCGGAACACCTCGTGGAACCAGATCGTCGGCTCGGCCAGCACGTACGGTTTCTGCCAGCTGTCCCAGGGGAGCCGCGTCTGCGTCTTCCCGTCGACGAACCCCCAGTTGATCATGCCGACATTGTAGCGCTTGCCGATCGGCAGCGACCCGTCGAAGGTCGAGCCGTTGCCGCGCGCCATATACTCGGTGCAGATGATCGGGCGATTATAGGCGAGCAGCTGCTTGATCCGCCGCTCGAACGTCTCTGGCCAGCTATAGTCGTGGAACGTCACCACGTCCGATTGCGCGAGCTGGAGCTTTTCCATCGGCGACGTCTTGCCGCCCGGTGCCCAGTCCTCGCCGATCCACACCCCCGAGGTCAGCGGCTGCGACGGATCGGCGTCGCGCGCCCAGTCGAACACCTGCGCCAGCAGCGCGCGGACCAGCGGCTCCTTGCCCTCCTGCCCCTTATATTGGTCCGCGCCATTATCGGGCTCGTTCCAGACGTCCCAGCCGAGGATCCGGTCGTCTTTCGCAAACGCGCCGACCACGCCCTGCACATACGCCTTGTAGCCGGGATAGCGCGTACGATCGCGCAGGCCCGGCAGCCCCGGTCCCTGCACCCAGCCGGAATTATGCACGCCGGGGATCGGTGGATGCTGTGGCCCGCGTTTCGGATCCGGATCCCAGCAACTGTCGAACAGCACGAACAACGGCTTGATCTTGTGCGCCTTGGCCATCGCCAGGAACGCGTCGATCCGCTGCTTGAAGCCTTCCGGATCCTGCTGCCAGAGCTGGTCGTGGAGGAACACGCGCATCGTGTTCATGCCGATGCCCTGTGCAAGGCCGAGTTCGTAGTCGATCCGTTTCGGATCCCAGGTTGCCGCCTGCCACATTTCGAGCTGGTTGATCGCGGTGGCGGGCGCATAATTCGCGCCGACCAACCACGATTGCGCAGCGTACCAGGTTTTCGCCTGCGCCTCCGTCCAGCGCCCGCGGGCATCGGCAGGACTGGCGACGAACACCGCGGTGGCGAGCAAGGCAAGGTATAGCGGCTTTGCAGCAGTTGCGGTCCTCGCGGTCCGAGGCTCTGGTATCGACCACGCGGGCGACCGCGCCAAATTGCCATCGTTCACGGGCGTTCCTCTCCTGTTCAACGGGTTTGTCGCGCGCCGTATCGACGATACGCAGCGGCCTCACCGCGGTGCTTTTTCCGCATCCTGAACAACTCTAGCGGGCCAGGTATCGGATCAACAAGACCCCGCGAGGAATCCATCGCTCTTGTCCTACAAAAAGGATTGATTGCGCGGTTTGATCGTTTTAGCGTGGCGGCAAGTCGTATGGAAAACCAGCGACACTGAGGGGGAGAGAGACATGAACGCGAAAGCACGCCTTTGCGCATCCGTGGCCGCCGTAGCGATCGCCACGACGGCGCCGGCAACCGCACAGACGTCCGATGCCACGCAGGCCAGGGCCGGCGGCCAGGATCTGCCCAAGCCGACAACGGCGTCGGACCAGAATGCCAACCCCGCCGCACCACAGCCGTCGGTCCAGGAAAGCCCGACCGAGGGCGGTGACGAGATCGTCGTGACCGGCCTTCGTCGCAGCCTCCAGTCGGCGCAGGCGATCAAGCGCAATTCCGACGGCATCGTCGATGCGATCGTCGCCGAGGACATCGGCAAGCTGCCGGACACGTTCGCGTCGTCCGCACTCGCGCGGGTGTCGGGCGTGCAGGTGACGCGTGGTGGCGGCGAGTCGGCGGGTGTCACGGTGCGCGGACTGCCCGATCTCAGCACGACCTATAACGGCCGCGAGATCTTCACCGCGGAAGGCCGCTTCGTCCAGATCCAGGATTTCCCCGCCGGCACGGTCGCCGCGCTCGAAGTCTATAAATCGGGTACCGCCAACCTGATCGAGGGCGGCATCGGCGGGCAGGTCAACGTTCGCGGTCGCCGGCCATTCGATTTCAACGGCTTCGAACTGTCGGGGTCGTTGAACGGCGTGAACTGGCAGCAATCGGGCAAGATGTCGTGGAACGGCAACCTGCTCGTCAGCGACCGGTGGGACACCGGGATCGGCGAGATGGGCCTGCTCGTCAACGCCTCCTATGTCGGCATCAATTTCCTCGATGCCACGCGCGAGCAGTCGCTGGTGATCGGCACGACCAATTCCGCGAACACGCCGGATACCGCCGGTGGAGTCCGCTATCCGGACGCACAGTCGCTCTTCCTCGGTTACGGTCGACGCTGGCGGCCATCCGCCAACGCGGCGTTCCAGTGGAAGCCGACGCCCGAACTCGAAATCTATGTCGACGGCCTGTACCAGGGCTATCGCGGACGCGACTCCAACCGGTTCATGTTCGTCCCGATCTTCGGCGGTGCCGACTTCCAGCTGACGAACCTGACCACGCGTCCCGGCAACGCCAACGTGCCGCAAAGCGCGACCGTCACGGGCGCCAATGCGCCCGACGGCTATTATGGGTCGGCCAACGGCACGACCAACACCTATCAGGCGGGTGGCGGCGCGATCTGGAAGCATGACAATCTGCAGATCTCGGGCGACGTGGCCTATACCGACAGCAGCTACACGTTCGACCTGATCAACATCGACTATACGTTCCGCAGTTCGCCGGTGCGCAACGTCGTGTTCGAAGCCCCCGGTACCGATGGCGGCCCGACGCTGAACCTGGGCGACTTCAACCTGACCGACCCGGCCAACTACCTCAGCCGCGGCTTCTTCCAGGAATATACCAAGGTCGGCGGCAAGGACATCCAGTCGCGCGTCGACGTCCAGTACGATGTCGGCGACGGGCTGTTGAAGCGGTTGCAGTTCGGCGTCCGCTACAATGATCGCGACGCCAACCGCGATCGCGGCGCGCCGTACATCTTCAACCTGACCGCGCAACTGCCGATCACCGCGCTGCCGGTCAGTACGGAATCCACGCTAGCCGGGTTCGGCTACAACAACACCTTCCCCATCCGCACCTTCACCGCGATCCCGTCGAGCAGCATCCGCGATAATCTGGTCGCGCTGCGAAGCTTCTACGGGGCGCCGGCAGGACGACCGGAATTCAACCCGTCGGAGAATTTCCGCGCGAACGAAAAGGCGCTGGCCGCCTATGCCCAGGTCAAATACGGCTTCGATATCGGTAGCGTCGTCGTCGACGGCGTCGTCGGCTTGCGGGCGATCCGCACGAAGAACCGCATCAGCGGCTTCCTCCGCGACGAACAGACGCCCGGAAATTTCGTCATAACGCCGATCACCGCGAAGAACGAATACACCGACTACCTGCCCAACGTCAGCGCGCGTGTCGCCGCCACCGATGAGTTGCAGCTTCGGCTAGCCTATACGCAGACGCGGACTCGGCCGAACTTCTTCGATCTCAATCCGGCGCTGACCGTCGGATCACCGCCGACGATCGATCCGAACAATCCGCCGAACCCGAATGACCCCAACAGCAACGTGCGTACTATCACGGCCGGCAACCCGAACCTGTCGCCGCTGACGTCGAACAATTACGACGCGAGCCTCGAATGGTATTTTTCGCGGAGCGGTTCGCTGACCGGCGCAATCTTCCGTCGCGATGCGCAGGGCTTCATCTCGAACACGACCGTCTTCACCACCGACCCCACTTATGGCCGCGTACGTTTCACGCAGCCCGAAAACACCGGCGCGACGCGGTTCCAGGGTGTCGAAGTCGGCTTTACGAGCTTCCTCGATATCGACGGCCTCCCCAATTGGGCAAAGGGCTTCGGCCTCCAGGCCAACGGCACCTATGTTGACTCCAAGGGCGATCTCGCCTCGACGCTCGCGGCCTCGCCCAACGTCGCCGGCCAGCAGCAGCGCTTCAACGGCGTATCGAAATGGACTTATAATCTGGTCGGGCTGTACGAGCGCCCGTTCTTCTCCGCGCGGGTCGCGTATAATTTCCGCTCGGACTTCGTTCAATATTACAGCCAGGAGCCGCTCGACGTCGACGTCAACGGCGCGCAACGGACCGGCGGGGTCATCGAGAAAGCGCGCGGACAGCTCGATCTGTCGGCAACGGTCACGCCGGTTCCGAGCGTTACGCTGGCATTCGATATCGTCAACGTGCTGGGCAACCCGATCCGACGCTATCGTGAGTTCAACGACGCCGGCGACCAGTTCGCACGCCAGATCTTCTACCTCGAACGCACCTATTCGCTCGGCGTACGGTTTCGGTTCTGACCTCACACGGCGATCATGGGAGATCTATACATGCAGCGTGCGGATTTCTGGTGGATTGGCGTGACGCCCCCGGTTCTCGAGGCGGCGTTCGTGCTCGATTATGCGCAGCCAGCGCAATGACGCGGCGTTGGGAACCATGGATCGCAAGCGCGATCGGGGTCGCACTGGCTACGGCGGCGGCAGCCACTGCGCGCAACCCGGTGTTCCAAGGCGCCGACCCGCACGCGATGATGATCGACGGCGAGATGTGGATCTTCCCCACCGGCGGTCCGGGTGGAAGCTGGGCCGCGGACCGGTTCGGTGCGTTCTCGTCGCGTGATCTCCAGACCTGGTCCAGCCGTGGCGAGATCCTGCGGCGCGATCAGATCCGCTGGATCGGCGACGACGGCGCCAAGGCGCATTTCCTGTGGGCGCCGGGCGTCGCGACACGCGACGGCAAATGGTATCTCTATTACTCGGTCGGGCCGCAAAACCCGACCCCGAGCCGGATCGGCGTCGCCGTCGCGGATGCACCGCAGGGCCCCTACCGCGACAGCGGTCGGCCTTTGGTAACCGGCGGCCGGCAGGCGAACGGCCAGTTCGAGGCGATCGATCCGATGGTCTTCGTCGATCCGCGGTCCGGCAAGGCCTATCTCTATGCCGGCGGCAGCGCGGGCGCGAGGCTGCGGGTGTGGGAACTCGGTCGCGACATGGTCAGTCTCGCGCGCGAAGTCCCGGTCGACCAGCCTCCCAACTTCACCGAGGGCGCTTTCATGCACGAGCGGAACGGCGTCTATTACCTGTCGTACAGCCACGGCCACTGGGACCGCCCAGACTACTCGGTCCATTACGCAACGGCCCGCTCGCCGATCGGTCCGTGGCGCTATCGTGGAAAGATTCTTAAAAGCGATGAATCCCATCAGGGACCGGGCCACCACAGCTTCGTCCGAACGGCCGCAGGCGATTGGCTCATCATATATCACCGTTGGGAGCAGCGATCCGGTACCGGATCGTTGAAGGGCGAGCGCCAGGTGGCGATCGACCGTGTTCGCTATGGCACCGACGGCGCGATACGGCCTGTCGCCATGACCGACGGCACCGACGCCCCGACCCTCTTGTCGGTCGGATCGGCGATGCCGGGCATGGTCAAATCGTCACCCATGCCGGAATAGGCCGCGTCTTGAACCCCGCGGCCCCTCTGATCCTTCGGAATAACTAGCTCTAGCCGGCGCGGCACAGCGCCTCAGAACGAGACCATGATCGAGCCGTAACCGTAATTGACGTCCCGAGGGTCGGGTGCGTTCGGTGCGTCGCGAAAGAAGCGCCCCTTGAACAGCCGCGCATAGCCGATGTCCAGCGCGACGACCTTCGGAACGAGGTCATATTCGAGCTGGGCCTGCACCTGCTGCCCCGCACTGCGTCCGGCGCGCCCGGTTTCGTCCCGAACGTCGCTGTTGCTGAACCGGTCGACGGCGCTTGCCAGCCTGAGCAGCCGATAGTCGCTCATCAGCGACAACCGCTGGGTGGGCGATGCCTTCACGCGGAGACCCGGGGAGACGAGGTTCGAGCGATCTGCGGCGCCGAACAGCTCGGTCGGACCGAATTCGAAACGGCGTGCACCGTAAAGCGTATCGAAACGGCTGATCCGCCCCTCGCGGCGGTTGCCGGTATAATAATCGAGAAACGCGGAAAGCTGCGGCTGCCAGCGACCGCCGAACCGATAGCCGATGTCGCCATGCGCGCCATAGGCCTCGACCGGCAGTACCGGCTTGCCGCTGTCGGGGCTTCCATCGCGGGCGCGGCCGAACTGCGCCATGCCCTCGATCTCGAACTCGACGCCGCGGTCAGGTTTGTTGAACACGCGCAGGCCCGGGGTGAACAGACGGCGGTCGCTGCGATCGGCCTGGCTTTCGCCGCGTTCGATCAGGCCATAGGCATAGGTTTCCAGGCTGACGCCGCGGCCCACAGGAACCCGGTTGAACGCGCCGAACAATTGCAGGTCGGTATTCTCCCGGTCCCATTGCGGGCTGTTGCGACGAATGGCGCGTGCGCCGGTCGGCAAGCGTACGGTCGGCATCGTCCAGAAGGCGACGAACTGGCGATCGTCGTCGCCTTCGCGGATCAGCCGGACGCCGGTGAACGACGTGACCGATGTGCGGAACCCCTGGCGCGCGACCAGTCGCTCGGAGCCGATCTGCATCGTCATCCGCCCAGCCTTGATATGGCTGTCGCTACCCGCGCCCAACGCTTCGCCCAAGTCGCCCCGCAGATAATATTGCGAGAATTCGAGCGCGTTGACGATGTCGGTGCCGACCGACGAGTTGCGGCGCTGGAAATACGCACGGGCGTCGTGGAACTCCGCGCCGATCCGAACCGGTCCGGTGTCGTATTCTGCAAAAATCGTGGTCCGCAGCGCCAGCACCTGATCGCGGTTGACGGCATCTTCGCGATACTGGCCGTCGATCGCCTCGAACCGGGCGCGGACGCTTCCCGAAAGATGCAAGGCGTCGGGCGCGCCGATCGCCGCGTGGAGAGGCCCATCGTCCGTGATCTGCCCCTGCGCGCTGCCGGCGCCCAGAATACCGATCAGGCCGATCAGATACCCGGATCGTCCCAACGCCGATCGTCGGCCGTCCACCCTTCGGACTGCCGGGCTCCTCGCCCTCCCCATCCTCGCACCGTCTTCCAAATGGTCGACCTCCCCGCGCGCATCGATTCCCGGCGCATCATTCCGCCCCGCAGGAGTCGAGCAATCGACACCCACAACCCGCAAAGCGCGATAAAGAGCCAGCGATGCGTCATTCCCCTTTTTGAAATCCCGGAAATGGCGCTGACGGTCGTGCGGGGATAAGGCATAACGACAAGGGCTGACCGCGATGCCAAGTCTGGCTAACGGATGTGCATGACGGTGTGATTGTCGGGATGATCGTCGGGCGAACGACGCCGAGGAGCGCGCATTGGAGAACCGGTTGGAACACGATGCCTGGTGGCAGATATACCTGAAGCAGTGGACGGCGCTCCCGTTCCATGACCTGATCGCGGCTGTCGCGATCCTGAGCATGGCGCTGCTGCTGGGAATCGTCGCGGCGCGTCTTGCCTGTCGATATCTCCTGCCCGCCCTCGCGCCACGCCATGCCGACGTGATCGCGCCGCGACTGATGGCGATTTCCCGCGCCGGCGTGACGGCGCTGGTCCTGACGGCGTTTCTCGGCGTCCGTGGTCTGAACCCGAGCGCGGATCTTCTCCTGGCCGGAGGTCTCGGCATCGCCGTCGCCGTGCTGGCCTATGAGTTCGGCCGGGCGCTTGGCCTGCAAAGCCGACCCGCATCGCTGATCGCCGCCACCTTGTTCCTCATTGTGCTGGCAAGCCGGCTGGGCGGCCTGACCCCGTTGATCGCGGGACTGGACCGCGCCAGCATGGGGGTCGGCAGCCGCCGCATCTCGCTGCTCGACATCGTCAACGCGGTCGGCTTGTCGCTCCTGCTGTTCCTCGCCGCGCGCGCGCTGCTCGGGCTGATCCTGCGCTGGATCGGACAGGCCCGGCTGCTCGACGCGGCGCAACGCGTGCTGTTCCAGAAACTCGCCCAGATCGCGGTCGTCACCGTCGCGATCTTCGTCGGCATCGACCTTCTTGGCATCGATCTCACCGCGCTGGCCGTGTTCTCCGGGGCGTTCGGGCTCGCGATCGGTTTCGGGTTGCAGAAGACGCTCGGCAACCTGATCGCGGGGCTCATCCTGCTGCTCGACCGATCGATCAAGCCCGGCGACGTCATCGCGGTCGGCGATACCTTCGGCTGGGTCAACAAGATCGGTGTCCGCGCGGTGTCGGTGCTGACCCGGGACGGCAAGGAGCATCTGATTCCGAACGAACGGCTGATGACCGACGAGGTCGAGAATTGGTCCTTCTCGAGCCGGGACGTGCGGGTCCATGTCGGGTTTCGGGTATCGTTCGATTGCGATCTTCGGCTGGCGCAACGGCTCGCCGTGGAGGCCGCGTCGGTCTCGCCGCGCGTGCTCACCGAACCTGCGCCCGTGTGCTGGATTAAGGAATTCGGCGACAATGGCGTCGAGTTCGATCTGCGAATCTGGATCGACAGCCCCGAGGCGGGGGTCGGGAACGTCACGAGCGACGTGTTCTTTCGCATCTGGGACCTGTTCAAGGAGCACGGCGTCACCATCCCGGTGCCGCAGCGCGATCTGCGCTTTCATGTGCCGCCAGTCCAGGAAATGGCTCCCACGACCAAACCGAACCGGTAATCGCCGGAGGCGCGGCTCAGCCGTCTCGCCCGCCACAGCTCAGCAACGACCCCGCAACACCCGTCCGAGACCGTGCGCTCGTTGGCCAACTCACCCTGTAGGTGACCCGAAACCCGTCATGATCCGACAATCGAGGGCTGCCGGCCGAGCCGTCAAAGACCGCTTCGACGCGGATCGGAGTCATGGCGACGGTGGAACCGCTTTCGAAGAGCTGGAGATCCTGCGTATCCATCCAGGGCTCGTCGCCATCCCATGATATGCGCGTATCGCACGGCAGCGGGTTGGCCGTGCACCATTCCTGCACGATCTCGAACGGCTCCGTCACATTCCGGAATCGTTCGAACCGGATGGCCGAATCCTTCATGTTGAAGTCGCCCCCGAGGATCGTCGGGACATCCTGGTCGCCAACCGCGGCGATGAAGGCGCCCAGTTCGTCGACCTGCAGACGATGCGCGCGGGCATGACGCCTGGGCGACACGCGCGAGGAGCGCTGCGAGTTGAGGTGCGTGTTGAAAAGGTTGATCGCGCCCGGAACGCCCGGGATCGCTACGCGGGCGTACAACACACCCTTATTGCTGAGGCAGTCCAGACCGGCGCACCGCCGACGCCCGAACGGTTCGGAGCGCGTCTCGAGGATCGGATACCGGCTCAGGATGGCCAGGCCCGAGCCGACCATGTGAAGGCCGAGCTCGCCCTTCTTCCACCGATACGGTCCCCCCATGCGATCGGCGCCCGGCAGGCTCTTCCGCTGGGTGCGTGACGGCCCGAAAACCATGTTGGAATAGCCGATACCCGTGACGGCGCGGACCGCGGCCTTGCTGAACATTTCCTGCACCATGACGACATCCGGCGAGTCACCCCGCGCCTCCATCTGCCTGAGCGCGGCGCTTATCTGCTCGAGCGCCGGACCACGCTTCCCGCGTGCGGGCCAACCCAACCCCTCGATATTGAATGTCAGGACATCGAACGTCGTGCTGGCGCGGGTGCCGTCCGTCGATACCGACACCGGCTCCCGCGAAGACGGCAAGCATTTTTGCATCTGAGCCGGCGGCAATGTCGCACAGCCGGTCGAGCCCGCAAGCAGGCCGATTACCGCCAGATGTTTCAACTGAAGACGACGAGGGACGCGGAGCACATCCCGGCCAACGACCGGCACCGGATTTCGCTCCCGTCGAGCGCTATCACCCAAGTCGCAAGCGATCCTCGAGGATCAACCGTTCGTGCGCCAGCGCCGCCTGGCCGATCAAGGTGTTGAACAAGACGCCCCGGTCGGCCCTGATCGGGTCACGACCATCGGGACGTGCGAACGCCACGACCGCCAAAGTGCCGAGCGATGTGCGCAAAGGTTCGAGGCGCCATTCCGCGGAAGCCACCGCGGTCGTGCCCCGCCCCGCCGCTTCGCCCCGTTCCCAGCACCATTCGAGCGCTGCCTGATCGATCGGTCCCCACACCAACGGCTCGATCGTCGCGCCGACCCGCTCCAGCTTGCCGCCGTTTTCGCGAAAGACCGCCACCTCGGCTTTCAACACGGCGGCAAACTCTTCGCAGATCGCGCCGGCGGTTTCCTCCCAGTCCGCCGCGCGGGCGAGGACCTGCGAGAACGTCGCGATCCTGGCATTCTCCTTCGCGCTACGGTCGCTGAGCGCAACCCGGTCCCGGAGCGCTTGGGTGACGAGGCTCGTATAGACTGCAACCGCCAGCAGCGCAGCCAGCGTGACCACCATGACCGGCGCCGCCGGCTCGAGATGAAACCGTGGCTGGAGCAGGAAAAAATCAAAACCGAGCACCGACGCCGCCGTTGCAGTCAGGGCCGGGGCCAATCCGAAGCGTGCGGCGGCGGCAATCACTGGAAACAGGAACAACAGGTTCAACGGTCGTCCGCCGAGTAGCATACTGGCCAGTTCGGCAAGGCCAAGCGTGATCGCCACGAGACCCAGCGCCCAGAGATGCTGCCGCAAGTCGGATTTGGGCTTTGGGGCAGCGTCCGGCACATCGGCGCTCTTCGTCGCCAGGTCCGCAGCGGGAGCGATGTGGAGGGTAAGCGCTGGAAATCGCTTTTGGACCGACGCCATCACCGATCGCCGGCGCCAGCGATCGGGACGCGCCGCAGACGGCGTTCCGATCACCAGGTGGTCAGCCGGCATGGTCGTCAGATGCGCGACCAGGCCGCCGACGACATCATCGTCGGGTTCGTTGCTGACCGTGGCACCATAACGAACCGCAAACGACAATGCGTCTGCCGCCCGTCGTGCAACCGCTGGATCGCGGGCCGACTTGGGCGTCTCGATAAATACGGCATGCCAACTCGCGTCCAGCGCGGTCGCCAGATCGGCTGCGATCTCCACCACCCGCTGTCCGCTCCCCGATCCGCTGACCGCAGCCAGGATACGGGTCTCGGGAATTTTCTCGACTTCGGGGACGGCGGTTCGCGCGTTCGGACCAGTCTCTTCGTAACCGCTCATGCGGCAGCGGACTTCGCGACGATCATCGGCGTCACGTCCGGCTCGCCGATGCCCAGGTCGCGATCGTGTCCTGCGTCGAAGGGTTCTCGATTCCGACATCGTCGAGGCTCACGGCAACGAGACAAATCGGACGTTGCTCCTTGCCGGCGGGCTGACGGCACCGAACCGTCGATCCATCGGGGAAACGCGCCACGCGACCGCGAAGCCGGACCCGCAGTCCCTGATCGATCTTCAGATCGTTCTCGCCGATCCGACGGACGCTTTCATAAGGCTTGCCGCCCCGTCGGGCGTTTTTCGAGCCCTCTTCGGTGAAAATCTGCGCGAGCCCCAGCGTCTGACCGGGGAGCGTCACGGCGTCGATGCCGAGCGGCGCGGCCGTGGGCGAGCCAGCTTCACACGTGCCTCGCGACGACCACGGTCTCGCAATCCAGAAGCCCTCGATAGCCTCTTCGCTTGCGGCCGGGGGCGTGGTGCCGGCACTATCCGATGACGGCTTGCCCAGCCATTCGCCCGGATCGAACACCGCCGGTGCGACGGAAATCCTGAGCGACGAAGATTCGGAATCATACCGCCATCTGAAAGGCTCACGGCTGTTTTCAGCCGCCGGGCCATCGCAACCGAACGGCAGGTCGACATCGAATTGCGCGCCCTCCGCGGCGCCGACTCGCTCGGGCATCTTTGCGCCCGAAGACGTCGCATCCGCAGCGGCGTTGGCGATCTCGATGATATCGGCGCGCGAAAGCACGCGGGCGACAGGCGCCTTGGGCGCGACCACGGGTGCTGAAACCGGCGCCGCCGCTGGCGCTACGACTGGCGGCGGCGGAGACGGCGCGGTGTTGCGCCCGAGCAGGAATCCGCCGCCGCCCAACAAGATGATCGCGGCGGCCGAGCCGGCGACGACAAGGCGACTGGTGCGGGGGGATGGCTCGTGCATCAGCGAACTGTAGCAAAATTCTCGCGATGCTCCATACCGCGTGGCATGAGAGTCCGAATGGGAAGCGCCGTGTTCTGGTTGCCAATGAGGCGTTTATGACACTCGACCAGATCGTTACACTGCTCGTGCTGGGTTGCGTGGTGGCCGCGCTGATCTGGGACAAGATTCGTGCCGACGTCGTCGCGCTTGCAGGGGCAGCCGTCTTGCTGATGACCGGCGTGGTTCGCCCGGTTGATGTCCAGGGCGCCTTCGCCAGCCCAGCGATCATCGCGCTCGCCTCGCTCTTCGTCATTTCCTATGCCCTCGAACTGTCCGGACTGCTCGATCGCGCGATCGAGGCCACCGTCGCAATGTGCCGCCGCCTCGGCGCGACGGGGGTCTGGCTGTTGCTGGGGATCGCGGGGCTATTCTCCAGCGTGTTGAACAGCACCCCGATCGTCGTGCTGACCGCCCCCGTCGTGAAGGACGTCGCCGCCAGCTTGCAGCTATCGGCCAAGCGCTATCTGATGCCGTTGTCGTACATCACGATCCTCGGCGGGTGCTGCACGTTGCTCGGAACGTCGACCAACCTGCTCGTCGACGACATGGCGCGCATTGCCGGGCAAAGCCGCTTCGGCATCTTCGAGATCACGCCCGTAGGCTTGCCCGTCGCCCTGGTCGGCGGTCTCTATCTGCTGCTGTTCAGCGGCAAGTTGATGGGGACGCGGATGCTCGATCCCGATGATGGGCGTCCGGATACGACGATCGACGCTGCTGGCGGACAGGTGGGCGATGCCGAAGTGTTCGCCGAACGCCGTCCGTTTCAGCCGGCCAAGGCCGCCATCGCGCTGGCGACGTTCGTGGGGGCGATCCTGCTGGCCGCGCTCAACGTCGCGCCGATCGCCGCGACGGCGTTCGCGGGCGCGGTGTTGTTGATCCTCTTGCGCGTCATCTCGGCCGATCAGGCTTATGGCGGCCTTCGCCCGCAGATCCTGATCCTGATCGCCGGGATGGTCGTGCTGGGGATCGCGATGGCGCAAAGCGGGTTGGCCAGCGCCGCCACGACGACGCTGATATCGTCGCTCGAAGGGGTCCGTCCGCTGACCGCCCTCATCGTGCTTTACGGCCTGACGATGGTGCTGACCGAACTGCTGTCGAACGCGACCGTCGCGGTCCTGGTGACGCCGGTCGCGGTAGCGCTGGCGGAAAGCCTCGGGGTCAGCCCCCGTCCCTTCCTGGTCGTGGTCATGATCGCCGGCAGCGCCTCGTTCGCGACCCCGTTCGGCTACCAGACCAACGTCATAGTCTATCAGCTCGGACGCTATCGCTACACCGACTTCCTGCGTGTCGGGCTCCCGCTCAACCTGATCACCGCGATCGTCGCGATCACCACTACGCGCATCTTTTTCCCGTTCTGATGCTTCGATCCAACAGCAGCGGAGGATCGACGCCGTAATCACCTCCGCCAGCTGTCGATCGCCCTAACGGACACGCTCCGGCCTCGCGGGCTGCATCGCGGACAACGTGAAGCTGTCGATGTCGAAAGACCCGCGGCTTGCCGCCGGCGCGTAGCAGAACAGCGCGAATTGCTCGCCCTGGAACGTGCCCGTCCGCCACGCGAATGCCAGCGGGAAATCGCCGCCGAGGCCAGTCCAACGCCGCCCGTCCACGCTATATGCGACGCGCGCACGATCGGTCGTAAAGTCCATGTCGGTCCGCAACCACAACGCCTCGGCCGGCGGGAGCGGCGCGGTGGCGCGAACCGCGGTCCGAGGACCGGCGACCGTGTCCTCGGTCACCTCCATCGCCAGCGTCGCCTTGCCCCCCGCCGCGCCCTGCACCGTCGAGTTCCCGCTGAACTGCCCGAACGTGCCGAACCCGCAGCGATCGCCCGGTGCGAGATGGCGGATGTCGAGCTTCACCTCGCCCCGGCTCGCAGGCCCCTGCCCCTTCTGCACCAGCGTATTGCGCGCACTCCAGAACCCGGCTGCAACCGTCGGTTTCAACCGCAACCATCCCGGCCGTTCTGTCAGCGACCAGCGCGAAGGCTCCGGATTGTGGTTCCACTGCCACTGCAACCCGAGCATCGGCTTCCCGAAATCATCCGACCTCGCCGGCTCCGCAAACGGCGATCCCAAGATCGGTTTCACGCTGCGCCGCGGCACGCGACCGGGTGCCCCGCGTGTGCCCCATACCGGCCAGTCGTCCTGCCAGAACACCGGGCTGAGGTTCGTCATCCGCCCGATCGCGCCGCTATCCTCCATCACGAAGCCGAACCACCGACCGTCCGGCAGGTCGACCAGCGCGCCCTGATGCCCGCCGGTCTTGTCGTCGATCTGGTCGCGCGTCTCCCACGGCCCGAACAGGCTGCGCGACCGCGAGACGCTGAGCGCCAACCGCGGCGGCAGCGCGTTGAACATGTAATAATACGCACCACGCCGGATGATCTTCGACCCCTCCGCGCCCTTGATGTAATGCACCTTCTGCGACGCGGTGACATGCGCGAGCGCCTTGTCGAGCGTCAGCAGCGTGATCGTCCCGTCCGCGGTACTCGCGGTCGCCAGATACGCGCGCCCGTCCGGCTCGATGAACAGCCCCGGATCGAACGCCTCGCGCTCCAGTTCGTGAAAGCGCCACGGCCCGCGCACGTCCTTCGCGTACCAGATCCGCGTCTTCTGCCCGACCGGCGTGTTGGCCAGATAATAGGTGCCCGCGTGATAGCGTAAGGAGGAGGCGTAGAGCCCGTGCCGGTACGCGTTGCCGCCCTTCAGATCATATTCGGGCTTGCCCTCCAGCCGATCGACGAGGTGCGAGGCGAGCGTCCAGTTCACCAGATCGCGGCTATGCAGGATCGTGATCCCAGGCGTGTTCGCGAACGTCGTGGTCGCGAAGTAATAGTCGCTGCCGACGCGGATGATGTCGGGGTCAGGATAATCCGCGAACAGCACCGGATTGCGGAACGTCCCATCGCCCTGATCCGATCGCCACACCTGCGCCGATGCTACCGTCGCCATCAGCCCCAGTGCGATTGCCAACCCGACCCTCACTCGCCGAACGCCAGCGTGCGCGAAAAGAACGGCATCATCTTGTCCTGCACGCGCCCCGCGACGCCGCTGGTGTGATCGCCCGGATACACCTCGAAGCTGTTCGCGATCCCGTAGCGATCCAGCGCTTCGTGAAGCTTGCCGGCATCGTCCTTCAGCCCATCGCGGTCGCCGACGTCGATCCCGATCGCCGCGTAACGCCGCATATTGCCGACATATTGGTCGAGCATCGCCAGCGGCGCATTGGCAGCCCAGCGCGCCAGCACGTCGGGCTGCGGCACGCCGTCCTTGACCGGCAGATCGAGATACAGCGGCGGTGCCTTGGGATTCGGCGACCACGCCGCCGCGGTCGCGAGTTGCGCGCGCTGCCCCCATGACAAGGTCGCGCTGTCCGCCGGCGAGCGCAGCCCGCGGATCGCCGTCTCGGTCGCCGCATCGGGCGTGCCGAGCGCGCGTGTCGAGAGGCAGCACGGGCTCATCATGTAGAGCGCGCCGAACACGTCCGCGTGCTTCATGCCGATCCGCGCGGTACCGTAACCGCCCATCGAATGGCCCGCGAGGCCGCGACTGCGACGGTCCGCGATCGTCCGGTAATGGCCGTCGATATAGCCGACCAGATCATGCGCGACGAACGTCTCGAAGTCCCCGACCGTCACCGAACTCGAATAGAACGACCCGTTATGCGCGGTCTTGCTGTCGGGCAGCACGACGATCATCTCGCGAGCACCCTTGGCGAACGCGCCCTCGATCGTCTGCGGTACATGGATCTCGCCGATCCACTGTTCGACGCCGATCGAATAGCCGTGGAGGGCATAGACCACCGGATAGCGCTGCTTCGGGTTGGAGCGATAGCTCGGCGGCAGGACCACCAGCACGGCCCGGTCCGGACTTTCACCTTCCAGATTGCCTTCGATCGCGGGCGAGTGGACGGTAATCCGCTCGATCGTCACCGGGCGCGCACCGGCGACGGGCGGCGGTGCCGGCGTCTTGACCTGCGCCGATGCGGGATCGATCGACAGCATCGCCAACGCGGTACCGATTGCGACGAAAACTCTGTTCACGGACATCCCCTTTGTTTGTTCATGCGCGCGTCAGATCGCTACCGCGCAGCCTGACCGCCTTGCCCGGCGTCAGCACGACCTCGACCCGCCTCGTGCCCAGGCGAATCACGCGGCGTCCCGATAGCTCGCCACGAAATACCGCCTCGACCAGCTCGCCGCCCTGCCACTTCACGTCGACCGTGCACCGGCCGCGGGCGCGCAATCCGGTCACCGAACCAGTCGGCCATGCACGCGGCAGAGCCGGCAGCAGGAGTATCTCGTCGCCGCGGCTCTGCATCAGCATCTCGGCGATCGCGCGCGTGCCGCCGAAATTACCGTCGATCTGGAAGGGCGGATGCGCGTCGAACAAATTGGGATAGGTCCGCTCGGGCCCCAGCAGGAAGGCGAGGATACGGTGCGCGTGGTCGCCGTCGCGCAGCCGCGCCCACAGGTTCGCACGCCACGCCGTCGCCCAGCCGGTCGACTCGTCACCGCGCAGTTCGAGCGAACGCCGCGCCGCCTGAGCCATTGCGGGCGTCCGGTCGAGATCGATCTGGTCGCTCGGGAACAGCCCGTAGAGATGCGATACGTGGCGGTGGTGCGGCTCTGGCGCGGCCCCGTCCCAGTCGCGCTGCCACTCCTGAAGCTGCCCCTGCGCACCGACATGATCGGGTGCGAGGCGCGCCCGTACCGCCGCTACCTGGGCTGCAAACGGGGCATCGATCGCCAGCAAAGCCGCCGCCCGCCCCACCTGATCGAACAGATCGCGGAGGATCTGCATGTCCATCGCCGGCCCCGCGCAGATCGACGCCCCCGCCGGATGGATGTTCTCGGGCGACAGCGATGGGTTGGTCACCAGCGCACCGGTCGCAGGATCGGTCTGGAGCGTATCGAGGAAGAACAACGCCGCCCCGCGCATCAGCGGATAGACCGAGCGCAGATAGGCGAGATCGCGCCCGTAATCGTAGCGATCCCACAGATGCGTGCACAGCCACGCGCCGCCGGTCGGCCACAATCCCCACTCGGCCCCGTCGATCGGCGCGGTCGCACGCCACAGGTCGGTATTATGATGACACACCCAGCCCCGCGCGCCGTACATTTTCTGCGCGGTGCGTTCGCCGGTGATCGCCAGTTCGCGCACCATCCGGACCAGCGGCTCGGTACATTCGGCGAGCGCGGTGACCTCCGCCGGCCAGTAGTTCATCTCGGTATTGATATTGACCGTGTATTTGGACTCCCAGGGCGGCTTGATCTGGTCGTTCCAGATGCCCTGGAGATTGGCGGGCTGGCTGCCGGGCCGCGACGACGCGATCAGCAGATAGCGGCCATAGTCGAAATACAGCGCGGCGAGCGCCGGGTCGGCGGTGGCATCGTTCGCGCGGATACGCTCGTCGGTCGGGCGGTCAGCGATAGCCGTCCGCCCGAGATCCAGCGTTACGCGACGGAACAGCGTTCGATGCGCCGCGATCATCTCGGTGCGGATACGGTCGATCCCGCGAGCTTGCGCCCGATCAAGCGTGGCGAGCGTCGCAGTTTCGGGATCGCCGCTCACGTCATCGAAACGACGATAGCTCGTCGCCATCGCGATCGACACGGTAACCGATCGCGCACCGCGGACGTGCAGACGGTCGCGATCGGCGACGATCGTCCCGCCGGCGGTCGACACCCGCGCGCGGGCCGCGAACCTCAATCGCCCCGCGATACCTGCGCGCTCGCCGTTACGCCCGGTCAGCGTCAACACCGCCCCGCTCGCCGAGACGACCGCGCCGGGATGCGGCGACGTCAGGCCGATGCGGACATCGAAGGGGCGATCCGCGGTGACCTGTACGACGATCACCTGATCGCCCGGTGCGGCGAACACCTCACGGTGGAACCGCGTGCCGCCTGCGATGAAGCTGGTCGTGGCGATCGCCGTGTCGAGATCGAGGTCGCGCCGATACGCCGCGATCGCGCCGATCCCCGGCATGTCGAGCAGCAGGTCGCCGACCGGCTGATACGCCATCTGCGTTCTTGGCACGCCCATCAGCTTGGCGTTCGCCAGAGCCTGCGCCTCGGCGAACTTGCCGGCATCGATCAACCGTCGCACTTCCGGAAGCGTATCCCGCGCCGCCGGGTTGACCGGATCATAGGGCCCGCCCGTCCACAGCGTGTCTTCGTTGAGCTGCAACCGCTCGCGCGTGGTGCCGCCGAACACCATCGCCCCGAGCCGCCCATTGCCCACCGGTAACGCCTCGGTCCAGGCGACGGCCGGTTGGCGATACCACAGCCGCGCGTCCTTCCCCGCCGCCGCCTTCCCTGCTGTCGCCCATGCAGGCGCAGGCAAGACAAGGGCAGCGACGCTCGCCGCGGCACCCTCGATCAGATCGCGCCGCGACGGATCGCTAGGCACAGGTCAGCCCAGACCGAGCATGAAGACGCACGTCGCAGGACGCGCTCCAGGCGGCGGTATGGGGCCGCATGATCGCCGCGTATTCCCGGCATCGCCGTCGGGATGTGCCGATAGGCGCGCGATCGTTTGCGGGCATCATCAACCTCGCTCCGGTGGCGATCGATGCAAGCAGCGTATCACGAAGATCGCCGATCACCCGGTCATCCTCTTCTCCCAGGGACTGCGGATAGGCGGTATTCGGCCTTGCCGACAATCGGCTCCGCCGGCCGCTCTTGCGTCCTTGTCGGAGTGATAATGTGATACCGCTATCAAGTCGAGTAATTCTCCATGCCCGCCTTTTATCGAAGCATTCGATACAGTGACTGGCGCGGCTCGCTGTTAGCGCTATAGTTGGCCAAAATGTGACTCGGATTGACCGTTGCACAACGACTTGGGGAGGATCTGCCAGTGACGGTAAGACCGGCATTCTGCGTATTAGCGACCTTGCTCGCCACCGTGGCACCCGTAATCGCTCAGACAAAGCCGTCGAGCAAAGCACCGGCGCTGACGCTGAATGCGGCCGGCTATTACGAAGCGCCCGCCGCCAACGTGCTCGTCTTTTCCAACTGGTATGACGGGCTGTTCGCCGATTCGAAGATCAGCGGCGTCGAGATCATCCAGCAGGGCGAGCGCATCGCGACCAATGGCGATGTCCGCCTGTCCGCAACCCCCGGCCAGTGGGACGCGATCGGTCGTCTGGTAGACCGCAAGGTCGACGCGGCAACTGGCGCCATCACGGTGACGCTCGAATATCCCGACTATAAATGGCAGTACCGGGTGCGATCGGAAAAGCGCGGCGGGGCGGTCACCGTCTCGGTGATCCTCGACCAGCCGGTACCAGCCGCGCTTGCCGGCAAGGCCGGGTTCAACCTGGAATTCCTCCCCACCGCCTATTTCCATCACAGCTATATGGCAGACGACGCGACCGGCACCTTCCCGATCTATCCCGCCGACGCGATGGTCGCGACGCCGGACCGCAACGCCGCAAGCGGTCGTGCCGAAGGGCCCGGCGCCGAGCCGACCGCGATCGCCAAGGGCACCCGCTTCGTGCTTGCACCGGAGGATCCGGCCCGGCGTGTGACGATCCGCTCCACCGCCGAAGTGCAGCTGTTCGACGGTCGCAATCAAGCGCAGAACGGCTGGTTCGTGCTCCGATCGCTGCTGCCTGCTGGACGCACCGGCACGGTCCTCGAATGGACGATCCAGCCGAACAGCGTACCCGGTTGGCTGCGTCCTCCGGTGATCGCGCATTCGCAGCTCGGCTACACGCCGGATGCGCGGAAAGTCGCGACGATCGAACTCGACCGCAACGATCGTCGAACGCTGCCCGCGCGCCTGCTCCGCGTCGGTTCGGACGGCAGCATGACGCCGATCCGCACCGCGCCGGCCAAGCGCTGGGGCGAGTATCTGCGCTATACCTATTTGCAGCTCGATTTCAGCGCGGTCCGGCAGCCCGGCACCTATGTGCTCGAATATGGAGCGACCCGCACCGCGCCGTTCCGGATCGCCGCCGATGCCTATGCGGGCGCGTGGCATCCGACGCTCGACGTCTATTTTCCGGTCGCGATGGACCATATGTTCGTCAACGAAGGCTACCGGGTCTGGCACGGCGACGCACACCGCGACGATGCGCGCCAGGCACCGGTGAACCACGAGCATATCGATCTCTACGCGCAGGGGCCGACCACCGACACGAAGTTCAAGCCAGGCGAACACATACCGGGCCTCGCGGTCGGCGGATGGTTCGACGCGGGCGACTACGACATCCGCACACAGTCGCAATATCAGGTGATCCGCTCGCTGGCCGACAGCTGGGAACGCTGGCGCCCGACGCGCGACACCACCGCGATCGACTGGACGCGGCGCAAGACCGAGATGCACGTCCCCGACGGCACGCCCGATCTCGTCCAGCAGATCCGCCACGGCGCGCTGCAACTGATCGCCCAGTTCGACGCGGTCGGCCATGCGATCCACGGCATCGTCGAACCCGACGTCGCGCAATACACCCATCTCGGCGACGCATCCACGAAGACCGACGGGCTGGTCTACGATCCGACGCTGAAGCTCGGCGAGGAAAAGGGCGGACGCAGCGGTACGCCCGACGATCGCTGGGCCTTCACGACCAAGGCATCCGCGCTCAACTACGGCTCGATCGCGGGGCTAGCCGCGGCCTCGCGCGCGCTAGCCAACGTCGACCCTGCCCTGTCGAAAAACGCGCTCGATATCGCGACGCGGACCTGGGCCGAGGAACAGTCGCACGCGCCCGATCTGTACCAGCACGGCAACACGACCGGTGGGCCGCTGGAGGCCGAGCAATTCTCCGCCGCCGTCGAACTGCTGCGGTCCACCCGCGACCCGCGCTATGCCGCCGCCGTCCAGTCGCTATGGCCCGCAATGGAGAAGCGCTTCGCCTTCACGCTGCGGGATGCGGTCGCCGCGATCCCGTTCATGCCGCCAACCTACCGCGAAGGCATGGTCCCGGCGGTCCGCGCCTATGCAGCTACAACGGCTGCTGCGGCGAAGGCCAACCCGTTCGGTGTGCCTATCACCACCGGCGGCTGGGCGGGCAGCGGCACCGTGCTGGGAACCGCGCTCAACGTTTATGCGCTGCACACCGCGTTTCCGGAGATCATGCCCGCCGACGCTGTGTTCCGCGGTCTGGAATTCCTGGTCGGGCATCACCCCGCATCCGACATATCGTTCGTATCGGGCGTCGGCACCGTGTCGAAGGAAGTCGCGTACGGCAACAACCGCGCGGACTTCTCGTTCATCGCCGGCGGCGTCGTGCCGGGCGTGCTGATCGTCAAGCCGGACCTGCCCGAGAACCACGAGGATTGGCCGTTCTTCTGGGGCGAGAACGAATACGTCATTCCCGAGGGCGCGATGTGGATCGAACTCGCGCTCGCCGCGCAGGATCTCGCCAATCGCTCCGCCAGCGCAAAGCCGACCGCAACCGTGCGCGGGGGCGCCGTTCGATGAGGACCATCATGAAACTTCAAACGCTTGCCCTGTTGCTCTCGGGCGCTGCCCTCGCATCGCCCGCCATGGCCAGCGATGCGCCGCGGTTCAGCCGCTTCAGCTATGACGGCCACGCCCAGGAAAAGGTGACGGTCGGGCCGAACCAGTACCGCAACCCGATCCTGTCCGGCTATTACCCCGATCCTTCGGTGACGCGGGTCGGCGACGACTATTACCTCGTCCTGTCGTCGTTCGCGCATTATCCGGGCCTGCCGATCTTCCGGTCGAAGGACCTGGTGAACTGGACGCAGATCGGCAATGCGATCGACCGGCCCGAACAGCTCGACTTCACCGGCATGCGAACGTCGCAGGCGGTGTTCGCGCCCGACATCTCGTATCACGACGGGGTGTTCTACATCGTCAACACATGCGTCGAGTGCAAAGGCAATTTCGTGATCACCGCGAAGGACCCGGCGGGGCCGTGGTCCAACCCGATCTGGCTACCCTTCGAAGGCATCGACCCGTCGATCTACTGGGAGGGCGACAAGGCCTATATCGTCAACAACCGCGCGCCCGCCGAGCCGCCGCGCTATGACGGCCACCGCGCGATCTGGATCCAGGAATATGACTGGCGCGCAGGCAAGATGGTCGGCGACAGCACGCAGCTGATCAACGGCGGCGTCGACATCTCCAAGAAGCCGGTCTGGATCGAGGGCCCGCACATTTTCCGCAAGGACGGCTATTATTACCTGACCGCGGCCGAGGGCGGCACGAGCGTCAACCATTCGCAGGTCGTGCTGCGATCCAAGTCTCTACGCGGGCCGTTCGTGCCGTACGCCGACAATCCGATCCTGACCCAGCGCGATCTCGACCCTGCCCGCCCCAATCCGATCACCTCGGCGGGCCACGCCACGCTGGTGCAGACGCAGCATGGCGACTGGTATGCGACCTTCCTGGGCGTCCGTCCGTACGAGGGCGACTATTACAATATCGGCCGCGAGACGTTCCTCCTGCCGGTCACGTGGAAAGACGGATGGCCGATCATCCTGCCCAAGAGACAACCGATACCGTTCGTCGGGACGAAGCCGCGGCTGCCCGCGGGCACACCCGGCCCGCTGCCGACCAGCGGCGACTTCGGCTATGTCGACAACTTCGACGGCAGCACGCTGGCGATGCAGTGGGTCGGCGTACGAACGCCGAAGACGCCGTTCTACCGGCTCGACGGCGGCGATCTCGTGCTGGACCGCGGCGGACGGATTGGCGATCTGTCGCGTGTACCGTCATTCGTCGGACGCCGGCAGCACCATCATGTGGCGACAATGTCGACCACCGTCCGTTTCGCACCCGACACCGACGGCGATCGCGCGGGTCTGGTGGCTATGCAAAGCGATGCGAACTATCTCTTCTTCGGCATAACCCGGATCGCCGGAAAGCCCGTCGTCGCGCTCTACACCGCCGACAAGGGCAAGGAGCTGCTCGTGGCGTCCGCCCCTATTTCCGGTTCGGGCCCGATATCGCTAACGATCCGTGCGGACGGCGGTACGCTGGCGTTCGACTATACAAGTGCCGAGAGCAAACGCACGTCGATGCGCAACGTCGACGCAAAGTTCCTCAGCACCAAGACTGCGGGCGGCTTCGTCGGGACGCTAGTCGGCCCTTACGCCTGGTATCGGTAAACGATCTGGGCGATGCAGGGACCGATACGCCGTTCTGGAGATGAGGGTCGCGAGTATTACGCGCGATCCCCAACCCGCTGGCGATCGGGCGTTCGCGCGGCAACGTCACGCCGTTTCGCGGGAAGACCCCACCACGGGGTTCCCGGAAACAGATGATGCTCGTGATGATAGCCACCAAAATGAAAGCAGGTCAGTAGCGACAGTGCCGGACCGACCTTGACGCTGTGGGCGCGATGAGAATCGACGAAGGGTTCCGTCCGCTCCCGGTGCGGCAGCCAGGTACCGAACACGAACAACTGTGCGACCGCACCCAAGGCCGGCAGTGCCCAGAAGATGACGATGTTACCGAGCGGCGCGCCGAGCAACAGGGTATAGATCAGCGCCATCACGGTTATACGCGCAATCTGTCCGTGAGAATAATAGGTCCGGAAGAACTGCATGAACCAGCCCATGAGGCTGGGGTCCCCGCTGTGAAAATCAGGGTCTCCCGCCGTTCCCGTCTCTTTATGATGCAAGTGATGCTGTGGTAACAACGTCGCATAAGACAGGCATGCATACAGCGTAAGACACGTCGCGCCAATCGCTCGGTTCAGCCTTGGATGACCCGGTGCCAGCGCGCCGTGCATCGAGTCATGGGCGATGATGAACAGCCCCGTGCTCAGCCATGTCTGGGCCAGGACCATCGCGATGGCGATCGGCACCGTGCTCAAGGTCCAGTGCCAGAAAAAGATGCCGGTCACATGAATGCACAGCCACGCCACGACGATCGCGGCGGCCAGCGAGACGCTGATACGCATCTGCCGATTCATTACATCTCGCCGATCACGAGCCGCTGCGCTCACTTGCTTGCGTCTAACGGTTGGGCGTTCGCCGCCCTGTTGAGGGGTGCGGTACGCCGTTGCGGATCGGCATTCGTCCGCAACTGCGCCTTCAGCACCGCAGGCTTGCGTGCAAACAGAAAGCCATGGCTGACCGTACCATCTTTGCCTTCGACGGCGTGATGCAACCGATGAGCCTGCAGGAGACGCTTGAAATACCCCTGCTTGGGCACCCAACGAAAGCCTCCGCGCTGATGGACGAGCATATCATGAACGAAGGCGTAGATCCCGCCATAGACGGTGATGCCCAGGGCCGCCCACCACAAGGGCTCCCACCAAAGCCCAACGATGAACAGGACGATCGGCACGATCGCGAAGACGACCGCATAAAGATCGTTCTTCTCGAACCAGCCTTCATGATCCTCGTGATGCGATTTGTGCCAGCCCCATCCCCAGCCGTGCATGATGTATCGGTGGGCGGCCCATGCGAAGCATTCCATGAAGAACACCATGAAGACGACGATCGCGAGTTTTTCGAACCACGCCATCAGACTGGGCCGGCGGGATTGATGGCGAGCAGGCGGGGCGACTTCAACATGGCCCATATATAACGCCTACGACGAGTCGATGCGAGGGCGCCGGCGGACAATTTCGCTTCGGAGGCGTCCAAGGTTAACCCTGGTTGCGCATTACGGTGTTTAGGCGATGCGGGTCGACTTGGGGCGTGGTCATGGCTCCCGGCGCGTGTTCGAACGGACTCCGCTGACGATAGCGATCAAGGACGTCGGCTGCGGAGGGCACGATGCGCGCGGGCGTCGCGCAGGGTGGCGTTCGCGGCGAGACCGTTGGTCGACACCTTCGGAATGGCAACGCGCTGCGACAGGTAGATGCCGTTATGGCCGGAACACAGATAGGCGACGAAGCACGCGACCGCGATCGGCACGGCATAGGTCGCACCGAACAGCTCGATCCCCATGAAGGTGCAGGCGAGCGGCGTATTCGCCGCGCCTGCGAACACAGCGACGAAGCCGATCGCCGCGAACACGCCCGTCGGGACGCCGAATATCGGCGCGAGCGCGCTGCCGAGCGCCGCGCCGATGAAGAACAGCGGCGTCACCTCGCCGCCCTTGAAGCCGGCGCTGAGCGTCACGACGGTGAACAGAAGCTTTAGCGCCCAGCTCCAGGGATGCGTGTCCGGCCCGAAAAAGCTGGCGATGGTGATGCTGTCGGGTGATGCCGCGAGCGTGCCAAGCCCGAGATAGTCGCGCGTTCCGAAAAGATGGACGAGCAGAATGACCGCAATCCCGCCGATGACCGGGCGAAGCGGGCCATAGGATACGACCCGCTTGAGCCAACCGCCCAGGGCGTGATTGCATTCCGCAAAGACGAGGCCGACCAGCCCGAACGCCACGCCGGCGATACCCGCCTTGGCGACGAGCAGGGCATCGACCGGCACGAGCGTATCGATACGATAGACGCCGTGGTGGATACCCCAGGCAAGGCACGTCCAATGCCCGACCAGCGCGGCGAGCAGGCATGGTACCAGTCCGCGATATTCGACCCGGCCGATCGCCAACACCTCCAGCGCGAACACCGCCCCCGCGATCGGCGTACCGAACACCGCGCCAAACCCGGCCGCGATGCCGGTCATTAACAGGATGCGGATGTCGTGCGCATCGAGCTTCAGCGCGCGGCCGAAGCCGCTGGCGAGACTGCCGCCCAGCTGGACTGCGGTGCCTTCGCGCCCGGCCGACCCGCCGAACAGATGCGTCACCACCGTCCCGAGGAAGATCAGCGGTGCCATGCGCAACGGCACACCGCCGCCCGGTTCATGGATCTGCTCGACGATGAGATTGTTGCCGCCTTCCGCCGAACGGCCTGTCAGATGATAGAGCAGTCCAATCGCGAAACCGCCCAGCGGCAGCAAGTAGAGCAGCCACGGAAACGCGAAGCGCAGTCGCGTGACGGCATCCAAGCTCCACAGGAACGCGGCGCATAGCGTGCCGATGAGTGCGGCGATCGGCACGATAACCAGCACCCAGCGCAGGACCGACAAAGCGTGATCGCGACGGTCGCGGACGAATACGGCGATACGCAGTTCGCGGATGAGATTATGGAAGGTAGCGCGCACGAATCCTCCTTGCTGCCCCAGGGCGCCAAGTAGGAATCATCAGCTCTTGTCAGAGCGGTTCGGCCACATTGCCCGGCGGAAATCCATCGCCGCCGCGCCCTATGGAATGGCTGAACGCGGTCGTCAACTCTGTCGCAACGCTTGCTCCCGCCCCGATTTCATCGCGTAGGACCGCGCGCGTGCCGTCAGCCGCGATCTCGATCGTCGAAACGCGGCGCGCGGTCGAAATCGATTCTGCCGAACGGTCGGTCGCGGAAGAGATAGCCATAGTAGAAGGTGCGGAGACGATGGTGGAACGCGCGGATACGGTCCTGATAGGCGAGTTGCGCCGTCAGGTCGGTATGCGCGATCCGGGTCAGCAGCGCCTGCACGCCCACCGAAGGCAGCACCCAGCCGAGCGCTCGGCCCGCAGCATCGCGCGCTTCCAGGCCCTGGCGATAGGCGCGGACCGCGGGGGCGACGCTTTCGTCACCATTCTCGTGGAAGGCCAGATACCATTTATAGTGGAATTCGGGACCGAGCGGCGCCGAATCCGCCCATTCGGGATGGCGGGCGTAGAAGCGCCGCATGGTGGCTTCGCGGGGCACGTCCCACGCGCCGTTGACCGCTTCACGCTGCGCCATCGCGATCTCCGCGCCCTGGTTGACGGGGATCACGGCGTTGATCGCCACGTTGCACAAGGTCGGGACGATCAGCACCAGCACGAGCCATGCCGCCGCCAGCGCCGCCGCGTTGGCGACCGAACTCCAGCGCAGCCGGCCGATCAGCGCGGCGAGTGCGATCCAGAACAGCAGATAGGCGGCGACCACGGCAAGGACGATCAGGATCGATGCGACGCCGACCCCCGCGAATGCCGCGGCAATACCGAACGGTATGCCGAGCGCGCTCCACGTCAGCAAGAAGCGAAGCAGCGTCCGGCGGCGCCACAGCGCACGCCCCCCATTCGGCAACGCATCGAGCATCCGCTGCCGCCCCGCTTCGCGCTCGGCCGACCGCAGATCGTGAAACAGCGCGATCACGAACAGCGGCGCGAGGAATACCAGCACGAAGGCGAAATCGAACCGGCCGGGCAGTGCGAGTTCGGGATTGAAGGTGTCGCCGTCGTAGATCTGCGCCTCGAGCCCCAGCGCGCGAACCCGCAGGATGTACGGTGCCACATCGCGCATGCCGAGCGCGGCGAAGGCGAGCGGTGCAGGCGCATCCCAGGTCGGGTGGAAGCTGTAGTAGGCGGCACTGCCTGCGTCCTTGGTGTGGTCGACATAGTCGGCGACCGCCCCGATATCCTCGGCCTGGGCCGCTGGGATGGCGGCGATCGCGGCGCGCTGGCGAGCGACTTCGGCCATCCCCATAGCAAGCGCGGCCACCGTCAGCAGCGCGAGCAGGGCCAGCGCGCCGACCGTGAGGCGCTGGCGCAGCAACAGCCGGACTTCATAGCGGAACAGGCCCATCATCGTGCTCCCAATCGACGCGACGCGACCATCAGCAGGACCAGCGCGCCCGCCAGCCAGGCGAACACGATGGCTAGCCCGGGCAGTGCGGCGGCGGCGAGTGTGCGACCGTCGGGCGCGATGAACCTGAAGTCCGGCATGGCCTGCCAATTGCGTGCGGAAACGCGCTTGCGACGGTCCGCGCCGGCATCGGTCGCGCCGTCGTCGGCATAGCTGACGTCCTCCATCTGCATCCGGTTCAGCCGTTGGACGAGCGCGTAGCGATAGGCCTCCGCCTGTTCCAGGAACCGCTGGTGCCCGGCAAGGTCGGTGCCCGCGGCGGCCATCGACAAGGACCGCACTGCGATGGCCGGGCTCAGCAATCCCATAGCGTCGACCAGAGCATTTTGTCGCGTCTGCGCGGCGTGGTTCGCGGTCGCATAGCGGCCATAGACCGCCGAGGTCAGCCGCTCGCCCTCGATGCCGACCGCACCCTTGTAGTTGATCGGCAGATCCTCGACCTTCGCGACGCCGTAGCGCGTGAGGAGCGCCCGCTTGAACTGCGCGAAATGGGGATCGTCGGGATTGTGGCTGTCCCCCATCGTCCGCAGGTCGCGCGCGACCGCGACTTCGGTCTGCAGCCGGTTGGTCAGGGGAACCGCGGCGCTGGCGAGATCGGGTGCGACGCGGGGCAACAGCACCACCGCGACCGCCCACACCGCGACCAGCGCGAGGAGCGCATCGCGGCTGCGGCGGACCGACGCCGATACGAGCAGGATCAGCACGGTCCACAGCGCCAGATAGCCGATATAGCCTAGCGCGAGCACCAGCATCGGCCAGACCAACGCGCCGGGCTGGCCGGCGATCGCGACCAGGCCGATCATCGCCGGCAGCCCGGCGAGCAGCGCTGCCGCCCCCAACGCGAGCAGCTTGCCGCGAACGATCTGCCCGCGGGCGGCACCTTGCAGCATCAGCGCGCGCACCGTGCCGCGTTCGGTCTCCCGCGCCAGCGCGCCATAGCCGAAGAAGATCAGCAGCAGCGGCGCAACCACCTGCAACACGAAGGCGGGGGTCAGCTGGCCAAAGCGCACCAGCAGCGAGCTTTGCCGTACATCGCCGAAATTGGCGCTGTTCTGGCGATGTCCCTCCAGGAACATGCTGTTGCCCGTGAATGCATCGACGCCGGGATCGAACGCGGCCAGCGGCCCCAGCGGGCGGAAGATGAACGTGCCGTAATGGACGACACGGTGGGGGTGTCGGTCGGGCTGCGCCTTGAACGCCGTCTCTGCCGCCTCGGCCTGACGCGCGCGCAGCTCGGCGATCCCGCGCTGGTGCGCCCAGGAACTGGCGACCGCGACCAATGTCAGCAGCACGACCAGGACGAAGGCGATGATGGCGACGCGGTTGCGCGTCATCAGGCGGATTTCGTCGCGCGCGATCAGTCCGACCGCGCTCATACCGCCAACCGATCGCCGCCGAGCTGGAAACGGGCGTGCAGCGCGCGAACGTCGAACCGCTCGGGGCCGTCCGCCCGCACTTCGTGTGCGACGCGTCCCGCTTCCAGAAAGGCGATGCGGTCGGCAATGTCGGCAGCGGAGAGAAGGTCGTGCGTCACCATCAATATGGCGGTGCCCCGTTCCCGGACCTGCAAGAGCAGCTGGGAGAAGTCGGCGGTCGCGCGCGGATCGAGCCCCGATGTCGGCTCGTCGAGCAGCAGCACCGGCACGCGCCGCAGCAGCGCCACCGCGATCGCGACCTTCTGCCGCATCCCCTTGGAGAAGCCGCCGAGCCGCTGGTGCCACGCCTGATCCTGCAAACCGGCCGCAGCAAGCGCCGCGGCGATGGCATCATGCCCCTGGCGCTCCCCGGAAAGCGCGAGCAGATAATCGGCGTTCTCAACCGCCGTCAGATGCTCGTAGAGCGCGACATTCTCCGGCAGATACGCAATCCGCCGTCGCACCGCATCGGGATCGGTCGCCGGATTCATCCCGCAAACCTCGACCGTCCCCGATCGTGCCCGCGTGAATCCGAGCAATGTCGACAGCGTCGTCGACTTGCCGGCGCCATTGCCGCCCAGCAACGCGGTAATGCTGCCCGCCGGTACGCGCAGCGACAGTCCGTTGAGGACGTCATGCGTATCGTACGCGAACGTCAGATCGTCGATCAGGATCAGTTCGGTCATCGGGCGTATCAAATCCTCGGCAATGAACATCGACACTCAATGCCCGGTCCGCGGCCGTGTAACAAGATATCATTGACGATGTTACATCATAACCTTCATAGGCAGGCCAGTTCGGAGCGTCGCAGCGCTCCCGATCCGAATTGCCGAAGGGGATATTGTCTTGCGTCTGTCCATGCGTGCGGCCTCGATGGCCGGTGCCATTCCGCTTGCCATTGCCTTGTCTTACGCCCCTGCCGTTGCGCAGTCGGACGAGGAAAGCCGGTCCGAACGGGGCCGAACCGAAAGCGAACGTGAGGAAATCACGGTGACCGGCGTGCGGCAACCGTATCGCGGCAACTTCACGCTACGCGAGATCCCGCAGGCGATCGCGACGATCGACGACACGGTGATCGCCGAGAATGCCATCACGCGGTTGACCGACGCGCTCGACCTGAACGCCTCGGTGGTGCGGCAGAACACGCTCGGCGGGCTGTGGGACAGTTTTGCGGTGCGCGGCTTTGCCGGCGACGAGAATCTGCCGAGCGGCTATCTGGTCAACGGGTTCAACGCCGGACGCGGGTTCAGCGGGCAGCGCGACGTCGCGGGGATCGAGCGCGTCGAAGTGCTGAAGGGGCCGGCCGCAGCGGTGCTGGGCCGCGGCGAACCCGGCGGCTCGATCAACCTAGTCACGAAACAGGCGGAACTCGGCCGGACGTTCGGCACCGCATCGCTGCAATATCGCAGCTTCGACACCGTCCGTGCCGAGGGCGATGCCAACCTGGCGCTGACCGACACGCTGTCGGCGCGGCTGATCGGCTATGCCGAAAGCGGCGACACGTTCCGCGACACGGTGGCGCAGAAGCGCTGGGGCTTCCTCCCGTCGATCGGTCTGAAGCTGGGCGATGCAACGCGTGTCACTTATGATTTCGAATGGACGCGGGTCGAGGTGCCGTTCGACCGTGGTATCGTTGTGCTGAACAACGATTTCGACACGGTGCCGCGCTCGCGGTTCCTGGGCGAACCGAGCGACGGCGACACCGTTGCGCGCGCCACCGGCCACCAGTTACGTCTCCAGCACGACTTCAGCGACAGGTGGTCGCTGTCGGTAGGCGCCAGTCACCGCGACACGCGGCTGACGGGCGCATCGTCGGACGCGGAAACGCTGCGATCGCGCCAGAAGCTCTATATCGACGGTCGATCGCTGTCGCGGCAGCGGCGCACCCGCCAGTACACCTCCGAGCACAGCGTGCTGCGCGCCGAACTGGCGGGCGAGTTCGCCACCGGGTCGCTGCGCCACCGTGTCCTGATGGGCGGGGATTTCGACTATTTCGATACCGACCAGCTGTTCACGCGCTATCGCGGGCCGGTGGTGAGCGCGACGACGACCGATCAGGCGGGCTATGTGCTCGATCTGCAGAACCCGGTCTATGGCCGCTATCCGGTGCCCGCGACCGCGCCGATTACCAACCGGCTCGACGTGCAGCGAACGATGGGCGCCTATGTGCAGGACCAGATCAGCCTGACCGATCGGTTGCAGGTCCGTGTCGGCGGCCGCTACGACGACTTCCTGCTCCGCGTCGACAACCGCCTGACCAACATGCTGGGCCGGCGCAAGCGCAGCCGATTCAGCCCGCAGGCCGGAATCGTCTATGAACTCAGCACCCCGCTGTCGCTGTATGCGGCGTATGGCGAGGGCTACCGCGCCAATATCGGCGCGGACGCGAACGGCAACGTGTTCGAACCCGAAACCAGCAAGTCGATCGAGGCCGGGCTGAAGCTGACCGCGCTGGGTGGCCGGCTGACCGGCACGCTGGCGGCCTATCAGCTCGAGAAATCGAACGTGCTGGCCACCGATACCGCCAATCCCGGTTTCTCGATCGCGATCGGCAAGGCGCGCAGCCGCGGGATCGAGGCCGATCTCAATGGCCGTCTGCCCGGCGGAATCGAGCTGCTGCTGAGCTATGCCTATACCGATGCCGAGGCGCGGTCGCGCGTGCTCGACCCGAACTTCTCGTTCCAGATCGAGCCGGGCGATCCGCTGATCAACATCCCCAAGCACAATCTCAACCTGCAGGTGGCCAAGCGCTTCAAGACGGGGTCGCGCGAGATGCTGTTCGGGGCCGGCGTCCAGCATGTCGGCGCGCGCAACGGCGAGACCGGGACCGACTTCACGCTGCCCTCGCACACGCTGTTCCGCGTGTTCGGCCAGGCCGACCTGATCGACGGGGTGCAGCTGTTCGGCTCGATCGCCAACCTGTTCGACGACCATTGGTACGCCAACAGCTATTCGCCCGTCTGGGTGCAGCCGGGTACCCCACGCACAGCTACAATCGGCCTGCGCGCCAGCTTCTGAGTAATGATCCCCATGCGTCTTATCTCCCTCGCCATCATCGCCCTGTCCGCAGCGTCCTCGGCGCAAACGCCCACACGGCTACCGAGGCTGCCGGCCGCGATCCTGCCGCCGGTGCAGCCTTGGTCGGGCGCGAGCGAGCGCCTGATCGTCGCGGCGAACGATCCGTGGATCACTCCCGCCGAACGCGCGAACTTCGCGACGACACCACGTTATGCCGAGACACGTGCTTGGCTCGAACGGCTCGCCGCTGCGTCGCCGCTGATCCGGATCGAGACGTTCGGCCGCACCGCGCAGGGGCGCGACATGCTCATGGTCCGCGCCAGCAAGGGTGGCGCGGGGAAACCCGTCGTCCTGATCCAGGCGGGCATCCATTCGGGCGAGATCGACGGCAAGGATGCGGGCCTGATGCTGCTGCGCGACATCGCGCTCAGGGGAAAGGACACGCTGCTTGATTCGGTCAATCTGGTGTTCGTGCCGATCTACAATATTGACGGGCACGAGGCGATGAGCCGCTGGAACTTCCCCGCGCTGCGCGGACCGCTGGAAAAGGGCTATGTCGCCACCGCGCGCGGCATCAACCTGAACCGCGACTATGCCAAGGCCGACGCCCCGGAATCGCGCGCGATGATCGCGTTGCTGCGGCGGCTCGATCCGATCCTCTATGTCGATTGCCATGTCAGCGACGGCTTCGACATGCAGTACGACATCACCTTCACCTATGCCGGCTGGGGGCGCTACGCCTATCACCGCGCCACCGCCGACTGGCTGACGGCGCGGTTTGGACCGACGGTGACGACGGCACTCGAGCGCGCCGGGCATGTCCCGACGCTCTACCCGAGCCCGGTCGACACGCGCGACCCCGCCAAGGGAATCCGCCAGGCGCCCGAGGGCCCGCGCTATTCGACCGGCTATGGCGATTTCATCGGCGTGCCGACCGTGCTGGTCGAGAACCACATGCTCAAACCCTATCGGCAGCGCGTGCTCGGTACCTATGTCCTGCTCGAAGCGGCGTTGAAACTGGCCGCGACCGACAGGGACCGGATCGCCGCGGCGAAAGCGACCGACCGTGCGAGCCGGCCCGCAACGATGCTCGCGCGCTGGAAGCCGGCGGCGACGCCGATCGGCTGGATCGAGCGGTTCAAGGGGATCGGCTTCGACACCTATCGTTCCTCGGCGAGCGGACGGATGGAACAGCGCTGGACGGGCAAGCCGATCACATTCCGCATGCCGATCATCGGACAGGACCCGGTCGAGACGGTGACTCTGCCGACCGCCTGGTGGGTGCCGGCGGAGCAGACCGAGGTGCTCGACCGCCTGCGCCTGCACGGCATACGGCTCGATCCGATCACGACCCCGCGGACGCTGACGCTCGACCGCGTCCATCTGCGCGATGCGGTGGTGCAGCGCGCGCAGGACGGACGGCTGCCGCTCAAGGCATCGTTCGAGCACGTCCCCGTGACCGAGACGCTCCCCGCCGGTGCGGTCCGCGTCCCGTCCGACCAGCCGCTCGGCCTGCTCGCTGCCGCGCTGCTGGAGCCGGAGGCCCCGGACTCCCTGCTCGCCTGGGGCTTTTTCCCGGAGATGCTTGCCTCCCCGCCGGGCGCGGAAGACTTCGTCCGCGCGCGCCTCGCCGAAGCGCTGCTCGCGGAAGACGGCACGGTCCGTAGGGCATTCGCGGCGAAACTCGGGGATGACCCTGCGTTCGCAAAAGACCCGGACGCACGGCTCGACTGGCTCATGGCACGCCTGCCCGACCGCAAAACCATGCATCTGATGTACCCGATCCTGCGCGAACGATAGGTTTTCGACCTGGTAGCGACAGCGCCCCTCCTGCCCCGCAACGGCGGCCAACCGCAGCGTTTCACCCGTAGCGACAGGAAAGATCGCGCCCAGGGCGTCGGTTGGCCCCCTTCCCTGCGCGCCTTTCCAAACGGGACGTCTATTGCGCCGCCACGACGATCTTCGGGAGCGTCTTGATCGGTTCGACCGTGATCGCGCGGAACCAGGTCTCGGCGCCTTCGGATTGAAGCTGGATATGGCCGTGCGTCAGCGGGCGCCGGGTGCCGTCGGGGGCGATCGTCGCCACGTCGTGGACTTCGGCAACCGGTACGCCGTTGACGACATGCACCGCGCGGTCGCCGACGACATACAGGTCGAGCGTGTTCCATTCGCCGATCGGGCGCTCGGCGTCGGTCGCGGCCTCGACGTTCCAGGTCGGCGTGCCGTTGACGATGTCAATCTCGCGCCCCCCGGCGCGGAAGCGAAGATGAGGTTCGATCAGCGACGGATCGAAGGTCACGCTGGTGCGCCCGCGCAGCTTGCCGCCCACCGCGACGATCATGCCGGTCGATCCGGTCATGATCTCGAACTCGACCGACGGACGCCACGTGCCGAAGACTTCGCCAGCCGCACCGTGGGTATGATACAGCAGCCCGTTGTTGCGAGGCAGCGTGACGCGCGGCGCCCAGGTCTTGGCGCCCCATTTGAACTGCAACCGCAAATGATAGTCGCGCAGATCGGCCTGGTTGACCAGACTGCCCCAGGTCTTGCCGTTCACCCAGATCGCCGGCGCACCGTCCACGGAGCGCACGGCGAAATCGCCGCTGGTGTCCCGGGTGGTACCGATCGGCGTCGTGCTCGGGTTGGACTTGTACGTGATCGAAGGGTCGGCATAGCCCAGCCAGGGCGCCCAGTCCTTCAGGCTGTGCCCGTCGAACAGCGCGGTCGGCTTGCCGGTCGGCACCGGTATGTCCGTCAGCGTGAGGCGCTGCGACGTGGTCGCCGGAGCGCCGGCAATGGCGCGGGCCCGGTCCTTGGACGTCTGCGCGGTCGCGGGGGCGGACAGCACCAGAAGCGCCACCATTGCTCGATCAAACCACATAGACATTCGCCTCTCAACCATCGCTCGACCAGCGATTAGCCATAGCCTAGCGTGTTATCGATACCAGTTGAACGTCCGTCTATGCACGCTCTGGTGATTATCGCGCTCGCAGCGATCGCACGCAGCGATTTCACTCCGGCTGGCACTACCGCAGGTGCTTGCTCGCGCCGTCCCGCCATTTGGGCTAATGGTCGGGCGGGAGATTGCACGATGCACAAGATGTTAGCGCTGGTCGCACTATTGACGATGGCGCAGGCGGCGCCCAATCCGCATCTGCCGAAGGCCACTTACGACACCGTCGCCCCCGTGCTTCCCAAGGGGTTGCACGACGCGGTCCTGATCGTGTCGAAGACCAATGGCTGGCGACACATCGAGCATATTCCGCACTCGAACATCGTGCTCGCCGATATCGCGAAGGGCCTGGGCTGTGCGAGCTTCGCCACCGAGAATGCGGCGGTCTTCAACGACGAATATTTGCGGCATTTTTCCGTCGTCGTGCTGAACAGTGCCAGCGGCGATTTCCTGACGCGAGACCAACGCGCTGCATTCGCCCGCTTCGTGGCGCGGGGCGGCGGCGTGGTGGCCTTGCATGCCGCGGGCGACGATAGTCACACCGACGCCTGGTATGGCGACACGGTGATTGGCACGAAGTTCATCGGCCATCCGGGCGGGGGCGATCAGTTCCAACCAGCACGGGTCATCGTCGATCGACCGGGCCATCCGGTCATGGCCGGCGTGACGCTGCCTTGGTCGCCGGTCGATGAATGGTATTCGTTCGACGCCAATCCGGCTGCGCGCGGGATGACCGTGCTCGCGCGGATCGACGAGGGCAGCTATCGTCCCGGTGCGAAACTGGCGATGGGGGACCACCCCGTCATCTGGACCAATCCCGCAACGAAAGGCCGGGTCGTCTATGCCGCGCTGGGCCATGCGCCGGAGGCCTATGACGATCCGAACTATCGGCGCATTCTCGTCAATGCGATCCGCTGGGCCGGCAGTCGGTAGAACGGCAAATGGACGATGGCGGGGGATAACGGTCTCGAGCCGCCTATAAGGCAGCAGTCCAAAATACATCGGGGTGCCAGTCCGAGTGCAATGTCCGCAACGGCCGCGTAGCGGTACCTTGCCGAGAATCCAGTCCGGCGCCGGATGCGGCGATGCTGTAGATGTCGAGAGATTACAGGTGCTTTGCCGTTTTTCGCGTTCGATCCTGGCGAGTTTGATAGCGCTCTTTACCTCGATCAACCGCTCTTGGCTTACGATAGCGCTTATAATGTCACACATCGTAAGGATTCGCGCAGACCGTGTAACGTCCAGGCCGAAGGATTGTATAAGATCTACGACCGGATAATACCTATATCACTGATATACAACGCGTTTTTCTGATTTTTCAGCCTACTGCATACGAATGCGGGACGATCAAATACGGCCCCCGCGTTTCCACTGTTGACACCCGCACGCCAAATGGTAGCCCTATCATACACGGCAACGACCGTGTGCACTCCGGTCTGATTAGGGCGGCCGGGAATCGGGGAGGATGTATGATAAGATTTCCGCGCGCACTTGCGCATTCGGCATCGACTATCGCTGTAGTGGCAGGCTTGGCAACTTCGGGCGCCGCCGCCGCGCAGACGGGCACTGCCCCGACCGGGACTGTCCAAACGACCAGCCCGCAGCAGCCCGCTCCGCAGCAGACGGTGCCCGACGCGGCGCCCGCGACCGACGCCGTTAGTGACGGTACGGCCGGAACCACCGAGGACATCGTCGTCACCGGCATCCGCGCCAGTCTCAATCGCGCGATCGACATCAAGCGTAATTCCGCAGGCGTCGTCGACGCCATCTCGGCCGAGGATATCGGCAAGTTCCCCGACACCAACCTGGCGGAATCGCTTCAGCGGATCACCGGCGTGTCGATCACGCGTGCCAATGGCGAAGGCTCTCAGGTCGCGGTCCGCGGCTTCAGCGGCGGCTTCAACCTCGTGACGCTGAACGGGCGCCAGCTGGCATCGACGAGCATCGATACCAGCACCGGCAACGCCTTCGCGGTCGGCACCGGTCGTTCTTTCGACTTTCAGAACCTGGCATCCGAAGGCGTCGCCACGCTGGAGGTCTACAAGACCGGCCGGGCCAACATCCCGTCGGGCGGCATCGGCGCTGCCATCAACGTCGTCACCCGCCGCCCGCTCGACGCGCGCGAGGACGGCCTGTCCGGTTCGATCGGCGCCAAGGCACTTTATGACAGCTCGGTGGAGAAGGCCGAGGCCAATCTTAAAAAGGTCACTCCCGAGCTTTCGGGTCTGATCAACTGGAAGAACCCGAGCGAAACCTTCGGCGTCAACGTCTTCGGCAGCTATCAGCTGCGTGAATCGGCATCGGTCCAGTCCAATCCGAACTATTGGAACATCGTTCCGGTGGCCGATTTCCTGGCGCGCAACGGCGTTTACACCGATGCGGCGACACGGATCACGAATTCGCCGACCACGGCCTATGTGCAGATCCCCAACGACAGCCGGTACCAGTTCTCGGAAAACCGCCGCGAGCGACTGAACGGCCAGGCGAACATCCAGTTCAAGCCGACCGACCGTCTCGAGATCACGATCGACGGCCTGTATGCCCGGAACAAGCTGAGCGACGAGCGCAGCGAGCAGACCAACTGGTTCCAGCGGCCATTCACCGACGTCACGTTCGATGACAACACGCAGATGCAGACCGCAGTCATCCTGGCCGAAGCGAAACAGGCGGACAAGGGATACGAGCAGCAGCGGTTCGCGACGAAGACCGAGCTGTACTCGTTCGGTGGCAACATGAAATGGAACTTCACCGACGCGTTGTCGCTGAAGCTCGACGCCAACCATTCGAAATCGACCACCGATCCCGACAATGCGAACGGCACGTCGGCGACGACGATCTCGATCGGCGCCCCGGTCCGCGCGACCCATATGGTCGACTTTACCAACGGCTTCCCGAAGCAGTCCGAAACACTGAACGACTGCAACGCCACGAACGGCGGCCGCGGCGGCAATTGCAACAACCTGCTCGACGTCGGCGATCTCGGCACGCAGATCGCGCGCGAGATCTTCTCGCAGCAGGAGTCGAGGGTCAATCAGTTCAACGCGGAGTTGGGCTGGGATCTTGGTAACGAGAGCCGTTTCGTGTTCGGCGGCAATTATGTCGATGCGAAGACCCGCTCGGCCAGTTCCAACACGCAGCAGCTGCTGGGTGACTGGGGCATCACCGACACCGGTCTGGTCGACCAGCTCGCGGGCGATCTGGTCAGCACCTATTGCCTGACCTGCAAGTTCGACAAGTTCGATCCGGGGTCGACCGGCTCGGCGCTGGTCGCGTTCCGTGGCGATGCGGTCGACCTGTTGAACGTCTTCTCGCCCTATTATGCGGATGTCCCCGGGCGCGGACGCGTGCTGCAGGGTTCGTCGGACGATACGGTCGGCGAGAAGACCTGGGCGGTATACGGTCAGATGAAATGGGCCGCCGATATCGGCGGCCGCCGTGCGAACGCGCTGATCGGCGTCCGCTACGAGCAGACCCGGGTCAATTCGATTGCGCTCCAGTCGATCCCGTCGGCATTGGAATGGCAATCGGATAACGACTTCGCGGTCCTCGGCGGAGCGACCGGTGGCGCAGTGAACGTCAAGGCGAAGTACGACAACCTGCTGCCATCGCTCGACTTCAATATCGAAGTGCTCGACAACGTGGTTGCGCGTACGTCGTTCAGCCGGACGCTCGCGCGTGCCGACTACGGCAATTTGTTCGCCTCGGTATCCGCAAACGCACCGAACCGCCCGACCGCGCTCGGCGCGGGAGCAGCGCCCGCGTCGCGTCAGAACCCCGGGCTGTTGCCGCTGGTTTCGGACAATTTCGACGTGTCGGTCGAGTGGTACTACAAGCCCACCAGCTTCGTTTCGGTCGGCTTCTTCAACAAGAACGTGCGCAACTTCGTCGGCAACCAGGTGACGAGCGGCACCCTGTTCGGGCTGCGGGATCCGGGGTCGGGCGCGGCAGGATCGCGGTCGGGTACTGCGCTGGACTATCTCCGTACCAACGGGATCGCGCAGACCGACGAGAATCTGTTCGCCTACACCGCGCTGCTGCAGCGCAATAACGGCAATCAGGCAGCGGCGACGACGGCCTTCCAAGGCGCGCTCGACCCGGCCACGGGTAAACTCAATGGTGCGTTCTACAACCAGCTCGCGCTGGACGTTAATCTTGTCGGCGACGCCAACGATCCACTCGTCAATTTTGCGATCAGCGAACCGATCAACAACCGCGAAGCCAATATTCACGGTTTCGAAATGGCCTGGACCAACTTCTTTGGCCAGTCCGGGTTCGGTTTCGCCGTCTCGTACACCAAGGTGAGCGGCGACGTGAATGTCGATCCCTATGCCGATCCCAACGTCAACATCTTCGCGCTGACCGGCCTTGGCGACAGTGCAAACCTGACGGGCATCTACGACAAGAACGGCATTTCGGCTCGCGTATCGTATAACTGGCGCGATAAATACCTCGCCGCCACCAACCAGGGCGCCAACCGCAACCCGCTCTTCACGGCGGCGTTCGGCACCCTGGACGCGAGCGTGAGCTACGACGTGACGCAGAATGTCTCATTGTCGCTCGAAGCGGTCAATCTAACGAGCGAACCGTTCCGGCAATATGCCCGCACCGAGACCAATCTGGTCTATGTGCAGGAACTCAAGCCACGCTTCTATCTCGGTGCGCGCTACCGCTTTTGACGAATGCGGGAGTGGATCCAGGTCCACTCCCGACACCGGAGAATGGCCGCCGCAACGTCGTGCAGCGGCCTTTTCCTATTGTCGGTCGCCATCGCGCTGATAGACCTGATCCAACAACAGGACCGGAGCGGATGAACCCCGTACAGATCAACAATATCGACCACGCCGCGTTGCGCATCAGCCCGCGTGCGGGGGCCGCCTTCGGCGATGCCGCGAATCAGGCGCTGGTAATGCCCGCCGAATTCGAGGAGGTGCAGCGCGAATTCGCCCTCATATTCCGCCGTCGCAATGAGGGGTTACAGGCTTATGCCCTGCTGGGTCTGGACCGCGACGAGAATCTGTTTCTATCCGGCGACTATTGGACGAGCCGCTATGTGCCGGCCAGTCACCAGCGCGGGCCGTTCTCGATCGGGATGGTCCGGGCTGCCGGTAAGGACGCCAGTGACGGCGCCAGTGACGGCGCCGGTAACGACGTGGGCGAACCGATGCTCCATGCCGATTTCGACGACCCGCGGGTCGGCGATGCTGCCGGTTTGCCGCTGTTCCTCGAACATGGCGGCAACACGCCGTATCTCGATCATATCACCGGCGTTTTGCGCCTTCTATACGAAGGGATCGAAACCGCGCCGGCGGCCCATGCCGCGCTCGACGAGGCCGGTCTCCTCACAACCGTAACGCTGACCGTCGATGTCAGCGAGGAGCGCCGCTATACGATACCCGACGTGCTGGTCGTCGATATCGAGCAGCTGGCTGCACTGACCGGCGAGCCGCTCGAACGCCTGCATCGATCGGGTGTACTGCGCCTCGCCATCCTCGCCGCCGCGTCGCTCGGCAATATCCAGCAGTTGATCGTGCGCAAGCAAGCGCTGCTGAGCCAGGTCGGTTGAACGCGGTGCCGGACATCACGCGCCGCACGCGGGTAATCGAGGGGGCGACCGCCGACAGCGTGCCGGTGGCGGATCTGATCGCCGACGGCCGCCCGGTCATCCTGCGCGGGATCGCTCGCGACCTGCCGCTGGTCGCCGCCGGGCTGGAAGGGGCGGCGCCGGCGATCGCGTGGCTCAAGCAGTTCGACGGTGGTCGTCCGGTCACGGCGTATCTGGGCGATCCGGCGATCGGCGGCCGGTTCGGCTATTCGGACGATTGCACGGCGCTGAACTTCAAACGGGAGAGTGGTTCGCTTTCGGGCTATCTCGATCAGCTACGCGCCAGCCTCGACGATCCGGATGCGCCCGCCATCTATATCGGCTCGACCGACATCGATCTGTATCTGCCTGGCCTTCGCGCGCAGGCGGCGTTGCCATTCGGCGACGCGCAGCTCGTCGAGAACCCGCCGTTGGTCAGCATCTGGATCGGCAATCGTACCATCGCCTCGACGCATTACGACATGTCGAACAATCTGGCGTGCTGCCTCGTGGGTCGACGGCGGTTTACGCTGTTCCCGCCCGAGCAGGTCGCCAATCTCTACCCCGGACCGCTCGAGCCGACGCCGGGCGGGCAAGTGGTGAGCATGGTCAACCTCGGCGCCCCCGATCTCGACCGGTACCCGCGCTTTGCCGAGGCGCTGGCGCACGCCGAGATCGCCGAACTCGAGCCTGGCGACGTGCTGCTCTACCCGGCTTTGTGGTGGCATAATGTCGAGGCGCTGGATGCGTTCAACGTCATGATCAACTATTGGTGGAACGCGGTGCCGCGGTTCATGGATACGCCGATGAACACGTTGCTCCACGGTCTGCTGTCGCTGCGTGACCGGCCCGACCACGAGAAACAGGCGTGGCGCGCGATGTTCGACCATTATGTCTTTGGCCCCGCAGACCAGGCCGCGGCGCATCTTCCCGAACATGCGCGCGGCGAACTCGCGCCCCTGGATCCGATGTCGGCGCGTCGATTGCGCGCTAAAATCCTCCAGCGCATCAACCGATAGGAGCCGATCATGGTCGAGCAGCGCGTCAAGAAAGTCGTCATTGCCGGCGGTGGCACCGCGGGCTGGCTCGCCGCCGCCGCCCTGTCGCGGCAATTGGGCCAGCTGCTCGACATCACGCTCGTCGAGTCCGAGGAAATCGGCACCATCGGCGTCGGCGAAGCGACGATCCCGACGATGCGCGCCTTCCACACGATCCTGGGCCTGGACGAGCGCGAGTTCATGCGCGCGACGCAAGCCACGTTCAAGCTCGGCATTTCGTTCGAGAACTGGGCACGCGACGGCGATCGCTACATCCATTCGTTCGGCGACATCGGCAAATCGACCTGGATGGGCGACTTCCACCATTTCTGGCTTGCCGCCAAAGCCGCCGGCGATCCGAGCGAAATCGGCGACTATTGCCTCGAGCTTCAGGCGGCCAAGGCGGAACGGTTCGCGCTCCCCTCCGAAGGCGAGATCAATTACGCCTATCACCTCGATGCCGGGCTTTACGCCCGCTTCCTGCGCGCGCGCAGCGAGGCAAACGGGCTGAAGCGGATCGAGGGCCGGATCGCGAGCATCGATCGCGATGGCGAAACCGGTTTCATCCGCGCCCTAGTGCTCGACTCGGGCGAGCGCGTCGAAGGCGACCTGTTCATCGACTGCACCGGCTTTCGCGGGCTGCTGATCGAAGGCACTTATGCCGCCGGTTACGAGGACTGGTCGCATTGGCTCCCGACCAACAGCGCGCTGGCCGTGCAAAGCGCCGCGACGGGGCCGGCGCATCCGTACACGCGCGCGATCGCGCACGACGCGGGCTGGCGCTGGCGCATCCCGTTGCAACACCGCGTTGGCAATGGCCTGGTCTATGCAAGCGAGCACCTGTCGGACGACGAAGCGCATGCCAGGCTGCTCGGCGCGATCGGTGGCGCGCCACTGACCGAGCCGCGGCTGATCCGCTTCCGCACCGGCCGTCGGCGCCAGGTATGGATGGGGAACTGCGTCGCGCTCAGCCTATCCGGCGGGTTCGTCGAGCCGCTCGAATCCACGAGCATTCACCTGGTCATGACCGGTGTGATGCGGTTGATGCAGAGCTTCCCGTTCGGCGGCATCGCACCCTCGATGGTGACGCGGTTCAACGATCAGGCGCAGGCCGAGCTTGAACGCGTGCGCGACTTCATCATCCTCCATTACCACCTCAACGAACGTCCCGAGCCGTTCTGGGCGGCGCGCCGAGACATGCCCATCCCCGACACGCTGGTCGAGCGCATCGCGCTTTTCGCCGAGGGCGCGCAGGCGTATCAAGGCGGCGAGGACCTGTTCCGGGTCGCCAGCTGGGTGCAGGTGATGCTCGGCCAGCGCCTCGTCCCACGCGATCACCACCGCCTGGGCAGCATCATGGGAGCGCCGAAGCTCGCCAGCGTGCTGGCCAACATCCGCAGCAGCATCGCGGACGCAGTCGCAGGAATGCCGACCCACCAGCAGTTTCTGGATCGCCACCTTGCGAGACCGACCAGCGCCGTATCCGGAATCCGATAGACGGATCCGAACGCGGGGAACGATCGCTGCGAGCCGAGCTGGCGGAAGCAGGACGTGGTCGCCACGTCCCGCAATCGACGGTCGGCCTTACCGGGGTTTTGGCGCCCACATTGTTACGTCCTGACCGCCGAATATCTGTGAGCGCGGCAAGTCGAAGATGAAATAGGGGTTCAACATCGGCGGCGCGCCGATGGCGTCGAGCCGCGCCTGCTGATCGGCGCTGAACCGGATTTCAAGCGCGGCGATGTTCTCCCGCAGTTGCTCGGGCCGGCTCGCGCCGACGAGCACCGACGATACGCCCACGCGCCCGGCAACCCAGGCCAGCGCGACCTGCGCCATCGGCCGACCGATCTCGGCGGCAACCGACCGTAAGACATCGACGACGGCGAAATTCGCGGCCGTGAACAGCATGCCGCCAAACGGATTGTCGCCATTCAACCTGCCGTCGCTGGCGCCCCCTGCCCCTGCCCCTGCGCCCGCCCCTGCACTGTCCCCCGCTTCGTCGCCCGCGCGATCAGGCAGACTGCCTGCAGGCCCCGCATCAGCCAGCTTCTCGCGGCCGTATTTGCCGGTGAGCATGCCTGCTCCCAAGGGACTCCATGCCACCAGTCCCAGCCCGAGCGCCTGTCCGGCCGGAATCACGTCGAGTTCCACCCCGCGGTCGATCAGCGAATAGGCATATTGCAACCCGACTGGCTCCGGCAGGCCGTGCGCGCGGGCAAGCGTTGCGATCTGTGCGGCGTACCAGGAGGGGGCGTTGGAAAAGCCGTAATACAGGATGTCCCCACGCCGCACGGCATCGGTCAGCGCACGCAGCACTTCCTCGGCGGGAGTCGTTCGATCCCAGACATGCGTCCAGTACATATCGATGAAGTCGGTCCCCAACCGACGCAGCGACCCCTCGATTCCGTCGCGGATATTGCGTGCGGAATTACCGCCGGCAAGCGGCGTACCCGCGACGCGCGGGAAGCCCGACTTGGTTGCGATGACCATCCGTTCGCGATTGCCGTGCTCGGCGATGAACCGGCCCAGCATCTCTTCGCTTTGCCCACCCGAATAGATATCCGCCGTATCGACGAAATTGCCGCCGGCCTCGACATAGGCGTCGAAGACCGCCCGCGACCTCGCCTCATCGGTGCCCCAGCGTCCGGCGCCGAACGTCATCGTACCGAGCGCGAGCGTGCTGACCGCAAGGCCGGAGCGGCCTAACGTGCGATAGGTGGAAAGAGTCATTGCTGTAGCTCCCGGGAGAATGTGCTGCCAGGATAGACCGTGTCGACCGGGCGTATTATCCCCCATTCCCAGCAAGGGCTCATGAAGATTATGCAGCAATGAAGCGGGGCGATCTCGACGACCTGGCGGCCTTCGCAGCGGTGGCACGCGCGCGCAGCTTTACCCGTGCCGCGGCCGAACTCGGGATGTCGCCCTCTGCGCTCAGCCACGCGATGCGCAGCCTGGAACAGCGGCTGGGCGTGCGCCTGCTCGCGCGCACGACGCGGAGCGTCGCCCCGACCGCGGCTGGCGATCGCCTGTTGCGGTCGCTCGATCCGGCGCTGGCCGAGTTGGCGCGTGGCCTGTCGGCACTCGCCGACTGGCGCGGCGTGCCATCGGGCGCGATCCGGCTCACCACCTTCGGATCTGCGGCGCGGACGGTTTTGGCGCCGACTTTGCCGGGCTTCCTGCGCGCGCATCCCGAAATTTCGGTCGAAGTCATCGTCGAGGACCGGCTGGTCGATATCGTGGCGGGGGGATTCGATGCCGGCATCCGGCTTGGCGAAACGGTCGACCTCGACATGGTCGCGGTGCCAGTCGGCCCGCAACTGCGTACGCTGGTGGTCGGCACGCCCGAGTATTTCTCGACACGCCCCCTGCCTGCCGTTCCGGCCGACCTGGAGAGCCACACTTGCATCAACTACCGACTGCTGGGCGGTGGCGGGCTATTGCCGTGGGAGTTCGAGCGCGATGGCCGCGACATCAGGGTCCGGCCGCGCGGGCAGCTTATCGTGAACGACGAGGTGCTGACGGCCGCGGCGGTCCGCGCCGGTGCAGGCCTCGGCTATATGCTGGAACACGACGTGGCCGCCGAAATCGTCGACGGTCGGCTGATCCAGGTGCTCGACGCCTGGTGTCCGCGCTTTCCCGGCTGTTACCTTTATTATCCGAACCGGCAGGTCACACCTGCGCTGCGCGTCCTGATCGACACCCTGCGGTGGGCACCCGAGACATTGTAGGGGGCCGATCGATAAACCCCGATCGGCATGACGGCGCCAGCATCTACCGCCCGTGACCTGGTCGACGATCCGTGGCGCCGGACAAGCCGACGCCACGCAACGCTTCACGGCATCAGTTCAGGGCATCAGTTCACGGCATCAGTTCACGGCATCAGTTCACGGCATCAATACGGTGTCGACCACATGGACCACGCCGTTAGACTGCATCACGTCTGCCGTCGTTACGGTCGACGTTCCACCCTTGGCGTCGGTCAGCACGATCTTGCCGTTCGTCACACGCGCGGTCAGCGCCTCACCCTGGACGGTGGTGAGCGACGCCTTGCCGCCCCCGGCCTTGATTGCCGCAAGCGCTGCCTTCGCCGTGATGGTACCCGACACGACGTGATAGGTGAGAATGCTTGCGAGCTGCGCCTTGTTCTCCGGCTTCAACAGCGTCGCCACCGTCCCGGCCGGCAACTTGGAAAAGGCCGCGTTCGTGGGCGCGAACACCGTGAACGGGCCGGGACCGGACAGGGTCTCGACCAGATCTGCCGCCTTCACCGCGGCGACCAGCGTGCTCAGGTTGCTGGCAGCGGAGGCGTTCTGAACGATCGTCTTGTTGGCGTACATGGCGGCACCGCCAACCTTCGGGTTAGCGGCAACCGCAATAACCGGCACCGCTGCCGAGAGCGCGAGGCAAACGCCCAATGTGCGTGCAATCCGTGATGTCATCGTGATTCTCCTAGCATCCTACATTCCCGTTTGCCCGCCACCGACACGCGGTCGGGACCTCGAAACGACAGCCTGGAGCGCAGTCACAGCGCCTTCTTACAGGGCGCGAGATCACCCACCGCCAGCCTGTCAGTGATCTCGCTACTGGGGGTTCCGCAGGCAATACGGACTAAAGGACCGGTTCGATCGATCGAGGGTGCGACGGCGGACCTCGATCCGACCGGCGAGCGAAGACTTGCGCTGGTCGAGCGACTGCAGTGCCCAACGACATGGTCCAAAGTCCGTATCGTGACCCGATCGATAGGGGCTTAGCGGCACGCAGTGGATTACCGGGGTTTCACAAGCAGCAGTGCCGAATGTGCGCGCCTTGCGTCGCGGACTGCGGCGGTCGGTGGCCTTGATCCGGTTCGCTGCAATCGTCTCGACGGTCATGCCCCCGCCGGCGCCGCTCAGACGTTACAGTCACTCGATACCGCCGTGGTGCCCCATCTGCGGCTATCGCGCCGGATCGGGCGACCACTAGCGCAACGATACAGACCTTCTCCCGAATCCCAAGAAAGACGACCGTCATGACCCGCCAGCGCGCTATCGTAATCGGATCGGGGATCGGCGGCATCGCCTGCGCGATCCGCCTGCAGAGCCTCGGCTTCGATACGCAGGTCGTCGAGCAGCTCGGTGATGTCGGCGGCCGCGCCTATGTCCGCCGCGTCGACGGCTTCGTCTTCGACATGGGGCCGACCGTGCTCACCGTCCCGCATTTCATCGAGGAGCTGTTCTCGCTGGAACGCGACGCGGCGATGCTCAACGAACCGGACTTTCCGCCATCGGTGCTCGCCGAAGGGAGTCGCATCGTCTCGGGCGCAAGCGGTGGTCCCAACACGCAGCGCTATGTCGACATCGTGCCGATCCTGCCATTCTACCGGATCTATTTCGACGACGGCACCTTCTTCGATTACGACGCCGACCCGGTCAACGTACGGGCGCAGATCGCGCGGTTGGCCCCTGAGGACCTCGACGGCTACGAACGCTTCCACGAGGCCGCACGGGCGATCTTCGAACGCGGCTTCCTCGAGCTCGGCTATACCTATTTCGGCTCGCTCGGCTCGATGGTCGGCGTCCTTCCCGACCTGTTGAAGCTCGGCGCGATCCAGCCGCTGTTCTCGCTGATCTCGAAATATTTCAAGAGCGACAAGATGCGGCAGGTGTTCAGCTTCGAGCCGCTCCTGATCGGCGGCAATCCGCTGAAGGTGCCCGCAATCTATGCGATGATCCATTTCGTCGAAAAGACCTGGGGCGTGCATTTTGCGGTCGGCGGTACCGGTGCGTTGGTCAAGGCGATGGTCCGCAAGTTCGAGGAACTCGGCGGAACGGTGCGGCTGAATGCCAAGGTCGACCGGATCGACGTCGAAAAGCGCGGTCGCAAGCGCGTCGCGACCGGCATGACGCTGGCGAACGGCGAAACGCTGGCGGCCGATCTGGTCGTCTCGAACGCCGACTATGCGACGACCTACCTGAAGCTCGTCGACAAGGCGCATCGGCGGATCAATCGCGATACGCTGGTCAAGTTCCGCAAGCAGAGCATGTCACTGATGGTGATCTATTTCGGCTATCGGATGCAGGACGGCGACCCCGATCTGCGCCACCACAACATCATCCTCGGCCCGCGCTACGAGGAGCTCCTGACCGATATCTTCGAGCGCAAGATCCTCGCCGACGATTTCTCGCAATATCTCCACATCCCGACGATCACCGACCCCAGCCTCGCGCCGGCCGGGCACCACGCCGCCTACACGCTGATCCCGGTCCCCAACAACCAAAGCGACATCGACTGGGATGCGGTCGGCGAAGGCTTTGCCGACACCGTGCTGAAATTCCTCGACGAGCGCGGGTACATCCCCGGCCTGCGCGAGCGGATCGTCCATCGCAGCTTCGTGACGCCGGATTATTTCGAAGAGGTGCTGGGATCGCATCTCGGCAACGGCTTCGGGGTCGAGCCACGGATGACGCAGACCGCGTTCTTCCGCCCGCACAACCGCAGCGAGGATGTCGCGAACCTTTATCTGGTCGGCCAGGGCACGCAGCCCGGCGGCGGCACGCCATCGGTGATGATGTCCGCCAAGATGACCGCCCGAGAGATCGCGCGCGATTTCGCGATCGATCCGCAGATCGTCGGCGGCGTACCGCGCGCGCGCGTCGACGATCGACCACTGGCGATGGGACTGGAAGAAGTCTGAACAGCCGCGGCTGGCTTCATTTACGGGCGTCTGACGGATCGCTGGACTGCTGTTCGTCCGTCGGGTTCGTAGCGGAGCCGCCGCCCGTTCCCATTCCGCCGCCCCCGCCGCTACCGCCGCCTCCCCTCGCCGGCTCCGCCTTGCCTTGCTCGCCTTTCCCTCGGCCGCTCGAGCCCGAGGGTCGCGTCGGACCTTGTGCGGGCAACGCCAGGTCGCGGGGGATGGGATCGAGATCCAGCGCTTCGCGGATGAAATCGCGCATCGACACGACCAGCGCGTGCGTCGGCACGGGGCGTCCGGCCACGAGTTCGTGCGCGGCCTGTGCGGCAAGCCGGACCTGCTCCTCGGTGCCGAGGAGAATGATGTCGGACAGCGCGGCCTCGACGGCATCGCGGATCCGGCGCGTACGGTCGGATCCGGTGCCAGCCGCGCCGAGATCAAGCGCCTCCGCGTCCTCCCCCGCCGCGACCCCACTGCGCTGGTGCAGGTCGCGGCGATGCGCCGGGTCGACCGTGAGCGTCCCCGTGAACGATCCGCCCAGTGTCTTGTAGGCGGCGATCAGCGTCCGCAGGCGTTCGTTGATCTGGCGGTTGGTGCGCTCGCGGCGTTGCTGGATCGTGACCATGGTCAACAGGCGGATACCAACGCCGATCAGCGTGACGAGGGCCAACCCGAACATGGTGGCGAGCAGTCTCTGCCAGGAACTGAAATCGATGGTACGCAACGGCGGGTTCTCCGGGGTCGTCAGGTCAAGGGTAGACGCACCGTCGCATTCGGGCCCCGCTCCGGCAAGTTCGTCAGCATGATCGTACCGCCGCTATGCCGCGCGAGGATGCTGGCGATCATCGAATCCACGTCGAGCAACGGAGGCGGCCCGGTGAAAAACTCAGGGTGAGGCGATCCTCTGCGCGCGCGTCGATGCAGACGTCGACCTGAGCGGCGCGCCGTGTCATGGCTGCGCGTTCTAATCTCCGGGGGAATGTCGAATGGTCCTGGTGGCCCTGCTGTCTTTGCCGTTCGCGGCTGCGGTGATGCTGGCGCTGAACGCCGGCGCGTCGCGTCGCGCGCATATGGCGATCGCTGCCGGGGCCAGTGCGGCTGGGCTCGCATTGCTGCTGGGCGCTGCACCCGGCGTGCTCGCCGGTACGCCGATGACCGCACGGGTCGGCTGGATACCGGCGCTGGGGCTCGATTTCAGCCTGTGGCTCGATCCGCTGGCACTGCTGTTCGCAGGGCTGATCCTGGGCATCGGCCTGCTCGTGGTGATCTATGCGCAGGGGTATCTCGCGAAGACCGAGCCGACCGGGCGCTTCCTGTCGTTCCTGATGCTGTTCCAGGGCGCGATGGTCGGCATCTCGCTGTCGAGCAACATCCTGCTGATGCTAGTGTTCTGGGAGCTGACCAGCCTCTCGTCCTTCCTGCTGATCGGGTTCTGGCGCGATCGGGCCGACGCGCGGCAGGGCGCGGGCATGGCGCTTGCGGTCACCGGCGGGGGTGGTCTCGCGCTCATCGCCGGGATGCTGTTGCTCGGGCAGGCAGCGGGCTCGTACGATCTGGCGACGATCCTCGATCGCGGCGATATGGTCCAGGCCTCGCCGCTCTATCCCGGCATCCTGATCCTCGTTCTCCTCGGTGCGTTCACCAAATCGGCGCAGTTCCCCTTCCACTTCTGGCTGCCGCACGCGATGGCGGCGCCGACTCCAGTCAGCGCCTATCTCCATTCGGCCACCATGGTGAAGGCCGGCGTGTTCCTGCTCGCGCGGCTGTGGCCGGTGCTGGCCGGGACCGAGATGTGGTTCTACCTCGTCGCCTCGACCGGCCTCGTCACGATGCTGTTCGGGGCGGGCGTCGCGCTGTTCCGCAACGACCTGAAGGCGATCCTGGCCTATTCCACGATCAGCCAGCTCGGCCTGATGGTCATGCTGCTGGGCTTCGGCACGCCCGCTGCGGCGTCGGCGGCGATCTTCCACATCCTCAACCACGCCGCGTTCAAGGCGGCGTTGTTCATGAACGCCGGTATCGTCGATCACGAGACCGGCACGCGCGACATCCGCCGGCTCGGCGGCCTTGCCGCGCTGATGCCGATCACCGCGACACTGGGGACGCTCGCGGTCGCGGCAATGGCGGGCCTGCCGCCGCTCGGCGGGTTCATTTCCAAGGAGATGATGCTCGAGCAAAGCGTGCATACCGTGTTTGCGGGGCAGGCGCTGCTCGTGCCGCTATTGGCGACGATCGCGGCGACGCTGTCGGTGGCCTATTCGCTGCGCTACGCGACCGCGCAGTTCTTCGGGCCGCGTCGCACGGGCGATGTCCCGGCACCGCACGATCCGGGAGCGGCGATGCTGGCCCCGCCCGCCTTGCTGGTCCTGATCGCGATCGCGCTCGGATTGCTGCCGATGACGATCGCCGGCCCGCTCGTCGCCGCAGCCACGGCCGCGGTCGTCGGCGGTCCGGCCCCCGACCTGCATCTGGCGCTGTGGCACGGCATCAACCCTGCGCTGGCGATGAGCGTCGCCGCGGTCGCGATCGGCGCGCTTCTGCTGTGGCAACGTGCACCGATCGCGGCATGGCTCGACCAAAAACCGGCGATCGATGCGAAATCGCTGTTCGATCGCGCGATGGCCGCGGTCGTCGGCACCACCCGCCGGGTGACGCTCGCGCTCCACGTCGCCTCGCTCCAGCGCTATCTGTTCGCGCTGTTCGCGGTGGCGACAATGCTGGCCGTCGATGCGGCGCGGACTCCGGGCGGGCTTGCCGCAGGGATGCGCCCGACGCTCCCGGCCTCGCCGGTCGCGATCGTCGCGTGGGTCGCGCTGGTCCTCGCCACGCTGCTCGTGGTCGTCCGCCAGCGACAGCGGTTCCTGGCGCTGGTGTTCATCAGCGTCATCGGCCTCGTCATCGCGCTCGCCTTCGTCCACCTCTCCGCCCCGGATCTCGCCTTGACGCAGGTCGCGGTGGAGGTCGTCACGATCCTGCTGCTGCTGCTGGCGCTCAACCTGCTGCCGAAGACCCCGCCAAGCCTGTCGAGCACGCCCCGCAAGATGCGCGACGCCGTGCTCGGGATCGTCGCGGGCCTCGGGACCGGCTGGGCGGCCTGGGCGATCATGACGCGGGAGACGCGCGACACGGTGTCGTCCTATCACTGGGCGAACAGCTATTCGGGCGGAGGCGGTACGAATGTGGTGAACGTGACGCTCGTCGATTTCCGTGCCTTCGATACACTGGGCGAGATCATCGTGCTGGGAATTGCCGGGCTCGCGATCTTCGCGCTGCTCGAACCCGCAGCGCGCGGCATTGCCGGCCGGCGGCTGCGGGAATGGCGCGCGGACATGCCGCATTCGCCGGAGCGTCATCCGATGATGTTCGTGATGGCGACCCGGCTGCTGATGCCGCTCGCGTTGCTGGTCGGCCTCTACATCTTCCTGCGCGGTCACAATCAGCCCGGCGGCGGGTTCATCGCCGCGCTGGTCTTCTCGATCGCGATCCTGCTCCAGTACCTCGCCTCGGGCTTCGACTGGACCGACGAGCGCCGCCGGATCGGCGAGCATCCGCTGATCGCGTTCGGCGTGCTGATCGCCACCGCGACTGGGCTCGGCTCACTCGCCTTCGACGCGCCGTTCCTGTCGAGCAGCTTCGGCTATTTCCACGTCCCGCTGGTCGGCGAGGTCGAGCTGGCGACCGCGACGCTGTTCGATACCGGCGTCGCCTGCGTCGTCGTGGGCGCGGTGATGATGGCACTGGCGCAGCTCAGCCACGTCGCCCAGCGCGCCGCGCGCTATGCCGAGGTCAATGACGAAACCGACATGACCGACCGGGAGGCGGTGCGATGAGCCTTGAGTTCCTGATCGCCAGCGCAATCGCGGTGCTGGTCGCGGGCGGCGTCTATCTGTCGTTGCGCGGCCGGACCTTCCAGGTCGTCCTGGGGCTGACCCTGCTGTCCTATGCGGTGAACCTGTTCCTGTTCGCGATAGGCGGGCTGGTCGTCGATCGTCCGCCGCTGTTCGCCAAGGGGGTGACCGAGCATGCAGATCCGCTGCCGCAGGCGTTGGTGCTGACCGCGATCGTCATCACCTTCGGCATGACCGCGCTCGTCGTCATCCTGTCGCTCCGCAGTTTCCTCGAGAGCGGTTCGGATCAGGTCGACGGTCTTGCCGACCCCGCGAAAGACGAGAGCCCGTCATGATGGCGATCGACCAGCTGGTGATCGCGCCGGTCGTCATTCCCGCGATCGTCGCGCCGCTCGCGCTGCTGGCGATGCGCCGGCGTCGCCGCGTCGGCGTGGCGCTGTCGCTCGCCGGGTGCGTCGCGATGCTGATCGCGGCCCTCATGCTGTTCGGCATCGCGCAGGACGATGCGATCCGCGCTTATCCCCTCGGCGGCTGGCCGGCGCCGTTCGGGATCGTGCTGGTGCTCGACCGGCTGTCCGCGATGATGCTCGTGCTGGCGTCGGTACTTGCCCTGGTGGTGATGATCCATGCGATCGTCACCGCCGTCGATCGCAAGGGCTGGCATTTCCATCCGATGTTCCATTTCCAGCTGCTCGGTCTCAACGGCGCGTTCCTGACCGGTGACCTGTTCAACCTGTTCGTGTTCTTCGAGGTCCTGCTGATCGCCTCCTACGGGCTGATGCTGCACGGGCAGGGATCCGCGCGGCTGAAGGCCGGGGTTGCCTATGTCATCGTCAACATCGTCGGGTCGGCGCTGTTCCTGATCGCGCTCGGGCTGCTCTATGGCCTGACCGGCACGCTCAACATGGCCGATCTGTCGCGCCGGATCGCGTTGCTCGGTGCACAGGACCAGGGCATGATCCGCCTTGCCGGCCTGCTGCTGCTGACCGTGTTCGCGCTGAAGGCCGCGGTCGTGCCGCTCCATCTGTGGCTGCCGCGCACCTATGCGGCGACGACGCCGGTGGTCGCGGCGCTGTTTGCGATCATGACGAAGGTTGGGGTCTACGCGATGATCCGCACGGTGCCGCTGATCTTCGGCGAGTCCGCAGGCGCCGCGGCGTGGGTGCCGGCGCCCTGGCTGCTACCCGCCGCGGTCCTGACGGCGGTGATCGGATTTGCCGGCGTGCTCGCCGCGCGGGCGATGCGCGAGCAGGCGGCCTTCGCGATCCTCGGGTCGACCGGCACGCTGTTGCTCGCCGTATCGTGCTGGACGCAGGCCACCACCGCGGCGGCACTCTTCTACCTGGTCCACGCGACGCTGGCCGGGGCGGCCTTGTTCCTGGTCGCCGATGCGACGCTGCGGCGGCGCGGCCAATATGGCGACGCGACCGCACCCAGCCCGCGTTTCGCCGATCAGCAGGCCACGGGGCTGCTGTTCCTCGCGGCGACCATCGCTGCCGTCGGCCTGCCGCCGCTGTCGGGCTTCGTCGCCAAGCTGTTCATCCTCCAGACGACGTTTACGGCACCCGCGTGGGTGGCGATCTGGGCGACGGTGCTGGGCACGACGCTGGTCGGCGTCATCGGCTTCGCCCGCAGCGGCAGCGCGATCTTCTGGAAGGCGGCCGCGTCCGACGCCGATCCGATCGCCGGCGCAGACCGGTCGCGAGCCGAACTGGTCGCGCCCGCCGCGCTGATCGCGCTGCTCGCGCTCCTGACGCTGGGCGCCGGCTGGGCGACGGAGCAGACCGAGCAGACCGCCGCGCAGATCTTCGCCCCCGACCGGTACAGTGCCGCGGTGCTGGGGGGAGGGCCACGATGATGAAGCGCCTCCTGCCGCATCCCGCTTTGTCGATCATGCTGCTGATCGTCTGGCTCCTGATGGCCAACACCGTCACGGTCGGCGGCATCCTGCTCGGCGCCGTGTTCGGGCTTGTCCTGCCCAAGTTTACCGAGCCGTTCTGGCCGGATCGCCCGCGCGTCCGGTTCGGCCGCGCGCTGCTCGGCTATTGCGTCATCGTCCTGTTCGACATCGTCGTCGCCAATTTCCAGGTCGCGCGGCTGATCCTGTTCCGGCGCAACCGCGATCTGCGCTCGCGCTGGCTGGTCGTCCCGATCGCGCTGAGGACGCCCGAGGCGGTGACCGTGCTCGCCGCCACCATCAGCCTGACGCCGGGGACGGTCTCCTCCGACGTGTCCGCCGACGGCCGATCGCTGCTGGTCCATGCGCTGGACGTCGGTGACGAGGCGGCCGAGATCGCGCGGATCAAGACCCGTTACGAGGCGCGGCTGCAAAGGATATTCGCATGATCGGCATCGCGCTTGGGATCGCGTTCGGGTGCGTCGCGCTCGCGCTGCTCTTCAATGGGTGGCGATTGCTCAAGGGGCCGGCGCTCGGCGACCGGATCGTCGCGCTCGACACGATGGTCATCAATGCGATCGCGCTGATCGTGCTGGTCGGCATGGCCGGCGGCAGCGACACCTATTTCGAGGCGGCGTTGCTGCTGGCGATGGTCGGCTTCGTCAGCACCATCGCCTATTGCAAGTTCATCCTGCGCGGGGATATCGTCGAATGAGCATGCTGGTCGATATCATCGTTGTCGCGCTGGTCCTGCTCGGCGCGACCTTCGTCCTGATCGGCAGCTGGGGGCTTGTCCGCCTGCCCTCGACGATGGAGCGGCTGCACGGCCCGACCAAGGCGACGACGCTCGGGCTCGGCTCGCTGCTGCTCGCGTCGGTGATCTATTTCCAGGGACGGCTCAGCATCTGGACGGCCCACGAACTGTTGATCGCGCTGTTCCTGTTCATCACCGCCCCGATCTCCGCCAACATGATCGCGAAGGTCCATCTTCATCGTCGGCGGATTGGTGCGATCGAGGAGCCCGACGGCATCGCCGGCCCCCCGCCGCGCCCAGCCGGCGAAGGCGACTGGGCGACCTTCGAAGCACCGGAAAAGGACACGCAGGCTTCGACCGCCAATAGCTGATCGCCCAGCCGCGCTAGGACCCATCCCGCCTGATTAAAGGGGGTATACGGATCGCGATCGAGCAAGCCTGGTCTTTCGCGCCGCCATGATGTCCATCGTCGATTAACGATACCGCCAGCCGCCATGCCAGCGATAGCGATGCCCCCAATAGCGGTTGGCATGCCGATAGCCGCGACCGGGGTAGTAGACGCCGACCCGCGGCGCAGGCACGACCACGACGCGCCCTACGCGATTGGGAATACAGCGACCATAAGCGCCGCGGTGAAACCGGGGGCCACAGCCCTGCCGCGCTTCGGCGGGCATTGCCGTCGGGATGGCGGTTCCGACCGCCAGTGCGGCCAGCACGAGCTTTTCATGACTTACCTCCTGACGTGATCGACGCCGGTTGCGCGGCGTCATGCCTGGTTCAACGACCCCGGACGCCGTTTCCGTCGCGCCTTCGGAGAAAAGGTGTGTTTTTCATAAGCCAGCCAGCGAACGACGTGACTTTGTCGAGAAGCCCCCCGCTCAGCAGCCGACAATCAGGCGAACGGTGGAATGGATGCGACGAACGCGCACACCATTAAGGAACACGCGCACTGTCATGCCCTAAGGTTGGAGCCACTCTTTGACCGGAACCGACATTTGTCCAACGCCTTGTTTTCCCGCCGCGATCTGATCAACGGCGGTGTCGCCGCGCTCGTTACGGCCGCCTTGTCGGAACGGGTTTCCGCGCGCGCGCCCGAGCGCCGGCTCGTACTGGTCAATCCGCACAACGGCGAGCGCTACGACGCCTGTTTCTTCGCCAATGGCCGCTATCGCGCGGACGGCCTTGCCGAACTCAATCACGCCATGCGCGATTGGCGTACCGGAGCGACGCGGAAAATGGACCCCGGGCTCCTCGATCTGTTGGTGCGGGTCCGCGATCGGCTCGACGTGCCGCCGCGCAAGGCGCTGAAGCTGGTCTCGGGGTATCGGAGCCCGAAGACCAACCGCGCGCTCCATGCTCGGTCGCACGGCGTCGCCAGCAAAAGCCAGCACATGCTCGGCAAAGCGACAGATATCGCGATTCCCGGGGTGCCGCTCAGTCATCTCCGAAGCGCCGCCTTGTCGCTGCGCGGTGGGGGCGTGGGCTATTACCCGAACGACGGTTTCGTGCACATGGATACAGGGGCACTGCGTCACTGGAGCTGAATCGAGCACCTCGCAACAAGCATCGGGCTTTGACGGGCACGGATCACAGGCTTCGAGGTTTAGATCGAGCGGATAACCGATCTGCGTCACGCCGCCGATCGAACGCGTGATCTGCTCCGCCGCGTCCCTGCCCGGCGACAACGAACACATCGCGCGCGGCGATCAGACTCTCATGCGCGGTCCGCACCTGACGCTACAGATCCTGAATTGAAGATCGCGACGTCAGAGGGGCTGCGTCCGGCGTTTCTTTCACGACCGAATCATGCGGATTGGTACATTTTCGACATCGCTTGGGACGGCCAGCCTGTTTTGACTGATTGTCAGCCGCACCCTAGTCGCCCGGATCCACACGATCGCGCAGCGGGGTGTCGTCGAGCGCAGCAGTCGTTCGCTCGACAAGATTTTTCACGTCACCCACGTCGGCGAACAACCGCGCATAGGCGGTGCGGAGCAGCACCGTGCATTGTTCGAATTTCGCGAACTGCTCGACGCCCTTGTCGGTCAACTGGAACAGGCGTCGGCGCGCGTCGTCGTCATCGGTGCGATCCCGGATCAACCCGAGACTGACGAGCTTGGGTATCTTTTGCATCACGAGCTGATGCGAGTGACCGAGCTCTCTCGCCAGATCCGACGCCGACGCCGCGCCCAGTTTCGCAAGCACGGTCACAAGCGAACATGAGCGCACCGGGATGACGATCCCCCGATCGTCGAACACCGCTTTCGATTGTTCGGCGATCAGTACGCTAAGTCGTTCGACCGTACGGCCGAGAAATGCGACATCGTCGATCGCCGGCGGGTTGGTCCTCCGCTCAGCCAAGGCGTTTGTACGTCTGCATGCTACCGTCCTTGTTCACGCGCTCCAGCGCAGTCGCCCTGCCGCGGTCGAGCTTCAGCCGATAGCGGAAATCCGACACCCCCTCCACTGCGAACAGGTCCGCGCCAAGCGGCTGCAGCGCAACGCGAAGCCGCGTCCGCCAGATGTAGAAGAGCGTACCGTTCTCCAGAACGATCTCGCGCCCCTCATATTTCCCGACCGCTCTTCGCATCTGGGCGGGATCGACATCGGGCTGGTGGACGCTCGCCGTCAGGGCGGGAAGGAGCCAGGCATAATCCCGTCCTTTTACCGTGTCGGCCTTCGCCAGATTTTCGAACGCGAGCTTATGCGCCAAAGGCAATGCGTCGATCGACGGGCTTTCGATATCGGGCTGCACCCCGGTCCCCTCGAAATCGCCATGATCCACCGGGTCGCGAATCTGACCGATCGGCACCTGCACGAACAGGTCGTCGTCGACCGGTTTACGCGCCACCGGATGCGCGCCGCCCGCGGTCCGTGCGCCGATCAAGGTCGCCCGGCCGAGCTTCTTCATCGCGTAGGACAACCACTCTGCCGACGAGAAGGATGTCGAACCGGTCAGGATATAGAGCGGCGTGTCGACCATGCGCTTGCCGGGCAACCCTGGCAGCACCCATTGCCCGCGCGCGATCCGCTTGCCGTCTTCGTTGTAATCATAATCGAAGAGCAGCTGATCCTTGTCGCCGGGGAAGAAATAGCTCGCGAGAAACTGCGCCATCTCCAGATACCCGCCATTATTGTATCGCAGGTCGAGGATCACCGCATCGCTGTTCTGGACGAAGCGCATCGCCGCCGCGGCAGTATCATAGGCAAGCACCGGGTCGGCGAAATAGCTGAAACGGATATAGCCGATATTGCCGCTCAGGCGGCTGACCTGGTCGAAGCCGAAATTGCTTTCCTCGAGTTTCGCAAGTTCGGCTCTGCCGATCTCGGCCTTGCGCGCCGGCACGTCCTTTGTCCGAAAGTCGGCAACCCATTTCGGATCGACGCCGACGAAGAAGTGCAGGTCGCCGCTGATCTTCAGGAGATCGTCGGTCAGGCGGTGGGCCAGATCGTCCTTGGTCGTGATCGCGTCGTAATCGCCCTTTGCCAGATGATCGCGAAGCACCGGGCCGATTTTCCGGGTCATGTTCGGGAACGCGTAATTTGCCTCCAGCGCGCTGTTCAGCGACGCAACGATCGCAGCCTTTTCGGTCGCGGATATGGCGGGTGGATCGGCAAAGGCGGTCGTCGGACAGAGCAACGACAGAGCCGAGAGTATTGCAAGCGAGGACGGTCGATAGCGCATTTCGATTTGGACCCCTTTGACTAGAAAACGGTATACAACATATTGCGCAATATGTTGCAATACACTTCTTTCGACCTTGGAAGGCGTCTCCGTCGTGTCGCGGATTCGGAGACCCACGGCCGATCGTGCTGAGTGTAGGCGGCTATCATTGCGTCATCGAAATGCCGCCGGCCCGTCATCACGATGAAATGCGCCCGGCCTAGCTGCCCCTTCAGGCCGGCATACCAAGTCGACAACCGTTAGGGGCATCATGAAACACACCACCAGCAGCGCGCTGATTGCGCTGCTCGCCGGCACGCCTGCGCTTGCGCAGACGGCGCGGGACGTTACCCCGTCGTTGCCCACAGATCGGGGCCCAGATCGTACCGCAGATCGCACCGCGGCCGGGACCGCAGATGGCACCGCAGCCGGGACCGCAGATGGCGCGGATACCGAGAACCAGATCGTCGTCACCGGCACGCGTGATCGATCGCGCACCCAGTTCGATACGCTCGCGCCCGTCGACGTCCTGTCCGGCGACGCGGTGCGATCGAGCGTGTCGGGCGACCTGTCCGACACGCTGGCGCAGTTGTTGCCCTCGTTCAACGTCCAGCGCCTTCCTGCAGCGGACGGTCAGGCGTTCGTGCGCCCGGCGAGCCTGCGCGGCCTGTCCGCCGATCAGACGCTCGTGCTGGTGAACGGCAAGCGCTATCACCGTTCCGCACTGCTCGGCACACGCGGCGCGCAGGCGCCCGATCTTGCTGGCATCCCGTCACTCGCGATCAAACGGATCGAAGTGCTGCGCGACGGCGCGTCCGCGCAATATGGCTCGGACGCGATTGCCGGCGTCGTCAACATCATCCTCGACGACACCGTCGGGATGGATGCGTTCGGCCAATATTCCCAATATTACAAAGGCGACGGCAAGGAATATCAGACCGGTGCACGGGGCGGCATCGCGCTCGGCGATCGCGGCACGCTGGCCGTCACCGGCGAATATGATCATAGCGAGGCGACATCGCGTACGCGCCAGCGCCCCGACGCCATCGCCTTCCAGGCGGCCAACCCCACTCTGTCCGTGCGTAACCCGGTTCAGCGCTGGGGCCAGCCCGACGAAGAGCGTATCCGCGGTGCACTCGACGCCAATTATGCGTTCAGCAACGCCGCCAAGCTGTACGTCTTCGGCACGGCGCAAAGCGGCGAAGGCGTCACCGATTTCAACTGGCGCAATCCGGCCGGCACCAGCAGCGTGTACGGCGCGAGCAGCGCGTTTCCGGGCTTTTCGTTCAACAGCGTCTATCCGGTCGGCTTCTCGCCGCGCTTCGGTACGACGTACAGCGACTATCAGGGCGATACCGGTTTGCGCGGCGATCTGAGCGACCGGTTCAGCTACGATCTGAGCGCCGCGTTCGGACGGAGCCGGATCGATTATACGCTGAACGAAAGCCTCAACGCCTCGCTCGGTCCGGCAAGCCCGACCAGCTTCTATCTCGGCCGCCTCGAGCAGCGCGAATTCAACCTGAACGCCGATTTCGTCTATCGCCTTCCGGTCGGCACGGCAGAGCCGGTCAACGTCGCGTTCGGTGCCGAGCGTCGCCGCGAAACCTATCAGGTGTCGGCCGGTGATCCCGCATCCTACGCGATCGGTGCGGGCGCGGCGACCGGTCTCGCGCCCAATTCCAACGGCTTTCCAGGCTTCAGCCCCGCGCTTGCCGGTACCTTCGACCAGACCAGCTATGCCGGCTACGTCGATCTCGAATGGCAGCCGATCGAGAGCGTCACGCTGGGGGCCGCCGGCCGCTACGAGGACTTCTCTGCATTCGGCGACACGTTCAACTACAAGCTGTCGGCACGGTTCGAACCGGTGAAGGGCATCGCTGCGCGCGGCACCTATTCCACCGGCTTCCGCGCACCGACGCCGGCGCAGCTCAACACGTCGCAGACCACGCAGGGGCTAGACACCACCACGTTGCAGGTCTTCAATCAGGGCCGCCTGTCGCCCAGCGATCCGCTGGCGATCGCGCTGGGCGCCACGCCGCTGACCCCGGAAACGTCGAAGACCGCGACCACCGGCCTGACCTTCCAGAGCCGTTTCGGCCTGACGGCAAGCGTCGACCTCTACCAGATCGACGTCGACAACCGCTTCAGCCAGTCCCGCACCTTCGCGGTGCCGGCCAATTTTGCGAACCCGCAGCGCTTCACGGCGGTCAGTTATTTCACCAACGACTTCGACACCCGAACGCGCGGCATCGACGCGGTGGTCGGCTATGGCCACCGCGTCGGACCGGGCCGCGCCAATCTGAGCCTCGCCTACAACTACAACCAGACCAATGTGCGCAGCGGTACCAGCGCCGCGATCCCCAACGACACGCAAAGGCGGATCTTCGAAGAGCGCCTGCCCAAGCATAACGGCACCGCGACGTTGGGCTACGACATCGGCGCGCTGTCGCTCCTTGCGCGGGCGCGGTATTACGGCGCCTGGACCGACGTCACCGGCAACGCGACCGGCGAACTGTTCCAGCGCTTCGGTTCGATCGCGCTGTTCGACGTGTCGGCTGCGTACAAGTTCGACGATCATTTCACGCTGCGGGTCGGCGCGGAGAACGTCGCCAACACCTATCCGGACGAGGCGACGAACCAGGCGGTGCGCGGCCTGATCTATTCACGCAATGCGCCTTACGATACCGATGGCGGCCAATATTACGTGCGGATGGGGATGAGCTTCTGATGTCCGGTATCGTCGCGACTGTCATGGACCGCCGCCTGTTCCTGACCGGAGCCGCCGCCGTTGCGGCAGTTCCGGCGAGCGCCTTTCCACATTCGTCGGCGACCGAGGACGACGCGTTCTGGAAGGGCGTGGCGGCACACTATGATGTCACGCGCGAGGTGATCCAGCTCGAGAACGGCAATTGGGGCATGATGGCCCGCCCCGTGCTCCAGGCGTATGAACGCAATCTCGAGCGGGTGAACCGCGACACCAGCTATTATACCCGACGTGGCATGATGAAGGACTGGATGGCCGCGCGCGACGCGCTGGCCGCCACGGTGCGGGTGCCCGCAGAGGAAATCGCCTTCACCCGCAACGCGACCGAGGCCTTGAAGGCGCTGATCCTCGGCTATAACGCACTGACACCCGGCGACGCGGTGCTCTACGCCGACCTCGACTATGACAGCATGCAGGCGTGCATGGATAGCCTGAGGGCGCGGCGCGGCGTGACGGTCGTGAGGATCGCCCTGCCCCAGCCCGCCACGCGCCAATCGCTCATCGACGCCTATGCAGCCGCGATGGAGGCGAATCCGCGCCTGAAACTGATCCTGCTCACCCATCTCAGCCATCGCACCGGCCTCGTCCTGCCAGTGCGCGAGATCGCCGCGATGGCGCGCGCTCGCGGCATCGCGACGATCGTGGATGCGGCGCATAGCTGGTGCCAGCTCGACATGACGCTCGCCGATCTCGATTGCGATTATGTCGGCATAAACTGCCACAAATGGCTCGGCGCGCCGTTGGGCGTCGGCGCGATCCATATCCGGCAGCGCGCGCTGTCGGCGATCGACCGCGACCCTGCCAATCCCGCATCCGACCGCGACACCATCAACGCGCGCATCCACACCGGCACGGTCGATTTCGCCGCGCCCCTGACGATCCCCGCAGCGCTGGCATTTCAGGACACGATCGGCAGCAAGCGCCGCGCCGATCGCCTCGCCGCACTTCGCAATCGATGGGTCGAACAAGTGCGGCCACTGACCGGCATCGAAATCCTGACCCCGGACGACGCCACGCTCCACGGCGGGATCACGTCCTTCCGTCTCAAAGGACAGACCAGCACTGCAGACAATATCGCGGTGTCGAAACGATTGCTCGAGGAATTTCGGATCTTCACCGTCTATCGCGATGGCCCCGCAGGAGGCGCGTGCGTCCGGGTGACCCCCGCGCTGTTCAATACGATGGCGGATATGGATGCCCTGGCCGGCGCATTGAAGAAACTGTGCCAGTAAGTACGCACGCTGCGGAAGATCGACGTGAAGCGGATCCGCTGTCCGAATGGCGACAAGGGGGTGCGCCGCCACGTCGCTTTCCGATACGACGTCGAAGCCGCCATCGAACGTCGTTGGCGCAGTTGCGTTTTCCCTTGGCCCGCCGCATCGAAGCGTTGACGCTGGCGGAGAATATATGTGCGAGCATTCCAGATCGGTCTGAGCGCCCTACTCATCGGATCGGCTCCGGCAGGTGCAGCGATTCAGCCGTCGAGTGTTCCACCTGCCCTCTCCTCTTTCCTGCATAACGGCGTCGTCGAGGACGGCGACTATCGATGGTTGCGCGGGCGGTTTGCCGACGCGACCGATGGCGACAAACAGGCGTTCGTTACCGCTTTGAAGTGGAACGAAGGGTGTGAAAACCAGTCGCGTGCCGCGATGAAGGACCGGCTGGCGGCGATGGGCCAGACCTTCGACCCAGGTCCGGACGTCTATGCTCGGCCTGCACCGTGCCGTCAGTTCGTCCGCCTGCCGATACCGGCGGACGTGACATGGCCGGCCTTTTCCTCTGCGCTCGATCGCGTCCGGCCCTATGCCCTGGGTATTATCCGTGCGACCGCGCTCGTGGAGCGGCAGGTGATCGATCACGGCGCGTATGCCGAGCAGTTGCGCACCCGACCGATGGGGGAGCAGGCATTGCGGTTCGCATGGGTCGAAAGCCAGCGCCACGAGGGGCAAACCGCGACCTATTCGTCGCTCGAACGGATCGCGTACGAAGGCATTCTTCTGCGTGCCCTGGACGATCGCGATCAAGCGAATACGGCATGGCTATCCGCCAAGGTCGCGCATCAAGGCTGGCCGACGCGTTCGACGGTAGGGGGCGAGGCATCCAGCGCCGCTTGGCTGCTTGTCCAGCATGCGGACGCCAATCCTGCCTTCCAGCTGACGGCGTTGCGCCTCATGACGCCGCTAGCGGCCAAAGACGAGATCGATCCGCGCAACTTTGCGATGTTGACGGACCGCGTCCAGCTCAAGCTGTCTGGTCGGCAGCGATACGGGACGCAATGGACCTGCAAGAGCGGCAAACGCGTGCCACTGCCGCTGGCGACCACTGATGCGGTCACCGACGCGTTGCGCGCGACGGCGAAGCTCGGCTCGCTCAAGGCAAACGCCGCCCAGATCGATACCTTGTACGGGCCATGTCCCCCAGAGGCTTAGGCCCGCGCCATACGACCGACGACCGGACGTTCGCGGTCACCATGTCAATTTCCACGTTCGGTGTTCAGATCGACGACCATAGCGAGATTACGCGAGAGGGTCGGCCGTGAAGGAAACTGGCCCGCGCTCGAAGTTCGACCGTCAGTAGCGGTAGCGCAACTCGGCCTTGCCACCCGGCGGCAGCAGCGGCGACCAGGTGGCGATCCCATCGGTACGGCCGACCTCCTGCCCGTCGGCTTCGATCGCCTGCCCCGCTGCGCCGATCGGCACGTCGAGCAGCACCGGGAACGCGGTGCTGTTGGTTGCGGTTATCGCCGCCTCGTGCGAACCCCCGGCTCCCGGCGCGGTCGCTGCCGGCGCGCGAAGCGGCACTACCGCCTGGGTAAGCGTCACCTGGGTGCTCACGCCGGCTGCAAGGCGAACCGTCTCGCCGATGGTGCGGTCGCCGATCGCTCCCAAACCGAGAAGCAGTCGTGCGCCTGCCCGCTCCGCGTAGAGCGCGGTGCTGCCGGCGGGCAGCGGCACGCCCAAGCCGCCCTGCTTATCGTTTTTCAGCACCAGCACGATCGAGGTTGGCACACCGTCGAGTTGCTGGCCGGGATACACGGCCCGCCGGTAGCGGCGTTCGACCGGCACCGTCTTCTGGACCAATAGAGCAACCTGCTTCTGCCCCCGGGCCGCAACGGTCGTCGGCGTCGGCACGCGATACAGCTTCAGATCGCCGAGATCCTCGGGCGGCGGTGGTGGGGGCGGCGGTGGCGGCGCAGGTGGTGCCGGCGGCGCCGATAGCGCGAACGACATCACTCGCGACGCGGTTACCACGATCTCCTCGGCCGGCTCGAATTGCGTTTCGCGTAGGTCCGAGGTCGTCGTGCCGAGCGGGTAGCAGACCAGCCGCAGGGCGCCAGCCGCCGCGGGGATCGCCGGAACCGCGACGCGGTTGAGCCGGCCTGCAACGGCCTGAACGTCTGCGTTCGAGAATACCTCTGGATTGCCGTTGGCGAGCGTCAGCCAGGCGAACAGGTCGACCGTTCGCCGGTCGGTGGCCAGCGATGCGACATAGCTCGCGCGCCAGTCGAACCCCGAAGAAAGATAGGACAGCCGGACCGTCACCGTGCGCGCGCTTGGGCTGGTCGTCGTCACGCTCAGCACCGGCTTGCTCGACAGGCTCGCGGGCACGCGGCCGAAATTCAGCCGCTCCGCCAGACCCGAGCAGCGCAACGCCTCGATCCCGGCAGTCGTGCGCAGGATGACACCCGGTGTCGGGCCTGCGACGATCGTCGCGGGTTCATCCACCAGCCGTCCGGTCGCCTTGTCGGTGCGGGTCAGCGTCACTTCGCGACCAAGCGTGCCATCGACCAGCGAGGCCGGTGACAGCAGGCGGGCGTCGCGGTTCTTCTCGATCGTGCCGCCGGGCAGGCCGTCGACGATGGCGCTGACCGGCACGATCCCCTCCGCCACGCCCTCGAAGCGGAGCACCGCGGGTCCGCGTGGCAATCGCACCCGGCGCGTTTCGGTCACCAGCGCAAAGCCGCCGAGATACTGCAGGTTGATCGCCCCCCTGCCATAGGGCGAACGGTACACCGTCAGCGCAACGCGATCGGGCGCCGACGAGGTGACAATCGTCTGCGCCTCAGCCTCGCCCGCCAGCAGCATGCCTGACAGCAGCAGGACCTCCAGCAGAAGCAGCGGCAGACGCCGCATCAGTAGCGGGTATCGAAGGTCGCGGTCACCGTCGCGCTGCCGTTCGCCGGCACCATGACCTGCCACGCCAGCGTGCCGGCGTCCCGGCGCTCTCCCTTGGCGCTGTCCGCGACGACGCGCACGTCGCCCCAGTCGAGCCCGCCCTGCACGAGTTCCACCGTCACCGGCCGCGCGCGCGCGTTGGTCAGCTTGTACCGCATCGCCGTGCGCCAGCGGCTGTCTCCCTGTCGCGTACGCGAGACGGTGGTGGGCTGCACCTTCACGTCGAACGCATCGCTGGTGGGAAGTGCGATGGTCGATCCCTGCGGGGTATGCTCGATACGGTTCTCGCCCGTGAACTGCGGCTGGCCACGCGCATCGCGGACGTATACCCGCACCACCCCCGCCGGCAGCGCGTCGCCGAGGCTTGCCGCTCCCGAGTTGCTGAAGCGCAGCACCGACTGCGCGCTGCGCGGCTCATCCGAACTGCCGAGCCAGCCATTCTCGAACCGGTAGCCAGCGCTTGCGGCCACGCCCTTCGCGTCGAGAAAGCTGACCTGCTTGGTCTGTTTGTCGGCGATCGTGGTCGGCTCGGCCAAGGGGTATAGATAAAAGTCACCGAGTTGCTCGCGCGCGCTGCTTTCGGTCCCGGGCCGGGTCGTCGTCATGCGGCGGCGGCGTGGCGCGTAACTGCCGTTCCCGTCATCGTCGGCGCTGCCGACCTCGCCGGCGACCAGCAACGTCCTGGCGTTGCCGAACGTCGTCCCGCTGGTGTTCTTCAGCGTCACCCAGCCCTGGACGTCCACCTTCCCGCTCTTATCATCGAACAGCGCCACATAGTCGGCGCTCCAGCCCAGCCCACGGCTCAGGTAGGAGAGTGTCGCCGGCCGCGATCCCGCGCGCGTACTGGCGAGCGTCACCGACAGCGTCGGGCGGGCTCGCAGCGCGTCGGGCACCCGGTCGAAGATCGCACGCACCGGCAGTCCGTCGTCGCGAAGCACCTCGACATGACCTCCGACCTCGATGACGACACCGCCATTGACCGCCAGCACCTTCGCACGGTCGCGAGTCTCCGCACCGGTAGCGGCATTGGTACGCACCAGCGTGATCGTCTCGCCGACCGCTTTCTCCATCAGGCTCGACGGGCTCAGCAGATCATAGTCGAAGTTCTGCTCGACGATGGCGGCATCGGGCACCGTCAGCGATACCGTCTCCGGCCGGATCGATGCACTCACGTCGGGGAAGCTCTGCCGTACCCGCCCGTTCGGCAGAGACAGCGACCGTATGTCCTGCACCAGCGCAACGTCGTTATTGTAGATCGTGACCGACACGTCCCCCTGCGCGGTACCAGCAAGGGGGTCATCGGCAGGGGCCGGCTGCTGCTGCGCGGTGGCCGCCGATCCGAGCAGCACCGCGAGCCCATACGCTCGCCAGATGTTCTTGCGCACGCGATTCTCCCCTGATTGCACCGACAATGACGCGGTCGGATCAGAAGGGCAACGCGGCAGTGCCGCCACCACCGGATCGCGGGAACGACAGAGGCTCTTTATAGTCCGATGGGCAGTCGCTTCGGACGAGCCCATGCTGCCAAAATCGCCGACACGGCCTCGCCAATCGTGACGGCGCGTAATAAGCCTCGGCGATGCGCATCGCGATCATCGACACGAGTACCACGCGTGCTGCGATCATTTCCGACGGCCTGCGTGAGGCGGGGCTCGACGATCTCGTGGTGATCGATGGAACGATCGGGATGGTCGCCGCGCTGGAGAAAGCCGCGCCGGAAGTGGTGCTGATCAACCTCGAAAATCCGAGCCGTGACGTACTCGAGGAGTTCTTCGCGGTGTCGCGCGCGCTGGCGCGGCCGATCGCGATGTTTGTTGACCAAAGCGATGCGGAGTCCACGAACGCCGCGGTCGATGCGGGCGTGTCGGCGTATATCGTCGATGGGCTCGCCAAGCAGCGGATCAAGCCCGTCATCGACCTCGCGATCCGGCGGTTCCAGGCGTTCGCGCGGTTGCAGGCGGAGTTACACGAAGCGCGCAGCGCGCTGGCCGATCGCACTACGGTCGACCGCGCCAAGGCGATCGTCATGAAGCGCCGCGGGATCGACGAACCGACCGCGTACGGCCTGCTGCGCGCGCAGGCGATGCGATCCAACCGCCGGATCGTCGAGATCGCCGACGCGATCATCACCAGCGATGCGCTCATGGGAGATTTGTGATGGCGCTCGACCGGGTTCGCATCGGTTTCCTGCCGTTGGTCGATGCGGCGCTGCCGATCCTCGCGCGCGAACGCGGGTTCGCCGAGGCGGAGGGGCTGGAGATCGAACTGGTCCGCGACATGACCTGGGCGACGGTGCGTGATCGGCTGCTGTACGGGCATACCGACGCTGCGCACATGGTCGCGCCGCTGGCGATCGCGACGGCGCTCGGGCGCGGACGGCCGGCGGTAGCGATGTCGGTGCCGTTCGTGCTGGGGCTGAACGGCAATGCGATCACGTTGTCGTTGCCGCTCGCCGCGCAGGTGCTGGACGGGGATGCGTTGGGCGATCCCGTTTTGCTCGGCGCGCGGTTGAAGGCGGTGGCGGTCGTGCGCGCCGCGACCGGGCGGCGGCTGCGGTTCGGCGTGGTGCATCGCTATTCGAGCCATAATTACATGCTGCGCTACTGGCTCGCTGCGGTCGGCATCCGCCCGGATACCGACGTCGAGATCGTCACGACCAGCCCGACCTTCGCCGCCGATGCGCTGGCGGCGGGCGAGGTCGACGGTATCTGCGTCGGCGAACCGTGGAACGGGGTGGCAGTCGATCGCGGGGTCGGGCGGATCGCGCTGGTGACGGCGCAGGTCTGGCGGCGTGGGGTCGAGAAGGTGCTGGCGATGCGCGAGGCCACACTGGTCGAGCGCGGCGACGTGGTCCACCGGCTGATCCGCGCGCTCCACGCTGCGGCTGCGCAGTTCGTCGATCCGGATACGCTTGAGACGAATGCCGCGATCCTGTCTCGCGCGGACTATCTCGATGCGCCGGTCAATGCGGTGGCGCGCGCGATCGGCGACCGGGTGCGGCTGGTGAAGGATGCGGTGCCGATCCACGTTCCCGACTTCATGTTCCAGTACCGCGAGGCGGCGAACTTCCCGTGGCGCAGTCAGGCGGCCTGGCTGTATTCGCAGATGGTGCGGTGGGACGGTACGCCGTTCTCGGCGGAGGAGGCGGACATCGCGCAAGGGGTGTTCCGACCGGACATTTACCGCGCCGCGCTGGCCGGGTCGGGCGCGCCGTTGCCCAATGCGAGTTCGAAACTGGAGGGAGCGATCGGCGCGGACAGCATCGGTGCGGGGTCGACTCAGGGGCGGTTGATCCTTGGGCGCGATGCGTTCTTCGACCGGCGCGCGTTTGATCCAGATGATATCGAGGGATATCTGGCCGGGTTGCCCTGACGGCAAGCGGCCCTGCACCTCCTTGTTCTCCCGCGAAGGCGGGAGCCCAGTCTGGGTCCCCGCCTTCGCGGGGAAACACGGTAGGGGAAGGCGATAATTCAGGCGCCAAACCCAAATCTGCTGCACCTGCGAAATGACGCTTGCGCGATGGGGCCACTTCGGTCATCTTCGCATCGTTCGGCAAGGGAGTCGGACACGAAATCATCGCGAGACCGGTTCCAACGATGGGACCTGACCGCGTAGGGCGATCCACCGATCGTCCATAGGCAACGAAGCCGCTCCGATGCGTCCGCAAGGTCGCCGTCGGGGCGGCTTTTTCTTTGTCGATAGCAGATGGGGGACCGACCATGTTGTTCGCATCACCGGGAATCGACACCACCGCACCGAAGGCCACGCGGATCGACCTGTTCAGCTCCGCCACGCCGCAGATGCGCGCGTTCCATGTCACGTGGCTCGCGTTCTTCGTGTGCTTCTTCGCGTGGTTCGCCGCCGCGCCGTTGATGCCGCTGATCAAGGCCGAGTTCGGCCTCAGCAAGGATCAGATCGCCAACATCAACATCGCCGCGGTCGCGGTGACGATCCTGGTGCGGCTGGTGGTCGGACCGCTCTGCGACCGGTTCGGGCCGCGTCGTACTTATACGTGGCTGCTGCTGCTCGGTGCGACCCCCGTATTTGGGCTGGCGTTCGCGCAGACCTATGAGACGTTCCTGTTCTTCCGCCTCGCGATTGGGGCGATCGGCGCGTCGTTCGTCATCACGCAATATCATACGAGCGTGATGTTCGCGCCGAACGTCGTCGGCACCGCCAACGCGACCGTCGGAGGCTGGGGCAATGCCGGCGGCGGCGCGGCGCAGAGCCTGATGCCACTGGTCGTCGCGGCGCTGATCGGGCTCGGCGTCGAGCACGCATTCGGCTGGCGCGCGGCGATGTTCGTGCCGGGGGTGGCTATGGTCGCGATGGCGTTCGTCTATGCGCGCTACACGCAGGACACGCCGCAGGGCGATATCGTCGATCTCCGCGCGGCGGGCATCGAACTCGACGGTGGCAAGGCGACGGGCATGGCGATCTTCCTGCGCGCCGCAGCCAACTACCGCACCTGGATGCTCGCCGCGACGTACGGCGCGTGCTTCGGCGTCGAGATCTTCATCCACAATATCGCCGCCAGCTATTATGTCGACCAGTTCGGGCTTTCATTGACCAACGCGGGACTGGCAGCAGGGATCTTCGGTGGCCTCGCACTGTTCGCCCGTGCGCTCGGCGGGATCGCGAGCGACCGGATCGCGCTCGTGAAGGGCCTCGATGGCCGTGCGCTGCTGCTGTTCGCGCTGATGCTCGGCGAAGGCGTCGGACTGGTGCTGTTCGGTCATGCAGGCAGCGTCACGCTCGCGATCCTGGCGATGACGATGTTCGGGCTGTTCACGCACATGGCGTGCGGCGCGACCTATGCGCTGGTGCCGTTCATCGACCGCAAGGCGCTGGGCGGGGTCGCCGGGCTGATCGGCGCAGGCGGCAACATCGGTGCGGTCGCGGCGGGGTTCCTCAACAAGGCCTCGGCCACCCCGCAGCAATGCCTCATCGTGCTCGGCTACATCGTTGCGGGCACGGCGGTCTGCGCTCTGGCTGTCCGCTTTTCCGCGACGCACAAATCGGACGAGCGCGCGCTGCTCGACGCGGCGCTCGACGCGCGGCGCAACAGCGACCGCTCCGTGAACGGGGCGCTCCCCGCGTGACCCTCCCTTCCCCGGCTCCAACCCGACTGGACGATCTGATGGACCACCAAACCCCCTCCCCCGACACCCGCGAACACTTGGTCGTAATCGGCAACGGCATGGCCGGCTGTCGCGCGGTCGAGGAACTGATCGCGCGCGATCCGACCCGCTACCGCGTCACGATCTTCGGTGCCGAGCCGCATGTGAACTACAACCGGATCATGCTGTCGCCGGTGCTGGCGGGCGAGAAGACGTTCGAGCAGATCGTCATCAACGACCACGCCTGGTACGCGACCAACACGATCGAACTGGTGACGAGCGATCCGGTCCAGGCGATCGACCGCATCGCGAAGACCGTCACCGCGCGTTCGGGGCTGACCGTGTCGTACGACCGGCTGCTGATCGCGACCGGCTCCGATCCGTTCATCATCCCCGTCCCCGGCAAGGACCTGCCCGGCGTCATCTCGTTCCGCGACATGGGCGATGTCGATCACATGCTGGAGGCGGCCGGAAAGGGTGGCGCTGCGGTCGTCATCGGCGGCGGCCTGCTCGGACTGGAGGCAGCGCACGGCCTCACGCTGCGGGGAATGAAGGTCACGGTGATCCACCTCATGCCGACGCTGATGGAACGCCAGCTCGACGAGGCGGCGGGCTGGCTGCTGAAATCGGCGCTGGAGGCGCGCGGCCAGGTCATCCTGACCGAAGCGAACACCGCCGAGATCGTCGGCGACACCCATGTCGAAGGCGTGCGGCTCAAGGACGGCACGCTGATCCCCGCGAGCCTGGTCGTCATGGCCGTCGGCATCCGCCCCTCCGTCGCCCTCGCGCGCGACGCCGGACTGGAGATTGGCCGCGGGATCAAGGTCGACGACCATATGGTCACCAGCGACCCGTCGATCCTCGCGGTCGGCGAATGCGTCGAGCATGACGGCAACGTCTACGGCCTCGTCGCGCCGCTCTGGGACATGTGCCGCGCGCTCGCCGATGGATTGACCGACAGTCACAGCGGCTATCGCGGCTCGGTGACGTCGACCAAGCTGAAAGTCGCCGGGCTCGACGTGTTCTCGGCGGGCGATTTCTCGGGCGGCGGGGCGTGCGAGGACATCGTCCTGCGCGATGCGTCGCGCGGCATCTACAAGCGCGTCGTGGTCAAGGACGACCGGATCGTCGGCGCGGTGCTGTACGGCGATACGACGGACGGCGGCTGGTATTTCGACCTGCTCAAGCGGGCGGAAGACATCGCGCCGATCCGCGACATGCTGATCTTCGGCCAGTCGTTCGCCTCGGGAGGAGGCGCGGCGGACCCTAAGGCGGCCGTTGCGGCGCTCTCCGACGATGCGGAGATATGCGGCTGCAACGGCGTCAGCAAGGCCAAGGTCGTGGCATGCATCGGCGCCGGCAACGCGACGCTCGACGCGGTCCGTGCGACCTGCAAGGCGTCGGCGTCGTGCGGATCGTGTACCGGGCTGGTCGAGACGCTGCTCGCGGTCACGCTGGGCGATGAATATTCTGGCGAGCGTGACGTCAAGACGATGTGCAAATGCACCAGCTTCGGGCACGACGACGTCCGCCGCGAGATCGTCGCGCAGGGCATGCGATCGATCCCCGAGGTCATGCAGAAGATGAGCTGGTCGACGCCTGACGGGTGCTCGTCGTGCCGGCCCGCGCTCAATTACTACCTGCTCTGCGCGCTGCCGGGCGACTATAAGGACGATCAGCAGAGCCGGTTCGTCAACGAACGGCTGCATGCCAACATCCAGAAGGACGGCACCTATTCGGTGGTGCCGCGGATGTGGGGTGGGCTGACCAACCCGCGCGAGTTGCGCGCGATCGCCGATGTCGTCGAGAAATACGACGCGCCGATGGTCAAGGTGACGGGCGGCCAGCGGCTCGACATTTTCGGGATCAAGAAGGAGGATCTGCCCGCGGTGTGGGCGGATCTCAACGCCGCCGGGATGGTCAGCGGGCATGCGTACGGCAAGTCGCTGCGGACCGTGAAGACGTGCGTCGGGTCGGACTGGTGCCGGTTCGGGACGCAGGATTCGACCGGGCTCGGCGTCAAGGTCGAGCGGATGACCTGGGGCTCGTGGATGCCGCACAAGTTCAAGATCGCGGTCAGCGGCTGTCCGCGCAACTGCGCCGAGGCGACGATCAAGGACTTCGGCGTGGTCTGCGTCGACAGCGGCTATGAGTTGTCGGTCGGCGGAAACGGCGGGATGAAGGTCCGCGCGACCGACTTCCTGTGCAAGGTCGCGACCGAGGAAGAGGCGATGCAGTATTGCGCCGCGTTCATCCAATTATACCGCGAGGAGGCGCGCTATCTCGAACGCACCGCGCCGTGGATCGAGCGGATCGGCGTGGAATATATTCGCGAACGGATCGCCGACGATCCGGAGGGCCGCGATGCGCTGGCGGCACGGTTCCTGTTCTCGCAGCAGTTCACGCAGGACGATCCCTGGGCGGCGCGGGCGGCGGGTGAGCACCGTGAGCAGCATGCACCGATGGCGCGGTTCACGCCCATCGACACGCCCGTTGTTCTCGGGAGGGAAATGGCATGATCGGCGAATGGCTCGATATCGGCTGGGTCGACGAGATCCCGGTCCGCGGCAGCCGCACGGTGCAGGTTACCGGCGGCGACGACATCGCGGTGTTCCGCACCGGCGACGGCAAGGTCTTCGCGCTGGCCGACCGCTGCCCGCACAAGGGCGGACGACTGTCGCAGGGGATCGTCCACGGCGGCGCGGTGGCGTGCCCGCTGCACAATTGGCGGATCGCGCTGGATACGGGCGAGGCGCTGGGCGAGGACAAGGGGTGTACGCCGGTGATCCCGGTGAAGGTGTCGGGTGGACGGGTGCTGCTGTGCCGCACCTCGACGATGAAGGCGGCGGCGTGATCCTCCCCGGCACGGGGAGGGGGACCGCCGCAGGCGGTGGAGGGGGGCCTCCGCGAAGCGAGACGCCTGCGGGAGGGACTCCACGAAGGGGGACGCCTGTGGAAGCCCCCCTCCACCATCCTTCGGATGGTCCCCCTCCCCGTGCCGGGGAGGATATCCGCACGACCTGCGCGTATTGCGGTGTCGGGTGCGGCATCATCGCGACTCCTACCGGAGAGCGGTCCGTCACGATCAAGGGTGACCCCGATCACCCCGCCAATTCCGGCAAGCTCTGCTCGAAGGGCACGCATCTCGGCGAGACGGTCGGGCTCGAAGGCCGTCTGCTCACCCCGATGATCGGCCAGCGTCGCGCATCCTGGGACAAGGCGCTCGACCTCGTCGCGAAACGCTTTCGCGACACGATCGCGCAGCACGGCCCCAACAGCGTCGCCTTCTACGTCTCCGGGCAATTGCTGACCGAGGATTATTACGTCGCCAACAAGCTGATGAAGGGCTTCATCGGCTCGGCGAACATCGACACCAATTCACGGCTCTGCATGGCGAGCGCGGTCGCCGGGCACATGCGCGCGTTCGGCGAGGACGTCGTCCCCGCCAGCTACGACGATCTCGACGTCGCAGACCTGATCGTGCTGGTCGGATCGAACACCGCCTGGTGCCATCCAATCGTCTATCAACGCATCCGCGCGCGCTGCGACGCTGGCGCGAAGCTGGTGGTGATCGACCCGCGCCGGACCGAAACCGCGGACGAGGCCGACCTGCACCTCGCGATCCGGCCCGGCACCGACGTCGCGCTGATGAACGGCCTGCTCGCCTGGTGCCGCGACGCGGGGGTAGTGGATTACGACTATCTCGCCGCGCATGTCGCAACGCCGGACGCATTCTGGGACCAGCTCGGCGAGGGCAGCGACCTGTGGTCGGTAGCGCGCACCTGCGATGTTCCGCCGCAGGACCTCAGGCGCTTCTTCGAACTGTTCGCCGCGACGCCGAAGACCGTGACGCTGTTCAGCCAGGGCGTGAACCAGTCGCTGTCTGGGACCGATCAGGTCAACGCGATCACCAACCTCCACCTCGCCACCGGCCGGATCGGCAAGCCGGGTTCTGCCCCCTTCTCGATCACCGGCCAGCCCAACGCGATGGGCGGGCGCGAAGTCGGCGGGCTGGCGTCCGCCCTCGCCGCGCACATGGATTTCGCGCCCGAGAACGTCGCCCGCGTCGGCCGGTTCTGGGCCGCGCCCAACATGGCGACCAAGCCGGGGCTGAAGGCGGTCGACCTGTTCCGCGAGCTCGGCAACGGCCGGATCAAGGCGCTGTGGGTGATGGCGACCAACCCTGCGGTGTCGATGCCCGACGCCGGCCGAGTCCGCGAGGCGTTGGCGGATTGCCCGTTCGTCGTCGTGTCCGACGTGATCGAGACGACCGACACCTCGGTCCATGCGCATGTCCGCCTGCCCGCCGCGGCGTGGGGGGAGAAGGACGGCACCGTCACCAATTCCGACCGCACGATCAGCCGCCAGCGCGCCTTCATGGCCGCGCCGGGGGAGGCGAAACCCGATTGGTGGATCATCACGCAAGTCGCGCGGCGGATGGGGTGGAAGACGGCGTTCCCCTATGATCGCCCCGCCGAAATCTGGCGCGAGCATTGCCGGCTCTCGGCATACGAGAATGACGGCGCGCGACTGTTCACGCTCCCCGGCCATGCCGCCAAGGGCAATGCCGAGTATGACGCGATGCCGCCGTTCCGCTGGGGTGGCACGCCATTTGCGGACGGCCGTTTCTCGACGCCCGACGGACGCGCGCGGCTGGTGCCGGTCGTGCAGAAGCCCGTCGCCGCACCGCTCGCGCAATGGCCGATGACCCTCAACACCGGGCGCTACCGCGACCAGTGGCACACGATGACCCGCACCGGCCTGTCGCCCAAGCTGGCGCGGCACCGTGAGGAGCCGCTGGTCGAGATCCACCCCGATGATGCATCCCGGTTAGGGATCGTCGACGGTGGCTTGGCCCGTGTGTCGACGCCGCAGGGCAACAGCGTCTTCCGCACGAGCGTCGCCGCGACGCAGCGGGTCGGCGAGCTGTTCGTGCCGATCCATTGGACCGATCGCACCGCGACCGGCGGTCGTGCTGGGCTGCTCCCTCGCCCGCTTGCCGATCCGATCTCGGGCCAGCCGGGGTTCAAGTCGACTCCCGTGCGGATCGAGCCGGTCGCGACCGAATGGCGCGGGTTCGTCGTGGTCCGCGGCGAACTGGCGACGCCCCCCGATTGCCTGTGGGCAACGCGCGTTGCGGTGCCGTGCGGAACGGCATGGGACATGGCGGGGAATGGCGACGCCGCCACGCTCGATGCGCTGCTGCCAAAGGGCCAGCGGACTGAGGCTGTCGATGCAGCACGCAGGAGCCGCCGGATCGCAGTCCTTGATGGTGGCAGGCTCGCCGGCGTCCTGTTCGTGACGCGTGACGGCACACTCCCGCCCCGCGACTGGCTCGTGGCACAACTGAGTGAGGCGGTTGCCGCGCCCACCCTGCTCGCAGGCCGAGCACCCGGCATGCAGGTCGACCGCGGGCCGATCGTCTGCGCCTGTTTCGATGTCGGGCTGAAGACCATCCTCACCGCGATCGCCGAGCAGCATCTCGCCAATGTCCCCGCGATCGGTGCGGCGCTGAAGGCCGGCACCAATTGCGGATCGTGCCGCCCTGCCCTCGCCAAACTCCTCGTCACGCAAGGATCAGCCCATGTCGCATGAATTCCCGCCCGGTTCGGTTTGGCTAGTCGGTGCCGGCCCCGGCGATCCCGACCTGCTGACGCGCAAGGCCGAACGGCTGATCGCGGCCGCAGACATCGTGTTCTACGACGCATTGGTCGGCGCGGGCGTCCTCGCGCTGATCCCCGAGGCAACCGAAACGGTGAGCGTCGGCAAGCGATCGGGGCGGCATTCCAAGGACCAGGTGTCGATCAACGTGCTGATCGACATCGCCGCGTTCACCGGCAAGCGCGTCGTCCGTCTCAAGGGCGGCGACCCGTCGATCTTCGGCCGCTCGACCGAAGAGATGGATCATCTCGCCGCCAAGGGCATAGCGGTGAAGATATGCCCCGGCATCACCGCCGCGAGCGCCGCCGCGGCCTCGGGTGGCGCCTCGCTGACACTGCGTGGCCTAGCGCGGAAGCTCACCTTCGTCACCGCGCACGCCCGCGTGGGCGAAGCGCTCGATCTCGACTGGACCGCACTCGCCGCACCCGATGCGACGCTCGCCGTCTACATGGGCCGCGCCGCCGCCGGCGAGATCGCGCGCAACCTGATCGCAGCCGGTCGCGCACCCGACACCGCGGTGATGGTCGCGGTCAACGTCTCGCTCCCCGACGAACGCATTATCCGAGGCCGGCTGTCCGCGCTTGCCTTCCTGGTCGAGACGATCAGCGACCACGATCCGTCGCTGCTGCTGATCGGCGAAGCAGTCGCAACGCCATACGACGAACGCACGGGATTTTCCGGCCCGCTATCGACGGTGGTAGCTCGTGCGAAACAGACCCTGCCCGAGGGCAAGGCGCACTAGGGTCATTACCGCATCGATCATGGCCGGAAGACGACGGTGGCTGCGAGAGTGACGGCGGCGACCGGCGCCGATTACCCGGTCCGCTCACGCCGCCGACGCGTCGCAAGAATGGTCAGCCCGCCGCACAGCGTCAGCGCTGCGAGCACCAGCATCACCGTGTCATAGTCGGTTGGCGTGGCTAGCGCCCAAGTCAGCGTCGGCCCGAGCAGTGCCGGCAGCGTATTGGTCAGGTTGAGCAACCCCAGGTCTCGACCGCGGTGGCGCGGGTCGGGCAGCAATTGCATCGCGAACCCGGCGTGCAGTGCGAGGAAGACGGATTCGCCGGTAGCGTAGACGCAGAACGCCGCCGCACCGCTTGTAAATCCATCCGCGAGCGCCATCCCGACCAGCCCGGCGGCGGCGACCAGCGCCGCGGCGAACAGGAACGGCTTGATGCGTCCCGACCGATCCGCGAGCCGGCCGACCAGGACCGCGATCGGCAAAGGCAGGGTGTAGGCGAGGATCATGACGGTCCCCATCCGTGCCGCGATCGTCGCCGGTGGCATCCCCGGCGCGACGCTTTCGAGATAATAGAGAAGATAGATGAACAGCGCGCTGCCCGCGACCTGGACGAACAGTCGCGCGACCCAGGCCAGCAACAGGTCGTGACGCGACATCGCCCGCCCCTCCGGTCTCGGGCCCGGATCGGCGATCGGGCGTACCCGCGTCAGCAACAGCGGAACCGTGCAACCCGCCACCACCGCCAGCACGATCGCAAGCCGCATCGCGTCCCCGAGCGACGCGGCCCCAACGAGGATCGCCGCGACCGTCGAGGCTACCGGATTCGCCATCGCCAGCAGGCCTCCCGCGACGCCCTTCTGCGCATCGGGCACCTCGTCCGCCATCATCGCCAGCATCGGCGCGAGCACCGCGTTTACCGCGACCTGGAACCCGATGACGGACAGGATCAGCGCGGTGGGTGTCGCAGCGACGGCGATCGCGCCATATGCCACCGCCGTCGCGACGACCCCGCCGGCGAGCCAGCCGCGCCGCCCGCCGCCCCGCGCGCGGGATCGGTCGCTGAGATAACCGAACAGCACATTGGACAGGCTGGCCGCCACCGCGCCGGCAATCGCGATCGCGGTCAGAACATCCAATCGCCGCAATCCCGCGACGGCCTGCACCTTGATCGGCAGCAACAAGGTCAGCAACGGGAGATAGGCGATGACTCCGCCGACATAGGCCAGCGCGAAGATCAGCAGGAAACCGGTCGAGCGACGGTCCGCCATGACGACGGTGTCGGGGGAAGCGAGAGGGCGCGCCATCGCCTTCCCCCCTAAGCCGCCCGAGGCTTGGCAGGCAACCGCGCTCGCCTTCGTTCCGGCATGTCCCGCCGAGTATGAAGCCGGCAACCATCGCCACCGCGCCTTCATCTCCCGCGAAGGCGGGAGCCCAGTCTGGATTCTCTTCGCGGGGAACCAAGTCTCGTTCGCGTCTGGAAAATGCCGTCCGCGGATCGCTCCCGCCGGACCGGCAGGACTGTCACAACCGCGCGGGCCTTATGGCTTCATCGTTGCGGGCTCGAGCGTCGCCATCTGCTCCAACGTCCGATCCTGCGTATCGTGCGCCAACGCGACGCGGCGCGTTTTACCCGTTTTCAGCGGGATGCGCGCAACAGCGTGGCGCGAGACCCCTTAGACATCTTCGGTTCCTCCCAGGGTTTGGCGGGGTTCTAGGGCGACAGTCCGTGACGGCATGTTGCCCCATTACCACTACTGACGACATAATTTGAGAACGTTCACAACGATAGCGCTACCGTGCTTGACTCGGAAACGCGGGCGGAGAATGTGAACGTTCACGGGAAGGCGCAGCTCATAGCGCCGTCTACAGGGGAGGAATACCATGCGTGGCTTCGCAGCTCGCTCGCTTTCGCGTTTTGTCATCGGCACTTCGGCACTGGCGCTCGTCGGTCTGCCGGGTATCGCTTTGGCGCAGGACGCTGCCGCCACGGTCGGCAATCCCGGACCATCGGACATCGCCCCGCAGGCTGCCCCCGCCGATCCCAACGAGACCACCGACGACATCGTCGTGACCGGCATCCGCGCGTCGCTGCGCGAGGCGATCGATATCAAGCGCAACGGCCAGGGCGTGGTCGACGCGATTTCGTCCGAGGATATCGGCAAGTTCCCCGATACCAACCTCGCCGAGTCGCTCCAGCGCATCACCGGCGTGTCGATCGACCGCTCGAACGGCGAAGGCTCGACCGTCACGGTCCGCGGCTTCGGTCCCGAATACAACCTCGTCACGCTCAACGGTCGCCAGATGCCGACCTCGACGCTTGGCGACGGCGCCAGTGCGCCCGCATCGCGCTCGTTCGACTTCGCCAACCTGGCGTCCGAAGGCGTCGCCGCGGTCGAGGTCTACAAGACCGGCCGTGCCGCAGTGCCCTCGGGCGGGATCGGCTCGTCGATCAACATCCGTACCCCGCGTCCGCTCGACAAGCCGGGTACGCGCGGCAGCATCGCCGCCAAGGGCGTGCTCGACAGCTCGCGCAACGGCAAGGACCCGATCACGCCCGAAGTGTCGGGGATCCTGTCCACCACCTTCGCCGACGACCGGATCGGCGTTCTGTTCAGTGGCTCGTACCAGCGGCGCAAGGCGAGCAACAACTCGTCGGGCGTCGGCTTTCGCGACGGCTTCCTCGGCGCCGAGAACAACTGGGGTACACTGGCACAGCCGGGTACGCCGGGGGCTGCGAACATCACCAATCGCCCCGGCCCGACCGATGTCTACGAGATCCCGCAAAGCGCCAACTACAACGTCGTCGACATCGATCGCGAGCGCATCAACGGCCAGCTCGTGTTGCAGGCCAAGCCGACCGACACGCTGACCGCGACGCTGGACTTCACCTATTCGAGCAACAAGGTCGAGGTGCGCGACAGCAGCGTCGGCATCTGGTTCAACTTCGGCGACACGCGCAGCGCGTGGACCGACGGCCCCTCGGCGGGCCCGATCTTCTATTCCGAGAATTTCGCGCCCGGCAAGGATCTGTCGTACAGCAGTTCGCTGAGCGCCAACAAGTCCGAGAACAAGTCGCTCGGCGGCAACCTGACCTGGGAAGCGCCCGGCAACGTCACGATGTCGCTCGACGCGCATCACTCGACCGCGGTTTCGAAGCCGACCAACGATTACGGCAGCAGCACGTCGATCGGCGGCGCGATCTTCGGCGTCCAGTCGCAGAGCGTCAATTTCGAGAAGGATCTGCCGATCATCTCGTACCAGATGTATCCGGGGATCGACCCGCTCAACGCGTCGCTCATCACGCCGACCGGCAACGCGTTCCGCAACGCGTATTTCAAGGACGAGATCAACCAGCTCCAGCTGAAGGGGCATTACGATCACGACGGCGATTTCCTGAGCAGCATCGACTGGGGCTTCTCCTATGTCGATAACAAGGTTCGATCGGCATACGGCTTCATCCAGAACGAGACCTGGGGCGGCATCGACCCGCGCGGCGCATCGTTCGGCGCAGCCGCGGTGCCCGACGATTTCTTCAACCTCACCAGCCTGCCCGACAAGTTCAAGGGCGTCGCCGGATCGAACGATCCCGCGCTGCCGTCGTCGATCTACACCTTCAACTTCGAGCAGATGGCCGAGTTGCTCCGCGCGCAGTATAATATCTGCAGCGCCCCGCAGACGGGTGTCGCGGCGCCCGGCACCTGCCTCGCCAATTACACCAACGATCGCCGCATCCGCGAGCGGACGATCTCGCCCTTCATCCAGTTCAACACCAAATTCTCGGTGTTCGACATGCCGGCACACATCATCGGCGGCATTCGGTACGACGAAACGCAGGTCGACTCGTCGGCGCTGGTGCCGATCCCGAATGGTACGCGCTGGACGGGCGCGAACGAATTCGCGCTTACCTACGGGGCCAATTCGTTCACTTCGCTGAAGGGCAAGTACAACAACTGGTTGCCCGCGGTCGATTTCGACATCGAACCGCTCCGCAACGTCAAGTTGCGCGCCTCGTACAGCCACACCATCACGCGCGCGGACTATGGCAGCCTGCAGGGTGGCCTGAACATCGACTCCAACCCGCGCATCGGCGGCGGCACCGGTAGCCAGGGCAACCCGAACCTGCTTCCCTTCAAGTCGAAGAACATCGATCTGTCGGCGGAATGGTATTACGGACCCGAAAGCTATATTTCGGTCGGGTACTTCAACAAGGACGTGAAGAACTTCATCGGCACGAACCAGTTGAACACGCCTGCGTTCGACCTGCGCAACCCGGGCTCCGGCCCCCGTTATCGTCAGGCAGTGGCGGCGCTGGGAACGACGGACAACCTCCAGGTTCGCGATTACATCCTGCGCAACTTCCCCGCCTCGTCGCAGGTCACCGGCACCAGCGATTCCGGGTTGTTGAACGGCAACATCTTCGGCCTGCCCGAAGACGATCTGTTCAACTTCCAGTTGAGCCAGCCGTTCAACAGCGACCAGACCGCCAACATCAACGGCTGGGAATTCGCGATCCAGCACCGGTTGTGGGAAACCGGGTTCGGCGTCATCCTGAACTACACCATCGTCAACGGCGACGCGAAATACGACAACACGCTCGACCCCAATGTCGGCCAGTTCGCGCTGACCGGGCTCAGCGACAGCGCCAACGCGGTCGCCTATTACGACAAGAACGGCATCCAGGCGCGTGTCGCCTATAACTGGCGCGGCGAGTTCTACGCCGGCGGTGCGTTCGACCCGACCTATGTCGAGGCGTACGGCCAGATCGACGCGAGCGCATCTGCCGAAGTGAAGAAGGGGCTGGCGGTGTTCGTGGAGGCCATCAACCTCACCGGCCAGGGTCGCCGCGGGCATCGCCGCTCGGACAATTTCGTCACCTTCGCGCAGCCCGGCTTTGCGCGATACTCGGCGGGGATGCGCTTCACCTTCTGAGGAGGCTGATCCTCCCCCGCAAGGGGGAGGTGGCAGGCGTAGCCTGACGGAGGGGGCGGTAGAGGACACATCCGTTGCGTGTCCTCCCCCTCCGTCACCTTCGGCGACACCTCCCCCTGGCGGGGAAGCATTGCTAGGGTATCGTGAGGCGATCGAAACCCTCGTCAGGATGACGGGTTAGGACAGGCTTCGGACGCGCATACTAAGGAGTAGACGGACAGACGATGGACGGGTCGATCGCCAACATCGTGATCGTGGGCGGCGGTACCGCCGGCTGGCTGGCCGCCTGCCTGATCGCCGCGCGGGCCGATTCCGGCGCCGCCCGGCCGATACGCGTGACTCTGGTTGAATCTCCCGACGTCGCGACGATCGGCGTCGGCGAAGGCACCTGGCCGACGATGCGCCGGACGCTCGAGCGGATCGGCATCACCGAGTCCGACTTCCTCTTGGCATGCGATGCCGCGTTCAAGCAGGGATCGCGGTTCGATGGCTGGCGCACCGGCGCACCCGACGACAGCTATTTCCACCCCTTCACCGCGCCGGTCGAGGGCGATCCGCGCGATATCGTCGCGGCCTGGGCAGAGCGCGGCGACCGGTTCGCCGACGCCGTCGGCGCGCAGGCCGAACTCTGCCGCCAGAACCTCGCACCGCGCCAACGGGTAATGCCCGATTATGCCGGCACGCAGAATTACGCGTACCATCTCGACGCCGGCAAGCTTGCCGCGCTGCTCATGCGCCATGCGACCGAGCGGCTAGGCGTGCGCCATGTCCGCGATCACGTCGTCGGGATCGATGCGACCGACGACGGCGACATCGCCGCGGTGCGGACGCGCGCGTCGGGCGCGATCGCCGGCGACCTGTTCCTCGATTGCACCGGCCACGCCGCGCTGCTGATCGAGGGGCATTACGGCGTCGCGTCCACCGATCGGGGCGGCGAACTGTTCAACGATCGCGCGCTCGCGGTGCAGCTGCCGGTCGCGCCCGACAGCGCGATCGCCTCGCAGACCAACGCCACCGCGCACGCGGCGGGCTGGATCTGGGACATCGGCCTGCCGACCCGGCGCGGCATCGGCTGCGTCTATTCGTCCGCGCATCTGAGCGACGATGCGGCGGCGGACACGCTGACCCGCTACCTGCGCGCCACCGCCCCCGACGCGCCGCCGCCGTCGTTTCGCCAGCTTCGGTTCCGATCGCGCCACCGCGACCGCTTCTGGCACCGCAACTGCCTCGCGGTCGGGCTGTCGGCCGGCTTTCTCGAACCGCTTGAGGCGTCGGCGATCGTGCTGATCGAATTGTCGCTCGATGCGCTGCTCGACAACTTCCCTACCACGCGCGGCACGATGGCCATCCACGCCGACCGCTTCAACGCGCTGTTCCGCTATCGCTGGGACCGGATCGTCGAGTTCCTGAAGCTGCATTACGTCCTCAGCGCGCGCGACGAACCCTATTGGCGCGACCACCGCGATCCGGCGTCGATCCCGCCACGGCTCGTCGAACTGCTCCAGCTCTGGCATTACCAGCCGCCGTCGCGCGCAGATTTTCCGATGATCGACGAGATCTTCCCCGCCGCCAGCTATCAGTATGTCCTGTACGGCATGGGCTTCCCCACACCGTCGCGCGGGCCGATCGCCACGGCGGACCGATCGCGCACGAACGGCTTGCTGGGCCAGGTCGATCAGCGCAGGCGGATGCTGACCGCTGGCCTGCCGACCAATCGCGCCTATCTTGATGCCCTGCGGCATGCGACCCTGCCCGCCATGGAACCGATCTGCTGATGCCCGACCACGCCATCCTCACTGCCGATGCCCACCGCGACCTGCGGATCCGCACCGAACGCGCGCCCGAACTGGGCGACGGACTCATGGCGTGCATCACCGTCCCGAGCGAGTTTCGCCGCGTCCAGACCGATTATCCGATCCTGTTCCAGCGCGACCAGGTACAGGGCAATGTCACCGCGGTTGCGCTGTTCGGGTTCGAGGAGGGCGAGAATCTGTTCCTCGTCGACGGCCGCTGGGACGCGCGCTATCGCCCGCTCGCGATCGACAGCCAGCCCTTCCTCGTCGGCCGCGGTGCCGATGGCTCGGACGTGCGTCAGGTCCATATCGACATGGCCAGCCCGCGCATTGCCGGGGACAGCGGCGAAGGCATGCGCGTGTTCGACGACACCGGGCGCCCGACGCCGTTTCTGGAACGGATCGCCGACCAGCTCCGCGCGCTCGACACCGACTTCGTCGCCTCGGCCGACTTCTTCGCGGCGGTGCAGCGCTACGACCTGCTCGAACCGCTGACGCTCGACGTCACGCTCGACGATGCCGCGAAGAACCGGCTGGTCGGGTTCCACGTCATCGACGAGGATCGGCTGGTCGCGCTCGACGACGCCGCGGTCGCCGACCTGCACGCCCGCGGCCACCTGATGCCGATCTTCATGGCGCTCGCCTCGCTCGGCAATATCGGCGCGCTGATCGCGCGCAAGAACCGCCGGATCGCGCATGGCTGAGGCGAGGTCCGGCATCTTCGCTGAGATGGCAGAGGTTCGCAAGATCGCGGTCGACAGTCCCGCCGACCTCGACCTGCGTCTGCGCGAGGCAACGACGCCGTTCATCGTGCGCGGGCTGATCGCCGACTGGCCGATGGTGCAGGCCGGTCGCCGATCGTCACGCGCGGCGCGCGACTATATCCAGCGTCACGCGCGCGACCTGCCGTTCGCGGTCTCGGTCGGGACGCCCGACAGCCGGGGGCGGCTGTTCTACGACGATACGCACGGGATGAACTTCCAGATGCTGCGCGCGAAACTGCCCGAGATCTTCGCGCGGATCGACGCCAACGAAGGCACCGCCGACGCGCACGCGATCTATCTCGCGTCGATCGACCTGCAGCAGTTCTTCGCCGGGCTGCACGAGGCGAACCATGTCGATCTCGGCGCGCGGACGCCGCTCGCCAGCATCTGGATGGGCACCCGCACGCGGATCGCGGCGCATAACGATGTCCCCGACAACCTCGCCTGCGTCGCGGTCGGCCGGCGGCGCTTCACGGTCTTCCCGCGCGACCAGTTCCGCAACCTCTACCTTGGCCCGGTCGACAACACGCCGGCGGGCCGCGCGGTCAGCATGGTCGATTTCCACGATCCCGATTACGCCGCGCATCCCAGGTTTCGCGAGGCGCTGGCGCATGCGCAGGTCGCCGAGCTCGAGGCGGGCGACGCGCTCTATATCCCGGCGATGTGGTGGCACCATGTCGAGGGACTATCCGACTTCAACGTGCTGGTGAATTACTGGTGGCGCGAAAGCCCGCGCTGGCTCGGCCAGCCGCAGGATGCGCTGAACCACGCGATGCTGGCGATCCGCGATCTGCCCGCCGACGAGAAGCAGCACTGGCGCGAGATGTTCGACCATTACGTCTTCACCAACGGGCCCGACGTCATGGACCATATCCCCGAACCGGCGCGCGGCGTGCTCGCGCCGCTTACCCCCGACACCGCTGGTCGCCTCCGTGCCTTCCTCCTGAGAGCGCTCAGCCGATGACCGAACACCCAATGCGCCGCATCGTGATTGCCGGCGGCGGCACCGCCGGCTGGATGGCCGCCGCCGCGATCGCCCGCACGATGGGCAGCACGATCGAACTCACCCTTGTGGAGTCCGACGCGATCGGCACCGTCGGCGTCGGCGAATCGACGATCCCGCCGATGATCACCTTCAACCGCCTGCTCGGGATCAACGAGGCCGAGTTCATGCGCGAGACGCAGGCGACGTTCAAACTCGGCATCCTGTTCGACGACTGGAAGGTCCGCGGCGAAAGCTATTTCCACTCGTTCGGGATCACCGGCAAGGATCACTGGTCCGCGGGCTTCCAGCATTTCTGGCTGCACGGCCTGACCAAGGGGCATGACCAGCCCTATGACGATTATTGCCTCGAACTGCGCGCGGCGTTGCAGGGCAAGTTCGCGCATCTCCCCGACGACCGCATGAACTACGCGTATCAGCTCGATTCGACGCGCTACGCGAAATATCTGCGGGGAATGGCCGAAGCGGACGGCACGCGCCGCCTCGAAGGCAAGATCGCGCAGGTCGAGCTGAACGGCGAGAGTGGCGACATCGCCGCGCTGGTGCTCGAGTCCGGTGCGCGGATCGAGGGCGACCTGTTCCTCGACTGCACCGGCTTTCGCGCGCTGCTGATCGAGGGTGCGCTGCATGCCGGGTTCGACGACTGGACGCATTATCTGCCGTGCGATTCCGCGATTGCGATCCAGACCGAGAGCGTCCGCCCGGCCCTCCCCTATACGCGGGCGATGGCGCACGACGCGGGCTGGCAATGGCGCATCCCGCTCCAGCATCGCACCGGCAACGGCTTGGTCTATTGCAGCCGCTATCTCGACCGCGATGCCGCGCTCGACCGGCTGCTCGGCAATATCGAGGGCAAGACGCTCACCGAGCCGAACATGATCCGCTTCGTCACCGGCGCTCGGCGCCAGCAATGGCATCGCAACTGCATCGCGATCGGGCTGTCGGGCGGGTTCATGGAGCCGCTCGAATCGACCAGCATCCACCTGATCCAGCGCGCGGTGTTGCGGCTGTTGCGTCTGTTCCCGTCGGGCGCGGTCAGTCCGCGCGACGTCGCCGAGTTCAACGACCAGCAGCATACCGACATGCTGCAGATCCGCGATTTCCTGATCCTGCACTACAAGGCGACCGAGCGCCGCGACAGCGCGTTCTGGCGGCACTGCGCGGCAATGCCGATCCCGGAGTCGCTGGAACAGAAGATCGAGCTGTTCCGCGAAACCGGCCGCGTGTTCCGCAAGAACGAAGAGCTGTTCGCGGAGAATAGCTGGGTGCAGGTGATGCTCGGCCAGGGAATCGTGCCGCAAAGCTATCACCCGATCGCGACCAAGCTGCGCGACGAGGAACTGGCGCGGCTGCTCGGCGGCCTGCGCGACGGCACCAACGCGACGGTCGCGGGGCTGCCCGAGCACGCCGCCTATGTCGCGCGCTACTGCGGCACTGCGCCCGCCCCTGCCCCCTCGCCCGTCCTTGCAGCCTGAGTTCAGACGCATGGCAAGGCGACGTCAGGCGGTAACGATCAAGCATGTCGCGGCGGATGCGGGCGTTTCGCTGCAAACCGTCAGCCGCGTGGTGAACAAGGACTCGGGCGTCCGCCCCGAGATGATGCAACGCGTGCAGGCGTCGATCGACAAGCTCGGCTACGTCCCGTCGATCGCTGCGCAGCGCATGGGCGGCTCGCGCTCGTATTTGATCCTGGCGCTCAACGACCGCGAGCGGACGATCGCCGACTGGCGCGCGCGGCAGGGCACCGACTGGTTCGACCAGATGATGCTGGGCGGGATGCTGACCTGCGCCGAACACGGCTATCGGCTGATCGTCGAGCTGGTCGACACGCACAGCGACCATATCGAGCGCGAGCTGATGGCGGCGATCGCGGCGCTGCAACCCGACGGCGTGATCCTGACGCCGCCGCATTCGGGCAACCCGCTGATCATCAACCTGCTCGAGGCGCAGGGCATCAGCTTCGCGCGGATAGGCTCGCTGACCGAAGGGCCCGGGATCCGGCTTATCATGGACGACACGCGAGCGGCGCGAACCGCGACCGAGCATTTGCTCGAACTGGGTCACACACGGATCGGTTTTATCGCCGGACCCGCCGAATATGAACTGAGCGCGTGGCGGGTCGATGGCTGGCGCGCGGCGATGGCGGCGGCGGGGCTAGCGACCGACGACCTGCTCGCGGTCGGCGACTTCAGCCACGCGTCGGGACGCACGGCTACGGCACAGTTGCTGGCGCTGGCCAAACCGCCGACCGCGATCATCGCGAGCAACGATCAGATGACACTCGCAACGCTCGAACTGGCGCGCGAACGTGGCCTCGCGGTGCCCGACGACCTGTCGCTGGTCAGCTTCGACGACACTCCGATCATCCGCCTGGCGCATCCGCCCCTGACCGCCATCGTCCAGCCGATCGCCGAAGTCACCGCACAGGCCGTCAACCTCATCATCGCCGATCATGCCAACGGACCGACGCTCGTTATGCCGCTGACGGTACCCGCGTCGATGACGATACGCTCTTCCACGTCCGCGCGCAGGCGGCGGTAGGTCAGGGATGAGCGCAGTCGGCGACTAACGTAAGCGCCGCGTCCGTCGTGCTAAATCTCGCATCGCGACTGGGGCGCGAGGGCCATGCGATCAGCTATACGGCCGTCATCGCTGGCTCCCAGCGTACCACGCTATGCACAGGCCCGCGGCGTGCAACTGAGGGTCGTGTCATGCAGCCTTGGGATTTTATCTCGCTCAATCCAGACCGAGTGCATGCCGGATGATGTAGTGAAGATCCGTCTGGTCTAGCAGTCCCGACACGTTGACCGCATGCGGACCATAGGCCGCGATGCGCAGCTGTGTGCCGGTATGTTCCTGTGAGCCCTCCTCGGCCGTGCCGTAACTGACCGTCATGACGCCGCCCTCGCGCGTGTTGATCGCGGCGGTGAGGCCCGGCGCGCGGGCGCCGTTGCCGATGATCTGGCTGGTATGTGCGTGATCGGCGGTGACGATCACCAGGGTGTGCCCGTCGGCCTTGGCGAATTCCAGCGCAACCTGCACCGATTCGTCGAGATCGACCGTCTCGCCGATCTGGCCGCATGGATTGGCGGCATGATCCTGCTTGTCGATCGACGCGCCTTCGACCTGCAGGAAGAAACCCTTGGGTCGGTTCTTGAGCAAGGCGATCGCCTTGCGGGTCATCGCCGCCAGATTGGGGGCCGTAGCCAGGCGTTGCGGGTTGGGCTGGCAGGTGATGGCGGGCTTGTCGATGTTGCCGTGGTGGCTGGCGCGCGGACCGGTCCAGCGCACCGGCATGTTGCCGTCGGCGAACAGCCCGATCAGCGGCCGCGTGTCGTCGGCGCGGGAGACGGCGTCGAGCTCGGCGGCATTGCGCACGATGCGATAGCCCCTCGCCTGCGCCTGCTGGAAGAGTGTCTTGCCCTTGTACCGCCCTGCCGTTGCCGTCTCGGCGAAGCTTGCCGCGCCGCCGCCCAGCACCAGGTCGGCACGGGTATCGAGCAGCTGTTCGGTGATCGAACCGGCGCCGCCATTCTCCAGCGCGTTTTGCGGGCAGAGCGTGCTGGTCGCGGCCGGCGCGTAGCATTTGCGCTGCGCGACATGGCCGATCTGCGCGCCCGGCGTGGCGTCCTGGATTTCCGAGGTCGATACATCGCCGGTGGCGAGCCCGGCCGACTTGGCCCGCTCAAGCAGCGTCTTGTGCGGCTTGCCATAGATATCGACGCCGATCGCGCCGTTATAGCTCTTGACCCCCGATGCCCATGCGGTCGCCGAGGCTGCGCTGTCGGTCACGTAATTGGGCTTGCCGGTTTCCCGGTCGAGCGAATAATGGGTGTACTGGCCGGTGAAGGGCAGCGCATCGATGCCCTTGAAATAGCCGCCGGCGCCCTCGGCATAGTTGCGCGCGATGGTGATCTCGGAATCCCCCATGCCATCGCCGATCAGCAGGATGACGTTGCGCAATTCGCTCGTGTCGGCGAGCGCACGATAGGTTTCGCGCATGTCGCCGGGAAGACGCCGAGCGCCGCCGGGCGCCCGCACATCGCCGCGCGCCGCGCGCGACAGATCGGGTGCTGCCCGCTGGGCGACCGCGGGCTCGACGGACGCGGCGAGCAGCGCAGCAAGGGCGATATGCGAGATCATGGGGATGCTCCGGAACTGGATATTGCGTGGCAGGCCCCGCCTCCGCGGCGGAGCCTGCGGAGGATCAGAACTGCCCGCGGACGCCCAGGCTGATGCGGCTGCCCGAGGCTTCGTAGGTCGTCGGGAAGGACGGATCCATCGTGTAGCCGGTGGTCTTCGCGTTCCCGACGTTGATGCCCTGCAGCTCGACGCGGAAGTTGCGCGTCACCTGATAGGTGGCGGCGACGTCGAACTGACCGTACGCATCGCGGTACACCGGATACATGTTACGCTCGATCCGCTCCACATAGGCGCCCTTGCGGTTGTACGAGACGCGCAGCGACAGCGGCCCCCTGTCGTAGAAGACCGTGGCATTGTACGTCTTGTCAGCAAGACCGATCGGCGAGGTATCGATGCCGAGGTCGGATTCGCCGGTGAGCGAGCTGTCGAGGAAGGTGGCGTTGGCGTTGATGCCGAAGCCGTCCGCCCAGTCCGCAAACATGCCGAACGGGATCACCGCGTTCACCTCGACGCCGCTGACCTTGTAAGACCCCTCGGCGTTGACTGGCTGGTAGACGTCGAACTCGTAGACGCCGTTGACCGAGCCGTTGGCGTTGTAGACCGTCACGCCGGGCACCACACCGGTCAGCTGGCTCTGCACCACGCCCTTGATCTTCTTCCAGAAATAGGACGCTGCCAGAATGCCGCCGCGGGGCAGATATTTCTCGACGCCGACTTCCCACTGATCGGCCAAAGTGGGCTCCAGCCCCGGATTGCCATCGGTGTAGCGAAAATTGCCGATGCTCGCGATCCGTTTGTAGGCAAGATCGGTCAATGCCGGACGGATCAGCGTTTGCGACGCCGCGGCGCGCAGGAACAGGCTGTCGGTCAGCTCGGCATGCGCGTTGAACGACGGCAGGAACTTTTCATATCTGCCGTCGCTGGACACCGGCGCAGGCGTCAGCCCGATCGAGCCGTTCGGGTTCTGGACCTGCTGGAAGCCTTCCGAATGGATGCTGGTGCGCAGATAGCGGCCGCCGACATTGACGAACACCGGCACGGCCACGGTGAATTCGAGGTCGACCATCGCATAACCGGCGATCGTCTCTTCCTGGACCTTGTAATAATTGGCGTCGTTGAACGGCGTGACGAACCCGTCCGGCCGGAAGAAGTCGCGCGCATAGGCATTGGAAACCTGCGCCCAGCTAAGGTCGCGTGCCTGATAGCTCTTGCCGCCTGTGATGTCGGTCACGTTCTCGAGCGGGCTGTCGCCCAGCTTACGGACATTGACATAGGCCGTGCTGCCACGCGTCGGGCCCTGGATCTTCTCCTCGCCATATTCGCGCTCGTTGCTTTTGTTGGTGTAGCGGCCGCCGAAGTTGAAGCGCTTGAGCAAGGACGTTTCGAAATTATAGCTCAGATCGATCTGCGCGGCGTATTTGTCGTCCTTGATCTGCTCGCGAAAGGTTTCATACGCCTCGAACAGATAGGCGTTCGGCGCATTGTACATGTCGATCGTGCGCGGATTGGCGCTCGGGATCGTCTCGCCGCCATTCTCGGTATAGCGGGTGCGCGACGGCGCATAGGCGACGTGCTTGAGGTTCGAGGTATCGAGTGTTTTCTTCGCGCCGGAATAGCCGCCCAGCGCATTGATCTTCCAGTTGCCCGTCGACCAGTTCATTTCGCTGCCGAACTGGCGATATTCGGTCTCGTTGATATATTCCTTGCTCAGGAATTCATGCTGCGTTTTGGTGTACGAGACATCGCGCAGCACGACGATGCCGCTGTCGGCCAGCGTCGTGGCGTCGAAATCGTGGATCGTCTCGAGCGTCGAGTTGCTCGACGCCGCATAGCCGGCCGCATCATATTCGTCCTCGGTCGTATCGTACGAGCCGAGAAACGCGTCGAAGGCGATATTGAAATTGTCGCTCGGCTTATATTGCACCGAACCCGACAGGCCGAGGCGATCCTGATCGTTCTGGTAGACGCGGTCGCCGACCTTATCGAGAAACACGATCTTGTTCTTGTCGGCATTGGCAAACGTGATGCCGGCGTCGCGCTGCAGCACGGCGATCGCCTGGTTGCGGTAGACGGTGCCGGTACGATCGGTCCAGCGCGCGATCGGCCGGAAGTTGATGCCCGAATTCGAGTCGGTGCGGTTGCTGCGCTGCTGCTTGGCGACCGAGACCAGCACGCCGAAGTCGCCAAAGGTCTTGCTGCCGAGGAACGAGAAGTTGGGGTCGATCTTCTCGGAGATCGAATTGTACGCGCCGTCGGCGCTGCCCACCAGGCGCCGCCCGGGATTATCGAAAGGCCGCGCGGTACGGATCAGCACCGAGCCGGCGATGCCGCCTTCCTCGTCTGCCGCCACCGGCGACTTCTGCACCGTGACGGACTGGATCAGTTCGGAGGCGAAGATGTCGAATTCCACGTCGCGCCCGCCCGAGCCCGAGGCGGTCGCCAGCTTGTTGATCGACACGAATGTGAATTCGCTCGGCAAGCCGCGGACGTTGACGCGCGTGCCGAGGCCCCTTTCGCGCTCGATCGTCACGCCGGGCACGCGCTGCAGCGCTTCGGAGAGGTTCTGCTCGGGGAAATCGGCGATATCGGTGGCGATGATCGAGTCCGAAAAGCCGATCGTGTTGCGCTTCATGTCGATGGCTTCTTCGAGGCTGCGGCGGTACCCGGAGACGACGATCTCCTCCCCCGTCTCGGTCTCCTGGTCGACTAAAGCCGGTACGGTCTGCGCGAAGGCTGGGGCAACGGATAGTGCTACGATCGCGGTTCCCAGCAGAAGGGGCGTTATGCGATCGACATGCTTAAAACTACGAATCATTTTCTGCTTCCCCCGGTACTTATATGCCCGTGGCACGCCGGCGCTGAGCGCCAAACGTGCGACATCGCGCGCCCGAACTCGATGAGTTCGAGATATTGATAGATTTTGATTGAACGGCATTTCACTTGCGGAGATGCGCGATCTCTAGATAACGCGAGAACCGCTGATCGAGCAGATCAGATACCGATCGCCGCCGCCGTATTGCAGTGGCAAGCACGGTGCGTGCAACGTATCGTCGGCCCGCTCTGCCCGTTGTCTTAAAAACGTCGACAACTAGACAATATTAAAACCCATCATATCCCCAATCACCCCGAACGTCCTTGAGGTTTAATGCGTGAAGCTTGTGACGCGCATGTTACGATTTGGCATTAACTTTGCTTTTTGTGGCGAGTGTCGGACACAGCGCGAACCGCTTGGTCGCCATGCCTGCGCAGATTGCGGCCGTGCCGCTATAGCCGTGCTCGATGGTATCGACCCCGCGGCGATCGCACGACGCATACCTTCGGTGGTCGCAGCATGGACAGCGACTGGCCGGCCCGCGTCGCACGCCGTTGCCATAACCGCCATGATCTCGACGCGGCTGAGCGTCGCACGGCGCACCGCCGCCAGCATCCGGTCGATAGCGGATAGCTCCGTCAGCCACCGCATGGTCTTTCGCCAATTCTCGCCTTACGCTGCGCACATGGATAAGCTTCTTCGGCACGCGCGCAATCCGGTGATCCTGCTGGCCCTCCTGACGACGGCGCCAGCGCCGGGTTCCCCACCGATCGAGATGGCACGGTGGCAGGAGCAGGCCGCACGGGTCACGATCGCGCGCGACGACTGGGGCATCCCGCATATTCGTGGAAAATCGGACGCGGATGCGGTGTTCGGGCTGATCTACGCGCAGGCGGAGGACGATTTCGCGCGGATCGAGGCGAATTACCTGACCGCACTCGGGCGTAGCGCCGAAGCGGACGGCGAAGACGCGGTCTGGGCGGACCTTCGCCAGCGGCTGTTCGTCGATCCCGCGGACCTGAAGCGCCAATATGCCGCCAGCCCGGCCTGGTTGCGGACGTTGATGCACGCCTGGGCAGATGGGCTGAACTATTATCTGGCGACGCATCCACAGACCAAACCGAAAGTCCTCGATCGATTCGAGCCCTGGATGGCGCTCAGCTTCACCGAAGGAAGCATCGGCGGGGATATCGAACGCATCTCGCTCAGTGAGTTGAAGACCTTCTACGGCATGCCAACCCCGCCCTCCCCGGAGGAACGCGGCATGGTCCCGCGCGAGCCATCGGGGTCTAACGGCATCGCGATCGCGCCCCGCCTGACCGCGAACGGTCGCGCGCTGCTGCTGATCAATCCGCACACCAGCTTCTATTTCCGCTCCGAGGCACAGATGACGAGCGACGAAGGCCTTAACGCGTATGGCGCCAGCACCTGGGGTCAGTTCTTCGTGTATCAGGGCTTCAACGCCAAGGCCGGCTGGATGCACACCTCCGCGACGGTCGACAATATCGACGAGTTCGCCGAGCGGATCGCGCGGACCGGTGATCGCTATACCTATCGCTACGGCGGCGAAGTCCGCCCGGTCACGACCCGCGCCGTCACGATACGCTATCGCCGAGCCGACGGCACGATGGGTGAACGCGGCTTCATCACCTACGCCACGCATCACGGGCCGATCGTCGCGATCAAGGCCGGGCGCTGGATCGCGACTGCGCTGATGTGGAAACCCGTGCCCGCGCTCGAACAAAGCTATCTGCGGACCAAGGCGACCGATCTCGCAAGCTATATCGCGGTCGCCGAGCGGAAGGCGAATTCGTCGAACGACACGCTGTTCGCCGACGACAAGGGCGAGATCGCATTCCTGATGCCGCAGTTCAGCGACCGGTTCGACTACACCCGTCCCGTCGACGGCAGCGATCCCGCGACCGACTGGCACGGGCTCCACACGCTCGCCAGCCTGCCGAGCGTCGCCAACCCACGCACCGGCTGGGCGCACAACACCAACGACTGGCCCTGGAGCGCGGCGGGGCCGGACAGCCCCAAGGCGGCGGACTATCCGCGGTACATGGACCAGGTCGGCGGCAATGCGAGAGGCGTCCATGCCGACCTGCTGTTGACCGGCAAACGCGGCTGGACTCCGGACACGCTCCGCGCCGCCGCGTTCGATTCCTATCTGCCCGCCTTCGCCCGATTGCTGCCCGGACTGGTCGAGGCCTGGGACGCGCTACCCGCTCGCGATCCTCGGCGGGCGTCGCTCGCAGCGCCAATCGCGGTGCTGAAGCAATGGGATCACCGCTGGAGCTACGACTCGGTCGCGACCAGCCTGGCGGTGTTCTGGGGCGACCAGTTGTGGCGTGAGGTCGGCAGCTTCGCACAGGCCGAGCGGTTGAACGTGCCCGACTACATCGCCGCGCGCGTGTCGCCCGACGCCAAGCTTACCGCGCTGTCCGCCGCGGTCGCCCGCCTGACGCGCGACTTCGGCGACTGGCGCACGCCGTGGCAGCAGATCAACCGCTTCCAACGCCTCGACGACGCGATCCAGCCGCATTTCGACGACGCGCGTGCGTCGATCTCGGTGCCGTTCACCTCGGCACAATGGGGCAGCCTGGCGTCGTTCGGCGCGAAGCCCTGGCCCGGCACGAAGCGCTATTACGGCACCAGCGGCAACAGCTTCGTCGCGGTCGTCGAGTTCGGCCCGCGGGTGAAGGCGATGGCGGTGATGGCCGGCGGCCAGAGCGGCGACCCGGCGTCACCGCACTTCGCCGATCAGACCCAGCGTTATGCCGAGGGTAAGCTGCGCCCGGTCTATTTCCATCCCGAAGACCTCAAGGGACACGTCGAGCGCAGCTACCGCCCAGGCGGGTGACGTCGCGGTCACGCGGGGTGCTCGTCAGCCCGGCCCATGGGCACCCGGTATCCACTCTCGCAGAGCGTCGCCGATCAAGAACGATCCTCGTGGCGCTTTCTGTTCACGACAGTGAACGACCGGGTCCACATATGCCTGACGTGATCCCCGCCGCCGCGTCTATGCGGCGAATTCCTCGGGCAGATAGCGATCGGCGACGATCTCGAACCGGTCGCCATCGACCAGCACCTGCGGGCTGAGCGCGCGGCAATTATAGGTCGAGGCCATCGCCGCGCCATAGGCGCCGGTGGCGTGCAGCACGGCGAGGTCGCCGCGACGGACCCGGTCGATGTCGCGCGCGACCGCGAACACGTCGCCGCTTTCACAGACCGGGCCGGCGATCGGCGCGACCATCCGCTCCCCGTCCGGCATGACCGCTTCGAACCGGTGAAAGGCGTCGTACAGCGCCGGCCGCGCCAGGTCGTTCATCGCGGCATCGACGATCACGAACGGATGGTCGGCACCCGGCTTCACCCAGATCACCCGCGTCAGCAGCACGCCGGCGAGCCCTGCGACCACCCGCCCCGGCTCGAACGTGAGTTCGACATCCCAGTCGCGCGTGACCCGCTCGACCATCGCGGCATAGGCGTCGACCGTCGGAACGATGTCGTCGGCGCGGTAGGGGATGCCGAGGCCACCGCCGAGATCGACGCGGCTGACGACATGGCCGCGCGCGCGCAAGTCCGCCACCAGCCGACCGATCCGATCATAGGCCTCCTCCAGCGGCGCGAGATCGCGAAGCTGGCTGCCGATGTGCAACGCGACCCCGACCAGGTCGAGACCTTCGAGGCGCGACAGGCGATCGTACATCGCGGGCACGTCGGCGATCGCCACGCCGAACTTGTTGCCGCGCCGCCCCGTCGAGATTTTGGCGTGCGTGCCGCCATCGACGTCGGGATTGACGCGGAGCACCGCGGTCGCGCGCCTGCCCCGCGCCTGGGCCAGCGCGGCGAGCACCTGCCCCTCCTCCTCCAGTTCGAGGTTGAACTGGCCGACGCCGGCAGCAAGGGCATCCGCGAGTTCGCGGTCGGTCTTGCCGACGCCCGAAAAGACGATGTCCGACGCCGCGATCCCCGCGTCGAGCGCGCGCCGCATCTCGCCGCCCGAGACGATGTCGGCGCCGAAGCCGCACCCGGCCAGCAGGTGCAGCACCGCGCGGTTCGGGTTCGCCTTGACGGCAAACGCGACGCGCACGCGTGGCAGGATCGACAGCGCCGACCTGAACCGCTGCGCCGCATCGCGCAGCGCGGCGGCGGAGTAGACATGGACGGGCGTTCCCACCGCCTCGGCGATGACGGGCAGCGGCACGCCCTCGGCGCACAGGACGCCGTCCCGCGGGCTGAAATAGGTCATGAGTGGTCGGTGTCCGGTTATCGGGAATGCGGTGGGTGGGCGCGCCGGCGGGTGCGACGGAGGCGCACGGCGTGGATCGCTTCGGCGGTATGCCCATGGCCGTGACGTTCGGCCCGCAGCACCACCGCCACGCGCTTGCCGTTGACCATCAGCGTCAGGCCGAGCAGCGCGAACGGAAACACCAGCATCGCCAGCGCCGACCCGTTCATTGCCGTCGCGACCCAACAGGCCCCGGCCGCCATGACCAACCCGACCGTACGCCACGCAATATCGCGCCTGGTCATGCCGCGATGTCCCGATCGTGCGATCCAGCCCGATCGTCGATGACGATCCGCCCGGCCTTGGGCAGCATAAGCCTCGCATCAGGCTGTCGCTCCCGCGGAAGCTCGTGGCAGATCACGATATCGGCGGGCAGGTCCTGCTCGTCGCGCAAGGCCGTGACCATGTCCGCGACCACGAAGTCCACACCGATCGCCGGGTCGACGACGCGGTGCGCGGCGGACCGCGCGCGGCCGATCAACGGCGGCGACCGGTCGATGCCGCGTCCCTCGATCGCCGTAAAGCCGAGCCGCCGCGCCTCCGCCAAGGCCTGCAACAGCAGCGTCCCGACACCACATTGGCCATCGACGATCCGCACCGCGTGTCGGCCATTCGTACGCAATGCCGACAGGGCGGCCGCTATCCAGGGCCAGCGCGGGTCTTGCACGGCGGCCTTTGACGGGTGCCGCGACGGACACGTCGACGGGACCCCGCCGACCGCCGTCCGCAACCCGACGGGAAGAGCATGGACGTTCATCGCAATCTCCCGATCAAGCCGCACGCGGCAGCGCGTGCTCGTCGCGCCCGACCGGCGCAAAGGACACCAGCGGGGTGAGCGGCGCATCGACGATCTCGACGCTCGCCTGGTAGATATCCCGCTCGGCCTGCGCATAGGCCATCGCGGCGCCATAGGAGATGAAGCGGCCTTCGAGGTTTCGCCTGCTGTCCTGGACCAGCCAATGGCCTGCGCGATCCTGGCCGACATAGATGACGAGCCCGGTAGAATCGGGCTCCGATATGGAGTCAGACGACATTTCGCCTCAGTGCCTTTCGTATCACGAGCGTCCTGCCCGCCCCCCGATGTACGAGGTACGGCATAGCGCTTCGAGATCGATCCCGGCCGATCGCATAGCGCGCGCATAGCGTTGCACTCGGTTCACCGCGTTCCCGCCACGCAATTCGCTCGTATCTTACGATCGGTTAGCGTTCACAGACCACAATGTTCGACCAGTTCGATGAACGGAACGGCCCAGTTGCAGACGCTCAGCCTGATCTAAGCGCTTCCTAATTTGCGCCGTTCGTTCATCCATAGCTGACGGGAAGCGGCAACGAGGACACCATACCGTCGAATTTCAAGCGGCCGACCAAAGTGAAGCCGGCGCGCTTTCCCTTGCCGACCGGGGCAGATACGACTGCAGCAACCAAAGGGGACACGATGAGGTTTGAATATGTCGCGGCGACGGTGCTTCTCGCACTTGCTCCAGCAACGGCGTGGGCCCAGCCGAGCGCGGCCGATGCGCAGCTCAAGGCGATCTACGACGCCGAATGGGGATGGCGACAGGAGGAGTTCGCGCAGATTACGGACGGCTTGCGCAGCAAGTCCGACGATCATTTCCCCGCCGTCGCCCCCGCTGACTGGGCGCGCCGGCGCACCTACTGGAGCACAGTTCTCGATCGCATCGCGCGTATTCCCGCGACGCAACTTTCGCCCGAAGAGCGATTGAACGCCGCCGTCCTCGAGGAATCGCTCCGCGGCGAAGTCGCGAACATCGACTTCCGCACCTACGAGGCGCCGCTCAACAGCGATTCCTACTTCTGGGGCCAAGTGAAGCCCTATGCCCCGCTCGAGACCGCCGACGACTATCGCCGCTACATCGGCCGGCTCAAGGACGTGCCGCGCTGGTTCGACCAGAACATCGCCAACATGCGCGCCGGACTGAAGCGCGGCTTCACGCCACCGCGCGTGTCGCTCTCCGGGCGCGATGCGACCATTGCCGCCTTCACCAAGCCGGGCGCCGACAACCCGCTCGCCGAACCGTTCAAGACGATGCCCGATTCGATCCCGGCGAGCCAGCAGGCGACGCTGCGCGCCGAGGGACTGGCTGCGGTCGATGCCGCCGCGGCCCCCGCCTATGCGAAGCTCCTCGTCTTCTACCGCGGCACCTACCTGCCCGGCACGCGCACGACGGTCAGCGCCGCTGCACTGCCCGACGGCGAATCGTTCTACAAAAGCCAGATCCGCGAATACACGACCCTCGATCTCACACCGGAGGCGATCCATCAGATCGGCCTCAAGGAAGTTTCGCGCATCGACGCCGACATGAAGGCGACGATCGCGACCACCGGCTTCAAGGGCAGCTTCGCCGACTTCCTCGCATTCCTGCGCAGCGACCCGCAATTCTACGCCCGAACCCCCGACGAGTTGCTCGGCTTCTCGGCCTATGTGGCGAAGCGGATGGACGGTCGGCTGAAAGACGTCTTCACCACCCTTCCCCGTTACCGCTTCACCATCCAGCCGGTGCCCGACGCGATCGCGCCGGTCTACACCTCGGGTCGCGGTGGGCTCGGCGCATGCCTCATGAATACCTACGACCTGAAGTCACGCCCGCTCTACAACATCGTTGCGCTGACGCTGCACGAATGCGTCCCCGGTCACAGCCATCAAGCCGCAATGGCCTTGGAAGCCCCCAGCCGCCCCGCCTTCCGCCGCCAGACGTACTTCTCGGGCTATGGCGAAGGTTGGGGGCTCTATTCGGAATGGCTCGGCACCAAGCTCGGCATGTACCGCACGCCGTATGAGGAATTCGGTCGCGAGACTTTCGAGATGTGGCGCGCCGCGCGCCTCGTCATCGACACCGGCATCCATTCGATGGGATGGAGCCGGCAGCGGGCGATCGACTACCTCGCCGGACACACCGCGCTCGCGAAGCTCGACGTCGAGATCGAAGTCGACCGATACATCAGCTGGCCGGGCCAGGCGCTCGCCTACAAGCTCGGCGAGATGAAGATGCGCGCGCTGCGCGCAAAAGCGGAGGCGGAATTGGGCGACCGCTTCGACCAGCGCCGCTTTCACGACGCCCTGCTCAACATGGGCTCAGTCCCCCTGCCCGCGATGGAGGCCGAGATGATGACGTGGATCGCGACAGAGAAATCGCGCTGACACGATCCGCTTCGTCCCGGGCGCTCGCCGCGCAAAGTCGCGCGCTATTGCGTTTCGCCCGGGCAGGCGTGCAGCTACAAGATCGGCCATGCCGCCCGGTGGGCGTCCATCCAAGCCGTGCCTGCGACCAAATACTCGATGCGATCATATCGAGTGCAGCAACGGGTGACATCCAGCCGCAGTAATGCTGGATGTCATCGTCTTCGACCGAGCGGCCCCGCAGTCCGGTACCTTTACCGATCGGCTCGGCGACGGTGCGCGCATCGACGCCCTCTTCTGCCGAAGCGTGGTAGAGCGAACACTGCGAGCCAACCGCGGCCTCGATCGTCGGATCGAGCGTCTCCACGCCCACCCTCATGCGCGAGACGTGGACGCCGCCGGGTATTGCGGCCCATTCTGCGGTGAACCCACGCGGGTCGATCTCGACCGAAAGCACGGGATCGTCGCACCGGACGCTGGACGTGATACACTCCACCAGTCTGGCGAACCGCGACGCGGGCGGCCGCCGGCGCGACGACTTTGACCGCGGTCAACTCGATCCTTGTCCGCGGTCAACGCCCGCGCGGCGACGTGCGCCTAGCCCGACGGCATCGGATTACAGGAGCCGCACCATGACATCGTCGATCAAGAGCCTCGCCATCGGTGCGGCATGTGCCGTCATGACAGCGGCGGCGCCAGCAGTCGCCCAGACCGACGCGATACCGCGCCAGGGCATCGCCGCCGGCGACGTGCTGCTGCGCGTCCGGACGATCCTGGTCGCGCCCAACGAGAAATCGGGCAGCATCCTGCCCGCCTTTCCCGGCGAGCATGTCCGCGTCGACGACAGCTTCATGCCCGAGGTCGACATCACCTATATGGCGACCGATCACATCGGCTTCGAGCTGATCGCATCCACCACCAAGCATCACGCCGATGGCCGCACCGGCACGACAGGTTCGATCGGCAAGCTCGCCTCGACCTGGGTATTGCCGCCGACGCTGACCGCGCAATATCACCTGAACCCGACAGGCAAGATCCGGCCCTATGTCGGTGCCGGCGTGAACTACACGATCTTCTGGAACGAGAAGGCGTCCGACGGGCTCGTCGCAGCGGTTGGATCGACCGACGTCCACATGAAGGACAGCTTCGGCTGGGCTGCGCAGGCGGGCGTCGACATCGACATCACGCCGAGAATGTTCCTCAATCTCGACGTCAAATACATCGACATCGACACGACCGCGCGGCTGCGAACGACGGCGGCCGGCACGCAGCGCGTCGCTATCAGCCTCGATCCCCTGGTGTTCGGCGTCGGGCTGGGCATTCGATTGTGAGCGCTCTTCCGGTGGCACGCGAGCGCCCGTTCTGGCGACGCTCGCTGCTGTACACGTGCTTCTACGCGTTCTTCCACGCATCCAGCACCTTCCCTACAAGCCGCGGGTCACCTGGCTGGCGGTGATGAACACGCGCCACATGGACCATCATTTCCATGACGAGACGGGCAATTTCGGGATCACGGACTTCGCCTGGGAACGCGTGTTCAGGACGCTCTATCGCCGCGTCGAACGGCCGGCGAAGAGCCCGACAGTCTTCAATCTCGGCTAGACCGACGCCGTTGCGGCACGGTATCCGTGGGTAGCGCGACGATCACAACAGGATCAGGCGCGACCACGATGTGGCGGTCGCAGAGCGCAACCATCGAAGGTCGATGACTGACCATCACCAGCCCCTGCCCTGTCCTTGCTAGCCGGGCGCACAGCCGTTCGCCGACACAGTGCTCGGTGTCGGCGTCGAGCCCTTCGGTCGGTTCGTCGATCACCAGCCATGGCGCGCGGACGAGATAGGCCCGCGCCAGCGCCAGCCGCCGTCGTTCACCGCCCGACAGGCGGACGCCGTGCTCGCCGATCCAGCTGTCGAGGCCCTTCGACAGCGCGGCGATCACGTCGCCCAGCGCGACGTCGGCAAGTGCCGCCCACATCGCCGCATCGTCGGCCAGCGGGTCGCCGAGCGCGAGGTTGTCGCGGATCGTGCCCGCCAACAGCGCGGCGTCCTGCGGTGCCCAGCCGAACGTCGCGCGGCGGACCGCGAGCGGGATGCCCGCGATATCCCTGCCGTCGATGGCCGCCGTCCCCGGTTTCCCCGCACGCAGGCCGAGAAGCTGTTCGACAAGCGTGGTCTTGCCCGTCCCCGATGCGCCGATCAGCGCGACGCGTGCGCCGGCGGGCACATGCGCGCCGAGCAGGTCGATCGACGGCGCTGCGTCGATCGCGACCGCATCGTCCTCAGCGACGGCGCCGGGCAACAGGTCGTCGAGCCGCGCGGTGGCTTCGCGCATCGCGCTGCGCTGGCCCAGGCTGCGCAACACCGGTCCCGCACCGTCGATCGTCATGACGGCCGCCAGCGCGCACAACGCCGCGATCGGCGCGCCCGCGGGGGCCGCGAGCAGCAGCGTCGCGATTCCCGCCACGCCGAGCATCACCGCCTGGATGAACTCGAACCAGCCCGCGACACCGGCCTGCGCGCGTTGTGCCTTTGCGAGACGCCGGCTGCACGCCTCGACCGCCGCCATCGCTTGCGCCTCGACGCCGTAGCAGCGCAGGTCCGCGGCGGCACCGGCCACCCCGGCAAAGGCGTCCTTCAACGCACCGCCCGCGCGCTGTACCTCGCGCCCCGGTGCTTCGAGGCGTCGGGCGAGCACGGTCGCGAGCGTGAGCAGGCCAGCCAAACACAGCAGGAGCGCGACTGCCGGCCGCAACCCTCCCAGGGCACATAGGAGCATGCCGCTCGCGGACGCAGCGATCATGCTGGGCACCGCGGAAAGCCGGACGAACTGCGCCTCGACGACGTTCACGTCCTGGACGATCCGCGCGGTCGCCTCGCCCTGCGTCAGCGCCAGCGCGTGCTCCACCGGACCACGTGCGAGACCGAGGAACAGCGCCGGGCGGATGCGCGCCAGCGCGCCGAACGCCGCGTCGTGGCTGGCGAGCCGCTCGCCGTAACGCCCGGCGGTGCGGAGGATCGCGAGCAGGCGGATTCCAGCGCTCGGCAGCATGTAGTTGAAACCCTGCGCGGCGATCGTCCCGGCAAGTCCGGCGACCGCGGCGGCGGTGATGAACCAGCCCGACAGCCCGAGCAGCATGACCGAGGCGATCGCGACGATCGCCGCATAACCGCTTGCGCGCCACAGGCCGCGGCGTTGCCGGCGACGCTCATCAGCGATCAGCGTGTCGAACGCGGTCACGCCCGCGCTCCAAGGTCGATGACCACGTCGGCGATCGCAGCCAGCCTCGCGCTGTGCGTGGCAATGATCGTGGTGCGTCCGGTACAGGCGCGCGCAATCGCCGCGATCAAATGCGCTTCGGACGGGGCGTCGAGATGCGCAGTCGGCTCGTCCAGCAATACCACGGGGGCCGGCTTCAGCAGGACACGCGCCAGTGCGACCCGACGCCGTTCCCCGCCGGACAACCCGCTCCCACGGGCGTCGATCACCGCGCCCAACCCGCCGCGTGCGAGCAGCATCGGTGACAGCCCTGCGATCCGCGCCACCTCGGCGATCCGCTCGATCGACGCGCTGGGGTCGGCGAGCGCGATGTTCGAGCCGATCGTTCCGGGCAGGATCAGCGGCGACTGTCCCATCCAAGCGGCGATCGGCGCAAGGCTGCCCATCTCGGCGAGGTCATGGTCGCCGATCGATACCCGTCCCCCGGACAAGGGCGCGAGGCCCAGCAGAAGGTGCAGCAGACTGCTCTTGCCGCTGCCCGACGGGCCGACCAGCGCGACAATCGTGCCGGCCCGGACCTCAAGCGAGACGTCAGACACCGCGGCGCGGTCCTGCCCGTCATAGCGGATCGAGACGGACTCGAAGCGGATCGCCGGCGCGGTACTCGACCAGACGGGTGCGACCGGGAGCGGCGCGGCTCTGGCCTTCTCCACCGCTGCCAATCGCTCCGCCGCGGTCTCCGCGGCCTGTCGGTCGTGGTACGCCGCCGCCAGCCGCCGCATCGGTGCGTAGAATTCGGGGGCGAGCGCGAGCACGAAGAACGCGCGGCCGAGGTCGAGCTTTTCCGGCACCGGAAACGGGAGCAAGCCCAGCAAATTGAACCCGGCATAGACGGCAACCAGCGCGACCGACAGCGCGGCGAAGAACTCCAGCGCGCCGGACGACAGGAACGCGACGCGCAACACGCGCATCGTCCGCCGCGCCAGATCCTCCGCAGCATCGCCGAGCGCAGCCGCCTCGCGCTCCTCTGCACGAAAGGCGAGCACGACCGGCAGCGCGCCGATCCGGTCCGCGAACAGACCCGACAGCCGAGCGAGCGCGAGGAACTGGCGGCGGGACTCGTCCGCCGCAGCCCCGCCCGCGAGGATCATTGCCGCGAGGAAGGGAAAGACCGTCGCCACCAGGATCGCCGCCGCGATCGGGCTGGCGATCGCGGTGGCGGCGAGCACGATCAGGGGTGCGATCGACGCCGCCATTCGCGCGGGCAGGAAGCGCGACACATAGCCGTCCATCGCATCGACCTCGTCCACCGCCGCGCTCATCAGCGTGCCCGTCGTCGCGTCCGATCCGGGCGCGCGGTGGAGTGCCGCATCGACGATCCGCTGCCGCAACTGCGTCTTCGCCCGGTACGCGCCGCTCGCGCCAACACGCGCCGCCAGCATCGCGCACGCACCGCGTCCGACTGCCGATGCGCCCGCCAGCAGGGCCCAGGGCAGCATGGCGTCGACGCCCTGAGGAACCGCAACCACGCCGCCGGCCAGGCCGGCCGCAAAGCCGATCGCTGCGACGGTGTCGAGCAGAAGCAGGCTGGTGGAAAGCCGCACCCCGCCGCCGTCCGCGACGACCCCCTTCAGATAGGCGCGCGATGCCAGTGTCCGGTCTTTGGCGATGCTGTTCATGCCGATCGCATGCAGGGCCGAAACCGTGCGCGTCTTTGACCGCGGTCAATGTTCGCGCCGCCGCCCGCAGCTAGCCCGGCACCCAGACAGGGCCGTCGACGGCACTGTGGGGAGCTTAATCATGGACCTTGGGGTCATCGATCTGTCGCGGCTGCAATTCGCGCTGACCGCCCTGTACCATTTCCTGTTCGTACCGCTGACGCTCGGGCTGTCGATGATGCTGGTCATCATGGAGGCCGTGTACGTGATGACGAACCGGCCGATCTGGCGCGTGATCACGCGGTTCTGGGGGCGGATCTTCGCGATCAATTTCGTGCTGGGCGTCGCCACCGGGCTGACGATGGAGTTCCAGTTCGGCACGAACTGGTCGTATTTCTCGCATTATGTCGGCGACATCTTCGGTGCGCCGCTCGCGATCGAGGGGCTGATGGCGTTTTTCCTCGAGGCGACGTTCGTCGGGCTGATGTTCTTCGGCTGGGACCGCCTGTCGAAGCTCGGCCACCTGATCGTCACCTTCATGGTCGCGCTCGGCACCAATTTGTCGGCACTGTGGATTCTGGTCGCGAACGGCTGGATGCAGAACCCGACCGGCGCCGAGTTCAACACCGACACGATGCGGATGGAGGTCAGCGACTTCGGCGCGGTGCTGTTCAACCCGATCGCGCAGGCCAAGTTCGTCCACACCGTCAGCGCCGGTTATGTCTGCGCCGCGGTGGTGGTGCTCGGCATCTCCGCCTTCTGGCTGCTGAAGGGGCGCTACACCGCGGTCGCGCGCCGTTCGATGACGGTCGCCGCGGCGTTCGGGCTCGCCGGGTCGCTGTCGGTCGTCGTGCTCGGCGACGAGAGCGGGTACGCGCTGACCGACAACCAGAAGATGAAGCTCGCGGCAATCGAGGCTGCGTGGCACACCGCGCCTGCCCCCGCCGGGCTGACTCTGTTCGGCCTGCCCGACGTGGCCGCGCGCGAGACGCGGTATGAGGTACGGATCCCCTGGGTGCTCGGCCTGATCGCGACGCGCAGCCTCGACAAGGAGGTGACGGGGATGTCCGAACTGGTGCTGAAGGCGCAGGAGCGGATTACGTCAGGCGTCATCGCCTATGACGCGGTCGAGCATCTCAAGGTCGACCGCACCGACGTCGCGCAACGCGCGCGGTTCGAGGCGCACAAGCGCGACCTGGGTTACGCGCTGCTGCTGAAACGCCACGTCGCCGATCCGCGGATGGCCAGCCCGCAACTGATCGCCGCAACCGCTTGGGACGTGGTCCCCAACGTGCCGCTGATGTTCTGGAGCTTCCGGATCATGGCGCTCATCGGCTTCTTGATGATCGCGCTGTTCGCCGCCGCATTCGTGCTGACCTCGCTCAGGCTGCACACCCAGACGCGCTGGTTCCTCAGGCTCGCCGTCATCGCGATCCCGCTGCCATGGATCGCGATCGAGCTCGGCTGGATGCTCGCCGAGATCGGTCGCCAGCCCTGGGCGATCGAGGGCGTCCTCCCGACGTTCCTGGCCGCCTCGTCGCTGACCCGCGGCGTGCTGTGGACGACGATCATCGGCTTCACCGCGATCTACGGCACGCTGGCGGTGATCGAGGTGCGGCTGATCCTCGCGACGATCCGAAAAGGGCCGTTCGAGCATGACGAGGATCCACAGCCGGTTGCGGGCCCGATCCTCGAAACACCGACCCCACCCCTTCCCTTGGCTGCCTGACAGGAGACACGACGATGTTCGAGTATGAAACGCTGCGTCTGATCTGGTGGGCGCTGATGGGGATCCTGCTGATCGGGTTCGCGCTGACCGACGGCTTCGATCTAGGCGTCGCGGCGCTGCTCCCGTTCGTGGGGCGCACCGATGCCGAACGGCGCATGGTGATCAATGCGATCGGCCCGACCTGGGAGGGCAACCAAGTGTGGTTCATCCTCGCAGGCGGCGCGATCTTCGCGGCGTGGCCGTTCGTCTACGCGATCAGCTTCTCGGGCTTCTACCTCGCGATGTTCCTCGTCCTCGCGGCGCTGATCCTGCGGCCGGTGGGGTTCAAATACCGCTCGAAGCGGCCGGACCCCGCCTGGCGCTCGCGCTGGGACTGGGCGCTGTTCGTCGGCGGGTTCGTGCCGGCGCTCGTGTTCGGCGTGGCGGTCGGCAACGTCCTGTCGGGCGCGCCGTTCCGTCTCGACAGCGATCTGCGCGCATTCTTCGACGGCGGTTTTCTCGGGCTGTTCACGCCGTTCACGTTGCTGTGCGGCCTGTTGTCGGTCGCGATGCTCGTGCTCCACGGCAGCGCGTGGCTGGCGATCAAGATCGAGCACGGCCCGGTCCACGACCGCGCGCGCAAGTTCGGCACGGTCGCTGGACTCGCCTCGCTCGCGCTGTTCGCGATCGGCTGGGGGTTCGTCGCGTATGGCGACATCGGCTACCGGATCGTCGGCGCGATCGATCCCTCGGGCCCGTCCAATCCGTTGCGCACCACCAGCGAACTCGCCCGCGGCGGCTGGCTCGCCAATTACACCCTGTATCCGTGGATGATGATCGCTCCCGCACTGGGGTTCGGCGGCGCGGCGCTCGCGCTGTTCGGGATCCGGCGCGGATCGGAAGGCGCGGCGTTCGCGGGGTCGTCGGCGTCGGCGATCGGGATCATCGCGACCGTCGGACTGTCGATGTTCCCCTTCATCCTGCCGTCCAGCATCGACTCGCATTCCAGCCTGACCGTCTGGAACGCGTCGTCGAGCGCCAAGACGCTCGGCATCATGCTGTTCGTCACCGTGGTGCTGCTGCCGATCGTGCTCGCCTACACCGCCTGGGCGTACAAGGTGATGTTCGGCCGCGTGACGACGCGGGAGGTCGCGACCAACCCCGATTTCTACTGATCCCCGATCACTAAGGACATCTGATCATGTGGTATTTCACCTGGGTACTCGGCCTCGGCCTCGCGGTCGGCTTCGGCATCCTCAACGGCATCTGGCACGAGTTCCATTTGCCGATCGAAGACGACGCCGACGCGCAAGCAAACTCATAACGGTCTCGTAAATAATTCGCGCGGATATCGTGCGCCTTCATACTATACTCGATCAATGGCTCACCACGACATCTGTGCGGATTGCGCGGTCCGCGACAAGGCGCTGTGCAGCAGCCTCAGCGATGTCGAGCTGGGCGCGCTGAATACACTTGGCCGTCGCCGCAAGATCGCGCGCGGCCAGACGCTGATCTGGGCGGGCGACGAGAGCATCATCTGCGCGAACCTGTTGTCGGGCGTGCTCAAGCTGGTGGCGGCGACGCCCGACGGCCGCGAACAGATCGTCGGGTTGCTGTATCCCGCCGATTTCGTCGGCCAGCCCTATGCCGGCCACGCCGATTTCACGATCACCGCATTGACCGAGTCCGAACTGTGCATCTTCCCGCGCGACGCGTTCGAACGCGTACTGGACGATCACGCGCGGATGGAGCGGTTGTTGTTGCAGCGGACGCTGGCCGCGCTCGGCGTCGCCCGGACGCGGATTCTGTCGCTCGCACGACAGTCCGCGCAGGAGAAGATCGCCGGCTTCCTGCTCGACATGGCCACGCGCGCCACCGCGACCGGATGTCGCGCGACGCCGAATGGGCCGATGACGTTCGACCTGCCCCTCACGCGCGGACAGATCGCCGACGTGCTCGGGCTGACGATCGAGACGGTCAGCCGCCAGATGACCCGGCTCAAGACGGCAGGCGTGATCGCACTGCCCGGCGGTCGCGCGATCACGATCTCCGACCCGGATGCGCTGCAGGGGCGCGCCGAGGCGGCCTAAACCACGCCGCGCTCGCAAAGTCTGCTAACGAGCATTTCGCGCGCGCCACGCGTAAGCCGCCCCGCGCCAAGCGTCAGGATCGCGAGCTGGGTAAAGTCCATCGCCTGCCGGGCCCCGTCGAATAAACTCCGCAACATATAGCCGAACGCTTCCGCGCACGGCGTCGCGACGCCGGAAAAGGCGGCAAGTATATCGTCCGCCTGAAACGCATTACTCACATGACGCGCGCGAATCCGCCCCACCACCGCGGCGGTGAGCGGATCGCCAAGCCCCTGCGAGAACAGTGCATCGATCACCGCATTTTCATCGCGCGGATGCCTGACGACGACGGCACGCAAGTCATGACAGACCGCGTCGACCTCGGGATCGGGCAACCAACCCGGCAACGCATCGGCGCATACCTCCAGCCGATCGCACACGTCGCGAAGCCGTGCATGGGCGGCGATCAACCGCGCCAGATCGAGTTCGTGGATGACATGCCAGCGCCCGGCAAACGGCACGACGCGCGCGGCAAACTCGTCATGCTCGATCATCGCGGCTCCCCATGAGCCTAGGTCGCATGCGCTTTGGCGCGCGACATTGACCGCGGTCAATCAGGCGACGCGATCTACTTCTCCCTCGCGCGGGCCCGGTCGCGGAGCTTCGCCAATCATCAGCGATACCCTGCGGCTCCACTGACAAGGATTCTTGCTCTCGAAAGCCAAGTGACCAGGTCTGTCGAGAAGTCCTCTTCATACGCTGACCGGATAGCCCGAACGGCGGTACCAGTAGCGGACGTTGGCGACTGGCATTGCGCATCCCGCAACCAGCCGTTCGTTCATGTGTCTAATGCATCATAATTTTCGGTTGAACGGTCGGTGTCCTCGACACACCTCGCCGTAAGCGAACCGGATTGGTGGCAGCCCGCAAAAAGCGCAGCGATCGGTCGTGACGTTGTGCGCGCCGTACGCTAGCTCCAGCCGCGTGGACGTGCACGACTCTGTCAGCCGGGAAGGCATCTGTCAGGACGCGATCGTCGATGCCGCCATCGACATCATCGTTCGCACCGGTTTTGCCGGATTGACGCTGCGCCCACTCGCGACGAGCCTCGGGGTCAGCGTCGCTGCGATCTCGGCGCGGATGGGCACCAAAGACCAATTGATCGACCGTATCGTCGATGATGCCGCGCAACGCGACCAGCTTTTCTTCGACCGATGGTCGGACCTGGCTGCACAGATAACGCCGGGCGACAATGCCGTGCGCGCCGCACTCGCGGATCTGGCGTTCCGGGACTGGATGACCGCAGGGCGGCAGCAGGCGATCTTCCTGATCGAGCTCGTCCATCATCGCGCGTTGCAGCAGGCCCCGTCGCGCATGCTCGATCGGTGGCTCGCGCGAGCCGGCACGTTCTGGTCGACCCTGGTGTTCGGCTCCCCGACGCTCGCCGACCTCGCACTGGGCTATGTCCTCGACGAGGCAGGGTTTGCGCTCGGCGCAGGCGAAGACCCCGCCTACGTGTCGTTACGCGTGCTGTGCCTGCAACGGTTCGCCGACGGGCTCCGGCCGCGCGGCGGCGCGCGCGGCTCCGCCATCGAACGGCTGATCGCGCTGCTCGAACCGGACGATCTTCCCATCGCGATGCCCGACGATCCGAAACGCCAGCGCATCGCCGACAGCGCCGCGCGGATCATCGTCTCGCGCGGCATGGACGCGGTCACCCACCGCTCGGTGGCACTGGCAGCGGCGGTGCCGGCATCGACCGTGGTCTATCATTTCGGGGGCCGAGCGGCGTTGGTCGTGGCGGGGCTCCATGCGGTGATCGCTCGTTTCCACGGCACACGCGACCGCGCACGTGCCGACAGGACCGCGCCGGGGGACGATGCGGAGGCGCGCGATCTCGTCAAGGCGACGTCGATGATCGCGCTGGCCAGTGTGCGTGAGCCGAGCCTGCGGCCCTATGCGCTCGACATGCGCCGACGGCGCGGCGAGAATATCCGCGCCGCCGATCTGGTAACGCTGGGGTTCGGTTTGCGCGCGGATGCGGGGTTTGATCGCGCGACCGCACAGGTCATCTCGATCGCGCTGTTCGGCATGCGAATGGTCGCGATGAGCCGCAACCTCCCGGAAGATACGTGTTATCGTAGCGCGTTCGCGGCGCTCGATGCCTGGAACGACGAACGCGCCGACTGAGCGCCGTGCTCTCGCGCCGCTGTCATCGAACGGGAACATTTTCCGCCTAAACGGCGGCGTGGACCGCGGCATAACCAAACGGAGTGCGCCATCAGCCGGCCAGATGTTGGCGCTATCGATGCCTACCTGGGTTTTCGCTGGCTATGACCTCGCGCGACGCACCTTCCTCGCGGCCTATCTCTCCTATGATCTGGGTTTGCCGATCGCGGTGGTCGGCTGGCTCGTGATCCTCGCAGGTCTCGCCGCAATCCCGGCGGAGATGATCGCCGGCGCGCTGTGCGATCGCGGACCGGGGCGGTTCGGGCCGCGCGTATCGTGGATGCTGTGCGGCACCGCGTTGCTCGTCGCCGGCGGTGTGACGATGCTGTGTCTCGATCGAGCGAGCAGCCTTCCGCTTGTCGCTCTCGCCTTGGTCGCGCTGGTCGTCGGCTGGGCGATCTGCAACGTGACGCACGGCGCGTGGGCGCTGGAGGCGACCCGGGACGGTGCCGGCCGCGCCCGCGTGTTCGGCCTGCGGTCGCTTGCAGGAATTCTCGGCACGGTGGCGTTTTCCTTGATCGGCGCGCTACACATCGGCCACTGGTCCCCGTTCGCGGCGATCCTGCTGGTGGTGTCTGTCGGCGCCCCGCTGGCCCATGCCGGCCTGATCCTGTTCGTCCCCGACCGCGCGCCGCTGGCAAGGGCGCGGCACCGCGGCACGCTGTTGGAACCGGTACGCCTGCTGTTCGCCGATCGCGAGAATAGCCGGCTCGCTGCGCTGTTCGCGCTCAACGGCGCGCATACCGCCGTCACCGGCACGGCCTATCTCTACCTCGTCGGCACCGCGCTTGCGCTCCCGGGTTGGGGACCGACCGGCGTCCTGGTCCAGTCGGCCTGTGCCGCGATCGGCATCGCCGCGGCGATCGCCTGTGGAACACGCGTGCCGCCGGCGCGGACACTGCAAGCCGTATTCTGGGTCAACCTGCTGCTCGCCCTCGCGCTGATCGCGCTTCCCGCCGGACGGCCGGCGGCGCTGATGCTCTGGACGGCATCGTTCGGGCTGGTATCCGCCGTCGACTTCATGGCGTTGCGGCTCTTGCTCGGCGAGCGGCTCGATCTCGCGGCGCGCTCCGGCGATATGAACGCGCGCGCCGCAGCGCATTATGCCGGCTTCCACCTGCCCTTCAATCTATGCGGCGCACTTGCGACGGGATTGTTGTTCGCAGGCTATCGGCTGTTCGGATTCGATCCGGCGACGTCACAAGGCGCTGAACACCCGTATTTAGCGGCGCAGCTCATGCCGGCCCTGTGTGCGGTGCTGCTGATGGTGGCCTCGATCCGGATAGTCCGTACCCGCAGCACAACGACGCCAAATACCCCCTCGGGCAAATCGCCACCAACTGGATCGAAATTGATAGCCGCTGAACAACTGTAATTCTCCTGTCACGGACTGCTCCTACAGAACCGCCATGCCTGCCGTTGGATCGACGGCAATTGGGGAACTGCAGTGAACATCCAGAAACTCGTACATCTGATGACGGGAACGGCCTTGCTGCTTGGCGGCCTGGTAGCTGAACACGCGTATGCGCAGGTTGCTCCCCAATCGGGCGAGCCCATCGCGCAGGCGCCAGACGTGGCCAAGGACAGCGAGGGCCTGACCGACATCGTCGTCACCGCGCAGCGCCGTCTGGAAAAGGCGCAGTCGGTGCCGATCTCGATCACCTCGGTCAGCGGCGAGCAATTCGCCAAGACCGGCTATATCGGCCTCACCGACCTGCAATATGTCGTCCCCGGCGTGCAGTATAACCCGACCCAGGGCGCCGCCTTCCAGATTCGCGGCGTCGGCAGCTCGTCGTTCGATCTTTCCAACGCCAAGTCGGTCAACGTCGTCGTCGATGACGTGGTCATGGACAACCAGCGCGACAATGGACTGATCGGGCTGGTCGACGTGGCGCGCGTCGACGTACTGATGGGGCCGCAGGGTACGCTGTTCGGCAAGAACTCGACCTCGGGCGTGATCTCGCTGACCACCAACAATCCGGTGATCGGCCAGACCTCGGGCAATTTCTACGGCAGCTATGGCGAGCGCAACGACCGCATCGTCAACGGGACGGTCAACGTGCCGATCAGCGATACCGCCGCGCTGCGCGTATCGGCGTTCGAGCAGGGCCAGGACGGCGTCGGTCGCTATGTGACGCTCAACCGCAATCTCAACCGCGTCGACGAATACGGCGTCCGCGCAAAGCTGCTCTACCGGCCGCTCGACAACCTCGAATTCGTCCTCGCGGGCGAATATACCCGCCATTACGACACGTCGGTCCGCACGCCCGTCGGCGGCCCCGCCGGATCGGTCTTCGCGCCCTCCGCCGAGATCACCGCGCAGATGGCCGCGCTCGGCGTGGTGGCGAGCGAGAAGAATACCGACTCGCTCGACAGCTATCTCGGCTCGATCGGTATGACCAACAAGGGTGGCTCGCTCCACGCCAATTACGATCTCGGCGCCGTCACACTGACCTCGATCACCGCCTACCGTGAGACGGTGTACGACAACGACACCCCCGCCGATCTGCTGCCGGTCGACGTCAACGCGTATCTGCCGTTCAACATGGGACGGTTGCGCTCGAACAAGTTCAGCGAGGAGGTCCATGTCGCCTCGTCGACCGGACATTTCTTCGAGTATCTGGTCGGCGCGTTCTACAACAGGCTCAACGCCACGCAGACGCAGCTGCAATGGGGCCCGCTCGGCGCGCCGGTTTACGATGCGAACGGCGTCGGCCGCCCCACCCTGTCCGCAAACACCGGCGCGAACGATCCGGTGACCGGCAAGCTGCTCGGCAACACCGCGCGGTTCAAATCGTACAACGAGACCGCCGCGGTGTTCGGCCAGACCAAGTTCACCTTCAGCCCGCAGCTCAGCCTGACGCTCGGCGGGCGCTATAATTACGACTGGAACGGTCAGTCGATCGGCTATTTCGACACCGATCCGGTACCGATCACCGGCTATTCTCCAACCTTCACCGCGGCCAGCGCGGCGCCGACCGAAGACTTTCGCAATGGCTCGAAGAATGGCGGCAAGTTCACCTATCGGATCGCGCCGCAGTTCACGATCAGCCCCGACGTGATGCTGTATGCGACCTATTCGACCGGCTACAAGCCGGGCGGCATCGCCTTCGTCGGCAACAAGTACAACCCGTACAACTCGGAGACGGTGAAAAGCTGGGAGGCGGGCATCAAGTCCGAATTCCTCAACCGTCGCGTGCGGCTCAACTTCGACGTCTACTCGTCGAACTACACCGATTTCCAGGCGACGATCCTGACCCCGGTGACCACCGGTATCGGCGGCTTCATCCTCGCCTCGGCGATCGGCAACGCCCCCGGCCTTCGCTCGCGCGGGTTCGAGGCTTCGCTGGCGGTGAAGCCGGTGCGCGACTTCTCGATCGGCGGCGCGGTGACCTTCAACGACTCCAAGTTCACCGATTACGTCGCCAGCCCGACCGCTAACTACACCGGCACGCGTCTCACCAACGCGCCACGCTGGTCGTTCACGATCAACGGCGACTATGGCACCGAGATTTCGTCCGATCTCAAGGTGAAGGCGCATATCGACTATGCGTATCGCAGCAGCACGCAGACCGTCACCGGCGCGCTGCTCGGCGACTGGCTCGCCGCACCGGTCAAGAACGCCGACGGCACCACCACGCCGAACGCGAGCTACTCGTTCATCCCCGCCTACGGCTTGGTCAACACGCGCCTGAGCGTCGCCAAGATCAACGACTCGGTCGAAGTCGGCGTCTACGCGCGCAACCTGTTCAACACGTATTTCTCGACCGGCTACCAGATCTACGGGACGCTCGGCCTGCTCCATTACAGCACCCCGGCCGCGTATCGGACGCTCGGTGGTTACGTGAAATTCGGTTTCTGACGATACCGATCAGAGGGATATCCGCATGAAGACACTCGCAATCGCCTTGGCTACGACCGGCGCGCTCTCCGCGCTGGCCACCGCCAAGGACCGCGCGCCCGAACTCCTGCTCAACGAGATTCAGGTCGTCGGCACGCACAACAGCTATTCGCAGGGCATCGACCCGCGCCTGATGGCGATGGCGGAAGCCATCGTCGGCCCCAAGTTGATGGCGCGCAACGCCTCGCTCACCGGCGCCGCCAAAGCCGCCGGGCTCGAATATCATCCCAATCCCGGCAGCCTCAGTCAGGGCCTGAACTATCGCTACACATCGCTCGCGTCCCAGCTCGACGCCGGGATGCGTAGCCTCGAGATCGACATCAACAACGATCCCGACGGCGGCCGTTACGCGCACCCGGCCGGCTATGCGGCGCTGAAGGCGAAGGGCATCGTCGACCCGCTGCCGCTCGACAAGACCGACATGGACAAGCCAGGGCTCAAGGTCTTCCACATCGCCGATTTCGACGTGCGGTCGAGCTGCAACCTGTTCCGCACCTGCCTCGGCCAGTTGCGCACCTGGTCCGACGCGCATCCGAACCACGAACCGATCTTCATCCTGGTCGAGGCCAAGAGCGATCCGCTGCCGATCTTCCCCGGCTCGACCAAGCCGCTTCCGTTCGACGCCAAGGCGTTCGCGGAGATGGATGCGTCGATCTACGACTTGATCGGGCGCGATCACCTCGTGACGCCGGACGCCGTCCGCGGCGGCTATGCGACGCTCGAAGCCGGTGTTCGCGCGCATCACTGGCCGACGCTGCAGGCGGCGCGGGGCAAGTTCGTCTTCCTGCTGCTGACCGCACTCGATCCGATCGCGCTGGCGGCGTATCACGAGGGCCACCCCAATCTCGAGGGTCGTGCCGCGTTCCTGCGCGCCAGTCCGGGCGACAGCTATGCCGCGTTCCTGCTAATGGACAACGCGACGATGCGGGCCAAGGAGATCCCGGCGCTCGTCGAGCAGGGCTATCTGGTCCGCGCGCGTGCCGACATCGAGACGTTCGAAGCGCGGATCAACGACCCCGCGCGCGCGACGCAGGCGTTCCGCAGCGGTGCGCAGATCGTCTCGACCGACTTCTACAGGCCCGGCAACGGCTATGGCACGTCCTATGTGGTACGGCTGCCCGGCGGCGGTGCCGCGCGGTGCAACCCGGTCAACGCGCCCGCCGGCTGCGCGCTGCCGCGGTGAACCATGTCGTCGCTCGCAATCGGACAGGAAGACGCATGACACGATCGTTCGCAATAGGACCGGCCCTCGCGCTGATGGCGGCCACCGCGATGGCCAAAGACCCGGCCCCCACGCGTGCGCTGCGGATAAACGACGTTGCGGTCATCGGCACGCACAACAGCTACAAGCAGCCGATGCCCGCCGCGACGATGGCGAAAATCCGCGCGACCGATCCTGCGATGGCCGACGCGCTCGATTACGCGCACCGCAGCCTCGTCGCGCAACTCGATGCCGGTGCTCGACAACTCGAGATCGACGTCAATTATGATCCGCACGGCGGCCATTACGCGCGGGGCTCGAACGATCCGACGCTATTGAGACCCGGCTTCAAGGTGCTGCACATTCCCGGCATCGACAATGCGTCGAGCTGCGTGCTGCTGACCGAGTGCCTGACGATCGTCCGCGACTGGTCGGCCAAGCATCCGCGCCACGTGCCGATCATGCTGATGTTCAACACCAAGGACGAGCAGAACGCGGCGCGCGGTGGGATCGACGCGCTGCCGTTCGACGCAGCGGCCTACGACGCGCTCGATGCGGAGATCCGCTCGATCCTGCCGCCCGGCAAGCTGATCGTCCCCGACGACGTGCAGGGCCATTATGCAACACTGCGCGAGGCCGTGCTCGCCGACAACTGGCCCTTGCTGGAGGCGTCGCGCGGCAAATTCCTGTTCGCGATGGACGAGCCGCCGGCGAAGGTCGCGGTGTACCGCGGCACGCGGCGCTCGCTCGAGGGCCGCGTGTTCTTCATCAACACCGACGAGGACTCGCCCGCTGCCGCCTATCTGACGCTCAACGACCCGGTCCACGATGCCGAGCGTATCCGCCGCGACGTCGCCGCGGGCTTCATCGTCCGCACCCGCGCCGACGCGAACACCCGTGAGGCTCGCGCCAACGATACCGTCCCGCGCGACACCGCGTTGGCCGGCGGCGCGCAATATGCCTCGACCGACTATCTCTGGACCGACCCCCGCTTGGTCGGCGGCTATCATGTGGCCTTGCCCGGCGGGCAGGTCGCACGTTGCAATCCCGTACGCGTGCGTCAGCCTTGCGGCGACCTCGAAGGGCAGCCGAGATGAACCGCACCCTGGCTTTCTTGACTGCCCTCGAACCTTCGACATAGCGGATGACGCAGGGTCGTGATGTCACGCAGTCCAGTCGAACCTTTGGCATATGGTTAGACGGATTTGCTGACCCATATTTGGACGCTCGCGCGGGCGTTCCGAGGCTCCGACTTCGGTCGTGCGTTCATATTGGTCGGCGACGATCCGCACCCACCGGCCGCGAGGATATCGACGGCCAGTGCGATCAGGTCTTGACGATGCGCTGAATTCTCGTCGAGCCGGGGGGGACGGAAGTGCTCGTCATGACGTAAGCTTGAATCACCGCGCACCTGTCGCGTCCGCCTCAGCTAACCTTGCTCCAGTGGTGCAGGGCCATGGCGTTGTAGCGGACCATCGCGTTCACGAGCGTGCCGCGCAGCTCCGTATCGACGAGATCGGCGGGAAGCAGCGGGTCCGAGTTGATCGCGCGGATGACGGATTGCCCGAGCAGGAAGGTTTCGCGCGCCGCCTCCGAGACCGGCATCCGCGCGGTCCTGGCCTGGCTGGCTTCCAGCTCGCCGATCCAGGAGCGATAGCCGTCCTCGAGCAGGTCGGGTGACCACAAGGCGCGGAACCGTGCATCGTCCGCCGACTGCGCGACGCATCCAGCGAGGATGGTCGCCTGCGCGTCGAGCCCCAGCCCCGCGAGTTCGCCGGCCAGCGACGCCGTATCGCGACGCAGATTGTCCGGCCGCACCCAGGCGCCGGTATCCGCCTCGACAAAGCCGGTAAGCCGCAACGCCCGCTCGCCCGCCTGGAGCCGCGGCCGGTTGATGCGGCCCAGATGGTGCGTCAGCACGACGATCCACGCTCCGTCCCACGGGCGCACGCCATCCTCGACGCGCGACCACTGGCGCGCCTTTGCATGCAGCGCGGCCGCGTTCGGGCCCAGCGAATAGACCCCTCTCTCGGCCTGGTCGGCGAGGCCCTCCCGCACCAGCCGTCCCAACGCGACGCGCACCGCAGCGGGTTCGATGTCGAAGATGCGGGCACGATCGATCAGCGTCCCGGCGCGCAGCGGCGCGGGCGCGGCGGTCGACAGGAACCACAAAGCCAGCGACTTCGGCGTCACCGGCGCGCGCCAATCATGTAACATCTTTTGACTCATACTGCGTTATCGTGTTACTCAAGCTGCGGAAGGATGGCCAGCATGAAGGTAACCGATTTTCTTGCAAGGGACGAACTGGCCGCATTGACGCGCCGGTCTAATCTGCGGGCGTGGTGGGCGTTCGCGGTGAACTGGGGGTTGATCGCCGGCGCGTTCGCCGTCGCGATCATCTGGCCCAACCCGCTGACGATCCTCGCCGCGATCCCGGTCATCGCCGCGCGCCAGCTCGGGCTCGGCATCCTCGTGCACGATTGCGCGCACAACGCGCTGTTCACCGACCGGCGCACCAACGAGGTCGTCGGGCAATGGCTCGCGGGGACGCCGATCAACCTCTCGCTCCAGGACTATCGCACCTACCATCTGGCGCATCATCGCCATGCCGGAACCCCCGATGATCCCGATCTCGGCTTCGTCGCCAGTTATCCGATCACCGCCCAGGCGCTGCGTCGCAAGCTGATGCGCGACGTGACCGGCCGCACCGGCTGGCGCGATCTCGTCCAGTCGCTCGCGCGCTTCACGATCGCCAAGCAATGGCCCTGGGTCGCCTTTCACATCGGTCTGTTCGCCGTGCTTGCGCTGGCGGGCGGCTGGTGGGCGTACGGGCTGTGGTGGGTCGCGCAGATCTTCGCCTACCCCGTGATCGCGCGCCTCCGCCAGATCGGCGAACATGGTGTCGTGCCCGATCGCGGCGATGCAGATCCGCGCATGAACACCGCGACCACGATGGTATCCTGGTGGGAGCGGCTGCTGGTCGCCCCGAACCACGTCAGTTATCATGTCGAGCATCACGTGGCGGCGGGTGTCCCGCCCTACCGGCTCGCGCGGATGCACCGCCTGCTGAAAGCGCGCGGCTTCTATGACGGGTTCGATTCGCTCTCGCACGGCTATCGCGACGTGGTGCGCCGCGCGACCCGCCGGGCCGCCTGAGGATTTGACCGATCACGCGGAGTCAGGACCCGGCGTGCGGCACTCGCTTGGTCCGATACCCAATCGAGAGGTCCGGCCCGAATGATACGAGCGGCATGACATCCTCGTGTTGCGTAATGCGCCTGCAAGTACGCGACATCGGGATTGCCGAAGAAGCGTTCGGTTAGTGCCATATTGCGCCACACGACAAACCGGGTAGGCTTGCGCTATGGAAAACACTGAATCGCTCGACCTTTTCACCCTCCTTGAGATCGCCCTGGAGGAGCGCAACGAAGCAGCCGACGCCTTCGACGTGTTCAAGCAGGATGCCGTGATGGCCCATGCACCCGCGCCAGGCGACGAGCCCGCCATCACCAGCGACGACGCCGCAGCGGCGGCGGCGGAGGAAGTCGACGAGTTCACCGCAGACGTCCGAGAGCTGTTGAACACTGCATCGGACGCCGATCTGTCGAGCGCCTATGACCAGTCGGGCGGTGAAGTTGGCCACCCGGTGGCCGAAGCGCTACTCGGCGAGATCAAGCGTCGCGGTCTCGGGATCTGATCGATATGTAACCGCGCCCGGCCCGACCTGGGATCGATGATACGCCTGCCCGGGAGGCTCCGATTGCTCCAGATCAGAGAAACGAATTGCCGATCGCGTGGTGCAATGGAAAGATGCGGTCATGCAGATACTAAAAGCGGCCGGCCTCGTCCTCCTCGCGTCAGCGCCCGGCAATGCCCAAATTGTCGCACAGCCCTCGGCAGGACCTTACCAACGCGCGGTAGCAGCCGGTTACAAGGCGGCGCTCTACTGCTCCGGCATCTTCAACGCCGGTCGCACGCCTGAGCAGATCGATGCGGATGAACTGGCTGGCATCTACCCCGAATATGATAAGATCGTGCGCACTCTGACGGCGAACGTCGACCGTGGTCTTCAGTCCGTTTCCGTAGCATTCGATCCCCAGCTACCGCCAAGACGCGCAGCTTGGACCAGCGGACGGGGGTGCGTGACGCTGCCGATCGGCGACACGGCACCGACTGGCCGCAAGTCGACAGCGGCACCGTCGATTACGGCGGCGGATCCTCGTCGCTGGCCGCAGGGTGACAGTGGCATCGCACCGCGCCCGTCGGCCACACTGAGCGGCGCCGTCGGCAAGGCATTCGGGATCACATATGGCGCCGGCACCAAAACGGTCGGCGTGATCGTCGTGAAGGACGGCCAGGTTCTTGCCGAGCAATATGGCCGCGGTTTCGGGCCGTTCGTGTCCAATCGGACCTGGTCGGTCGGCAAGTCGATCGCCGGCACGCTTATAGGTCTCGCCAATCCAGGCGCGTTGAAGGCGCCCGCCGCCGTGCCGCAATGGAAGACGGGCGATCCACGTCAGGCGATCACGCTCGACAATCTCCTACGCATGGCATCCGGGCTGCATAGCGAAACCGCCGGCAATCGCACCGATGCCATCTATTTCGGCGGCACCACCGTCGACGAACAGGCGGTGTCATGGCCTCTGGAAGCCTTGCCCGGCACACGCTTTCGCTACGCCAACACCGATATTCTGCTCGCGGCCTACGCCACGCGACAGGCAATCGGCGAGCCCCGGTACCGCGCATTGCCGGGTAGCCTGTTCGGCCCGCTCGGCATGTCGCACACCGTTGCCGAAACGGACTGGCACGGCAATTACATCCTCTCCAGTCAGGTCTGGTCGACCGCCCGCGACTTGGCGAGGCTGGGGTTGTTCTGGTCGCAGGACGGCGTCTGGCAGGGCAAGCGCCTGTTGCCGGCGGGCTGGATGCGTACCATGATAACGCCCAGCGGACCGCAGCCCGCGAGCGGACCCGGCTATGGCGCGACGATGTGGCTGTTCGGCCCCAAGCAGGGCGTGCCCGAGGGCAGCTTTGCCGCGCAAGGCAACCGGGGTCAGTATGTGATGGTGATCCCGTCCCGGCACCTGGTGGTGGTCAGGCGTGGCGAGGATCCCGGCTCCGCCCGGTTCAACGTCGCTCAGTTCGTGGCGGACATTGCCGCCGCTTTGCCATAGGCCTCTTACCCGAACGGCATACACGGCGACGGAGGAACAGGCGTAAGCCGTTGGCGCTAGCGCTTCGTGAACAACGCCTTCGGCAAGACGACGTGGACGCCCTTGTTGCGGTCGACGAGCTCGGTGATCTCGACATCGCCTGCGACGCTGATCAGCATGTAGGCGTCGTCGCGCGTCATGCCTTTTTCCGCGACGAGAAAATCGATCATGTTGCGCAGCGCCTTGCGGGTCGCGTGGCTGAGATCGTCGTCGAAGCCCATTGCGATATAGGCCTTGGGCGTCTCGGCGCGCGGATAGGTGATCGCAGCCTTCTTGTGCAGCACGAACTCGAACGTGCCGGTCAACGACGTTTCCAGCGCCGTGATATCGACCTCGCCATTGCCCTGCGCGGCATGACCGTCGCCGACCTGGAAAAGTGCATCGGGGACGTAGACGGGAAGGAACAGAGTCGTCCCGGCGACGAGTGCCTTGTCGTCCATGTTGCCGCCGTTGATCGTCGGCGGCGCGCTGTCGTAGCGGCCGAACGCCAGCGGCGGCGCGACCCCCATGCTGCCGAAGAACGGCGCAAGCGGCACTTCGATGCCGGGTGCGAACAGGCCGACCATGCGCTTGGCATCCAGCGGGACGATCTTCATGCGCGCATAGGGGAAATCGTCGGTCAGGAAGCCCGCCCCGTACCGAAACGCGTTATAGGCATAGGGTATCGCGAGATCGACCTTGCGGATGCGCACCTCCAGCATGTCGCCGGGCTCCGCGCCTGCGATCGCGATCGGCCCGGTCAGGATATGGCCGCCCGGGCCGTGCGCGCTGGCAGGGACGCCGTCATAGACGGCACGCAGCGCCGGTTCGATTTGCACGGGCGCGACTCCCGCCTTTTCGAGACCTGCCGGACTGTTGGTCAGCAGCGTATGGATCACCACCGTGTCGCCCGACCGAATCGTCAGCACCGGCTTGTCCGTGGCATCGTAATGCCCCCAGGCGACCGTCTGTGGCGTCGCCTTCAATTCATATGTCGCAGCGCACGCGGGAGTCGCCACGGCAGCCAGAGCGGCAAGGATCAGGTAGCGCATCGTCATCCCTTCAACACTCCAGAGCGCAGCCGTTGGCGCGTATCTCGCTCGCCGCGGCATGGGCCTGATTTGACCCGTCTGCCGACATGCACCGCGGCCTTGCGAATTGCCAACTCTGGACAGGCGTTCATTTTGACGGCCGGGCCATACGGACACCGAGAACGGTCAAGTCGGCAGCGGTGCGCGATCGTCATCCCGACCTAAACCGACGGCTTGGTTTGTCTGGTGGCCGAAGAAATGTTGATCGCGCCATCGTCGATCGTCACTTCAGGCCGCCAGATCTCGAACAGGAGAACGACGCTTGTGCTGACCGCGACCCACCTCAGGCGAAGAGTCGAAGTAGTGAGCGGTTGGCAACTTTATCTGACAATCGCAAGCGCTCGATATCCAGCATTATCTTGGCTTTAGATACTGATCCGGGTCAGTACGATCACGAGGACATTTCCGCCGCGGCATCGCGTTGACGATAGCCATCACGGCATGCGGAGAGAATAAATGGCCGTTAAATTTGCAGGAACGATGAACGCGATCAATCGTGGGCTCGACGCGACGAAGCCCTCCAAGGGTACCGACATGGTCGAGGATTGGGAAGCCGCGTTGGCCGAGATCGACACCCCTGGTGCCAAGGGCATTCTTCGCGACTTGGGTTCGCTTCGCAAACAACTGGAGCGGTCCGAGCCTGACGCCGATCGCGTCCACGCCCTGCTCCACCGTCTCGGCACTGCGACGACCAAAATCGCCGAAAAGGCCGATACGTCGCAGGAGAAACTGAGGATGCTCGGCGATGCGCTGACCGAAGCCGGCGAAGATACGCCGGACGAGGATGAAGACGTTGCCGCCGCCGCGAGCCCAAAGCGCGCGCGAAAGAAGGTCTAAACCAAAAACGGGCCGGCGATTCTGATCACCGGCCCGTCATTTATAGCGTCGAAATGATGCAAGCGGTAACCGCCTCGGTCGTCGGATCGACCTTCGATGTCGCCAGTGCGGTGGGTTTATCATCGGTTGCGTATTCCTCGTCCAGCGTCTCCTTCAGGATCGCCGCAATCTCGCTGTGGCCGCGTTGTTGGCACGAGCAATAAGCGTACCTTAGCGGGTGATCTCGTAGCGCGTGATCTCGTAGCGACCGACCGCCTGTGCCGACGCGATGAATACCGCATCGGGCGTCTTCGGACGTTAACTTGGACGTCCGATTATCGTCGGGTTGCCGGACGTAACGTTGCCTAGTCGCTGACCTGTATCGATCAACGACCTGGCGGATCGTAGCGCGATCGTGCTCTTCCCTTTTCGTCGCCTGGATCGGAATGCTTTTTCGTGGGGATCGGGACGACCGTTACGAACGCTTACCTTTGCTTACCCACTGAGCATGTTTGGCGTGGGGCATAGGGACTAGTTCGGGAGGACCATAGAAAAGGTCCTTATCATGATCGCACTCGAACTGGCCGCCGCCCTGCTGGGTATGGCAGCAGCGCCACAATACATAAAACCCGACCGCCAATCGGCAACCGTTCGGCCGGCTACCCGCGCCACCACCCGCCCCGCCGCCACCCGCCCCATTGCTCGCGGCGTATCCGCCAAGACGGACCAGCGCCAGACCCGCAACCACGCGCAGACGGCGGCCTGCGGCAAGACCCACAAGGGCTATGACGCAAGGACCGACACATTTCGCGACGCCCGCGGCAAGCGCCAGAATTGCCCTCGCTAAGCAGGCCCTGACCATGATCTCATCGACCTCGCGCGGGACTGTTACGCTCCTGCTGACCGTGGCGCTCGCCGGCTGCGGCGCGTCCAAGGACGCCATGCCCAAAATGCCGCCCGCCGAGGTCGGCATCGTCACGTTGAAGACGGAGCCGGTAACGACCACGACCGAACTGACCGGTCGAACGGCGGCCACGGCGATATCGGAGGTACGTCCCCAGGTCGACGGGATCATCAAGGCCCGATTGTTCACCGAGGGCACGCTGGTCCGCGCCGGCCAGCCCTTGTACCAGATCGATTCCCGCCTGTACCGGGCCACCCGGGACCAGGTCGCCGCACAATTGGCGAGCGTCCAGGCCTCGGCCGTCACCGCACAGGCCAAGGTGCAGCGGTATAACCGCCTGCAAAGCGCGGATGCGGTCGCGCGGCAGGACGTCGACGATGCCGTCGCGACGTCCAGGCAGGCGAGCGCGAGCATTGCGCAATATCGCGCAAACCTGCGCACCGCGAACGTCAATCTGGGCTTCACGCGGGTCTATGCGCCGATTTCAGGGCGGATCGGTCGATCGACCTATACCCAGGGTGCGCTCGTCACGGCGGCGCAGACCACGGCGCTGGCGACGATCTCCCAGCTCGATCCGATCTTCGTCGATATCCAGCAATCGAGCAGTGCGCTGTACGATCTGCGACAAAGCCTTGCCACCGGCGAAGCGCTGCCGGCGAGCACCACCGTCCGCCTGTCGCTGGAAAACGGTCGCGCCTATCCGCAGACCGGAACGATCCAGTTCGGCGAGGCCGTCGTCGATACGACCACCGGGACGGTGACGCTGCGCGCCCGGTTCGCGAACCCCAAGGACCTGTTGCTGCCCGGGATGTTCGTGCGTCTGACGGTGCCGCAGACCGTGATCCGCAACGCGGTCCTCGCACCACAGCAGGGCATCACGCGCGACGCCAAGGGCAACGCCACCGCGATGGTCGTCGGCACCGACAACAAGGTCGCGCTCCGCCAGGTCACGACCGCGCAGGCGGTCGGCGACACATGGATCGTCACCGCCGGACTGAAGGCCGGTGATCGGCTGATCGTCCAGGGGGTCGACAAGGCACAGGCCGGCGCGACCGTGAAGCCGGTCGCCGTCAAGCTCGGGACCACCAACTGACATGGGTATCAGCCGCTTCTTCGTCGAACGCCCGATCTTCGCGTGGGTGATCACGATCGTCATCATGCTCGGCGGGGTCGCGGGACTGCGCTCGCTGCCGATCGCGCAATATCCCGACGTTGCCCCCCCCACGATATCGATCAGCGCCACCTATCCAGGTGCCTCCGCCGAAACGCTGGAAACCAGCGTGACGCAGGTGATCGAACAGCAGCTGACCGGGATCGACGGCCTGCAGTATTTCCAGTCGAGTTCGGACTCGTCGGGATCGGCATCGATCACCGTCACCTTCGTCAAGGGCACCGATGCGGATACCGCGCAGGTCCAGGTCCAGAACAAGGTCCAGCAGGCGGAGGCGCGCCTGCCGAGCGCGGTAACGTCGCAGGGCGTCACCGTGTCGAAGTCGAACAGCGACTTCCTGATGATCGTCGCGCTGTACGACAAGACCGACAAGGCCACTGCGAACGACATCGCCGATTACCTGGTCAGCAATTTCCAGGACGATCTCGCCCGCGTCGACGGCGTCGGCCAGACCCAGGTGTTCGGCGCGCAATATGCAATGCGCGTATGGCTCGATCCGACCAAGCTCGCAGCGGTGCAGCTGATGCCGTCCGACGTGCAGAGCGCGATCCAGGCGCAGAACGTCGACGTCTCGGCCGGACAGGTAGGCGCATTGCCCGCGGTGAAGGGGCAGATGCTGAACGCCACCGTCCGTGCCAAATCGCGCCTGACGACCCCCGACCAGTTTCGTGCGATCGTGCTGAAGACCAAGACCGACGGATCGATCGTTCGCCTGTCCGACGTCGCCCGCGTCGAACTGGGACAGGACAGCTATAATTCCTCGGCGGAACTCGATGGCCATCCGGCGTCGGGGATGGCGATCCAGCTGGCGACCGGGGCCGATGCCCTGGAGACCGCGACCGCGGTGAAGGCGCGGATGGCCGAACTGTCGACCAACCTGCCCGCCGGCTATGCCATCGCCTATCCGCGCGACACCACCACGTTCGTCAAACTGTCGGTCGAGGAAGTCGTCGAGACGCTGGTGATCGCGATCATTCTGGTGATCGTCGTGATGTTCGTCTTCCTCCAGAACTGGCGGGCGACACTGATCCCGGCGATCGCGGTTCCGGTCGTGCTGCTCGGCACGTTCGGGGTGCTGGCGGTGTGCGGTTATTCGATCAACACGCTCACCCTGTTTGCGATGGTGCTCGCCATCGGGTTGCTGGTCGACGACGCGATCGTTGTGGTCGAGAATGTCGAGCGGGTAATGGCGGAGGAAGGGCTCAGCCCGCGCGACGCGACGGTCCGGTCGATGAGCGAGATCGGATCGGCCCTGGTCGGCATCGCGCTCGTCCTGTCGGCGGTGTTCCTGCCGATGGCGTTCTTCGGTGGATCGACCGGCGTGATCTATCGCCAGTTCTCGGTCACGATCGTCTCGGCGATGCTGTTGTCGGTGCTGGTCGCGCTCGTCCTCACCCCCGCCCTGACCGCGACGTTGCTCAAGCCGACGCATGGCGATCCGCTGGAGCGCCGCGGCGTGTTCGGCAAGTTCAACCGGTGGTTCGATCGCTCGACGCATCGGTATGTCGGAGCGACGCGCGCGGTGATCGGCCGGCGCGGGCTGCACATGGCGGTGGTCGGCGTCATCACGATCGTCCTCGCCGTGCTGTTCCTCCGGTTGCCGACCAGCTTCCTGCCGACCGAGGACCAGGGCCAGGTGATGGTGATGTACACGCTGCCCGCCGGTGCCACCAACGAGCGGACCGAGGCCGTGCGCGACCGCGTCCAGAGCTATTTCACCGATCACGAGAATGGGACGGTCGCCAACGCCTTCAGCATCACCGGATTCGGGTTCAGCGGATCGGGTCAGAATGCAGGCATGGCCTTTGCCAGCCTCGCGCCGTTCGACGAGCGCAAGGATGCGAGCCAGAGCGCATCGACGATCAATGCCCGCGCGATGAAGAGCTTCAGCCAGATCCGCGATGCGACCGTCATTCCGCTCACCCCGCCCGCCATCTCAGGCCTGGGCCAGTCCAACGGCTTCACGTTCGAGCTGACCAACACGAGCGGGCTCAGCCGGGACGCCTTCGTCGCGCTGCGCGACAAGCTGATCGCGGCGGCCAACAAGGATTCCAAGCTCGCGCAGGTCCGCGCCTCCACGCTGCCCGACACGCCACAGCTTCGCGTGACGCTCGACGATGCCAAGCTCGCGGTGTTCGGGCTCACCGAGAACGACGTGACCAACGTGCTGTCGAGCGCGTGGGGCGGCGTGTACGTCAACGACTTCGTCGATCGGGGCCGGGTGAAGCGCGTCTACATGCAGGCCGATGCGCCGTTCCGGATGCTGCCGAACGACCTGGACGGCTGGTTCGTCCGCACCTCCAGCGGCACGATGGTCCCGTTCTCGGCGATCGCGACGATGTCGTGGGAGAAGGGGCCGAACAGCGTCGCCCGCTTCAACGGTCGCTCGTCCTACGAAATCCAGGGCGAGCCGGCGGCGGGCGGCAGTTCGGGTGCGGCGATGAAGGAGATGATCAAGCTGCAGAAGGAACTGGCACCCGGCACCGGCTATGCCTGGGCGGGCCTGTCGTTCCAGGAGAACCAGGCCAGCGGACAGGCGCCGATGCTGTACGGGCTGTCGGTGCTGATCGTCTTCCTGTGCCTCGCAGCGCTGTATGAAAGCTGGTCGGTGCCGATCGCGGTGCTGCTGGTGCTGCCGCTCGGGATCATCGGTGCGGTGATCGCGGTCACGATGCGCGGGCTCGACAACGACATCTACTTCCAGGTCGGGCTGATCACCACGATCGGGCTTGCCGCCAAGAACGCGATCCTGATCGTCGAGTTCGCGGAAGAGGCGCGACGCGACGGCAAGGACGTGGTCGAGGCCGCACTGGAGGCGGCGCGGACCCGGCTTCGCCCGATCCTGATGACCAGCCTCGCGTTCATCTTCGGCGTGTTCCCGCTCGCGGTCGCGACCGGCGCGGGGGCCAACAGCCGGATCGCGATCGGCACCGCGGTGGTCGGTGGGATGCTGACCGCGACCGTGCTGGCGATCTTCTACGTGCCGATGTTCTTCGTCATCGTCGCCCGACTGTTCCACGGCAAAAAGGAGAAAGCGGCATGATCCGCGTGCGTATCGCGGCGGCGCTGATCGCGGCCACCGCGCTCGGCGGTTGCAACCTCGCACCGCATTATGTCCGTTCGGTCGCCGACTTCGTGCCGCCGGCGTGGCCGACCGGCGCGTCTTACGCACCCCATGCGGCGGGCCAGGCCGGGATGCCATGGCGCACGCTGGTGATCGACGCGAAGCTGCGGACGGTCATCGAGCGCGCGCTGGCCAACAACCAGGATCTCGCCCAGGCGGTCGCCAACGTCGCTTCGGCCCGCGCCTTGTACAAGGTCCAGAAGTCGAGCCAGTTGCCGACCTTGTCCGCCGATGCAGGCGCGACGATCAACCGTGCGGTGACCGGCGGCGGCACCGCCTCGGCCGGGTCGAGCACGCTGTTTTCGGGCAGCGTCGGGATCAGCGGCTTCGAGCTCGACCTGTTCGGGCGCCAGAAGAACCTGTCGCAAGCCGCGTTCGAGACCTATCTCGGCACAGAGAGCGGCGCGCGCAATACGCGCTTCACCGTCGTTGCCGAGACCGCCACGGCGTATCTCACGCTGCTCTCCGACCGCGACCTGCTCGCCGTTGCCAACGCACAGGTCGCCAGCAGCGCGCGCACGGTCAGGCTCAACGACGAACTGCACGATGTCGGGCTGGTGAGCGGCTCCGACCCCGCGGATGCGCGGACCTTGCTGGCGCAGGCGCGGGCGGACGTAGCGCAATACACCACGCAGGTGGCGCAGGACCGCAACGCGCTGGAGTTGCTGGTCGGTGCGCCGGTCGAGGACGCACTGCTGCCCGCCAGCCTCGGCGCGCTCGATACGGGTATCGCTACCGTGCCCGCCGGGCTCTCCTCGACCGTGCTGCTCGATCGCCCCGACGTGGTCGAGGCCGAGCACCAGCTGAAATCGGCCAACGCCAATGTCGGTGCGGCGCGCGCGGCGTTCTTTCCGACGATCTCGCTGACCAGCGCGCTCGGCGTCGCCAGTTCCGCGCTGACCAGCCTATTCTCGGGCTCGACCTGGTCCGCGACGCCGTCCGCCAGCGTGCCGATCCTCGGCGGAACCAATCGCGGCAACCTCGATTACGCGCGGGCGCAGGTCGATTATTACCTCGCCGCCTATCGCAAGGCCGCGCAGACCGCGTATCGCGACGTCGCCGACGGCCTGGCCCGACGCGGCACGATCAGCCGCCAGCGTGCGGCGCAAGCCGATCTCGTCGCGGCCGCGCAGAAGAGCTACACGATCAGCGAGGCACGATACCGCGAGGGCACCGACAGTTTCCTGACCGCGCTCGTCGCACAGCGCACGCTGTATTCCGCCCGCCAGACCGCGATCACGACCGTGCTCACCGATCTCCAGAACCGGGTGACGCTCTACCAGGCGATCGGGTCGGACGACACGTTGTGATTAGGGTGACCGGGGTGCGGCTGGGCATGCCTGGCCGGGCGGGCTATGCCTGCGCGACGGCCTTGACATGACGCCGCCCGATCGGATGGATGACGACATGATGCCCGGCACGGCGGCGGACCGCCCTCACCTCCTGATCGCGGACGACGACGCCGATATTCGCGACCTGGTGACCGCACAGCTGGCGCGCGAGGGCTATGCGCTGACCGCTGCCGGCGACGTTGCGGGGATCCGCGCGGCGCTGGCGGCGCACAGTATCGACCTCATCGTCCTCGATCTCGGGCTGCCCGACGGCGACGGGCTGACGCTGTGCCGCGAACTGCGCGGCGAGGGCTATCCGGGCGCGATCATCATGGTCACCGCGCGCGACAGTGCGATTGACCGGGTGCTCGGCCTGGAACTGGGCGCCGACGACTATCTCACCAAGCCGTTCGAGCCGCGCGAACTGACCGCGCGCGTCCGCAACCTGCTCCGCCGCGGTGCGCGCGACGTCGGCGCGGCGGCACCCGCGCGGATCGCGACCTTCGGCCGGTGGCGGCTCGATCTCGTAAAGCGCCGCCTGCTCGCCCCCGGCGACAATGTCGTCATGCTATCCGCCGCCGAGTTCGACATGCTCTCCCGCCTGGTCCACGCCGCGGGGCATCCGCTGTCGCGCGAGGCGCTGGTTCCCGCCCGCGCCGCGACTGCGTCGTACGACCGGACGATCGACAACCAGATCAGCCGTCTGCGCCAGAAGCTCAGGCCCGACGGCGAGAACCTGATTCTCACTGTGCGCGGCCAAGGCTATATGCTCGCCGCGACCGTCACGTTCGGATGAAGCCCGTCATCGCCCGGATGGTGCGCTTCGCCGGCTCGCTGACCGGCCGGATCGCGCTGATCCTCGCCGTCGGCATCCTGATCGCCTCGGTCGGCGCGCTGCTGATCGCCGAGCAGGGGCGGCGCAGCGAGTTCATGCGGATTCGCGACGAGCGCGTTATCGCCAGCGCGCTTGACGTCCTCGCCCGCCTGCATCGCGATCCCCAGGGCACGCTGCGCAACCTCAGCGACGGCCGGCTCGTCGGTGCGCATCTCGTCGATGGCCGGACACGGCCGTTGATCGACCCGAACAGCATGCTGAGCGAGATGCTCGCCGCGCGACGCGCACCGGGCGCGGCCGTCGCGATATCGCCTGCGCCCGCCACCGCATGCCACGCCAAGGACCCCTTGCAGGAGCGCCCGCGTACGGCCGGGATCCAGCCCCTGGTGCTCGACTGCTGGCTGATGGCGACGGTATTGGATGGTAGCTCGCTCGTCGTCGCGCTCAACCTTCCGCAACTGCCCGCACCGCCGAGCTGGACCACCGACCGGCTGTTCCTGCTGCTCGTCATCGCCGCGGCGTTGGCCCTCTCGCTGATCGTCGCGCGCCTGGCAACCGCGCCGCTGCTCCGATTGTCCGCCGCCGCCGACGCCTTCGCGCGGTCGATCGACGCCGAGCCGGTGCTGGAAACCGGTCCGACCGACGTGCGCGCCGCACTTGCCACCTTCAACCTGATGCAGGAGCGGGTCCGCGCGGGCCTGCGTGAGCGCACCCGCATCCTGGCGGCGATCAGCCACGACCTGCAGACGCCGCTGACCCGGCTGCGCCTTCGCCTCGAACAGGTCGAGGACGAGCCGCTGCGCGAACGGCTGGTCGCGGACCTGTCGGCGACGCTCGCGATGATGAAGCGCGGATTGGACCTCGCCCGCAGCGGCGAAAGCGGCGAAGACTGGTCGACGGTCGATCTCGACTCCGTGCTGTCGAGCATCGCCGACGACGCCGCGGAGTTCGGCCATGCCGTCCGCTTCACGCAGCCCTGCGGCGAAATTGTCCGCGTACGCCCCGACGCGCTCACCCGGTGCCTGTCGAACCTGGTCGACAACGCGATCAAGCATGGCGGCGACGCCCATATCGCGGCGAGGCGGGCCGGCAAGACAGTGATCGTCACCGTCCGCGATCACGGGCCCGGGATGAGCGAAGACATGCTGGCGCACGCGTTCGACCCGTTCGTGCGCGCCGACACGTCACGGTCGAGCGGCGACGGAACCGGGATCGGCCTCACCATCGCGCGCGCGCAGGCTGCCGCGATCGGCGGGCATATCAGCCTTGCCAATCATCCCGGCGGCGGATTGGAAGCAACGCTGGCGCTCGGCAACGGCTGAGCGTCATCCGCCGATATACGCGCTCCATAATTTGATAAAATAGCTCGGAGAACCGATGTCCGGTTTCATCCGCTAGCGACTGCGCGCGCTGTTGGACACTCGCGGAGACTGATCAAGATTGACGTGACCCCCGCCTTTCATCCAGCTGCGACCAGAGACCGACCGTTGTTGTCGCGCAGGAGCGCGGGTGAAGCAACGGTCAGGTTTAAACCCGACCGTTGCTTTTCGAGTTCTGC
>NZ_JAXOJR010000003.1:412539-420099 GCF_036663855.1 Sphingomonas fucosidasi | reverse complement strand
GCAGAACTCGAAAAGCAACGGTCGGGTTTAAACCTGACCGTTGCTTCACCCGCGCTCCTGCGCGACAACAACGGTCGGTCTCTGGTCGCAGCTGGATGAAAGGCGGGGGTCACGTCAGCGGAAACTCGGAAGCGCTTCGCTCATGGCGGGATCGTCCTGGTTCGATGGGGTGATGATCGTCAAAACATCCGTCTCTGTCACGGCAGCTTGTCCGAAGCGCTCCCTTCTGCGACCATAGACCTGCGGTTCGGTCAATCCCGGCCGTGGGGCGTGGAAACCCCGACAATCACGTGGTCCGGTCGAGCTTCTCGGCCGGGCGGCTGTCACGCATGTCCAAGGCTTGCCCAAAGGTGGCAGCGCCTTGTCCACGTGCAGGGTTTCCAACGCCCGGCTCTTCAGCCGGGTCCTGCCTCCATTCCAAGCGAGGAGGCATCGCGGTGAGCGATCTGAAACAGAAAATGCGGGAATTACTGAGCGGGCTGGGTGAATGCCGACAGCCTGGATCGGGTCCGGCCAAACTCGAGGATCTCCTGTGTCTGGAGATGACAGCAATCACTCTAAATCGGCCAACCACCATAGCTAAACCTCAGGATGCCTATGTCGAATGGATGGCCGAGGAAGCTGAGCGGTACGTGTCATTGGCGAGAACGTTGATGCTGGAAACTCGTGACGGGTTTTCGGGCAATCAACGATTGCTGTTCGGGGGGATCATCTTCAATCTGAACCAGAATCTGGAGACATTTATCAATGATGCCCTTTTGATAATCGACGACAGGCAGGAAATACGCCGGCGTCTCCAAGCCAGCTAGAGCGATCACACCTGGGTGCCGTAAGCCGGATCGACATTTGGCGTCCGACTGGCGTCCGTTTGGCGTTGATGTGCGTCCCTTTTGCGTCCCTTTTGCGTCCGTCCCCCTAATTTTGCACCCTTTCTGCACCCTATTTGCCCCCCAATGCTTTCTAAAGGGAGTTTCTCGCGCCAGAATGCAGCATAATTGCATCATATCTGCGCAATAATTGCATCATTTGTGCATCACATTTGCATCATTGGGCGAGCTTGCCTGCTGAGCTGCGCTCATCAGGATAGTTTGGACCCCCTTAAGCTCGGCCAGTCCATTTTTGGACCTGTCAGAGCTTCATTTTCGACCCTTTAATCCGTAATTTAAGGTCGTACACCATACGCACCTTCCGGTGCCGGTAAGTCATTGATAAATAACGCCATTTGTCCAAGGTTTGCGTTTAGGTGGGACCCTACGTGGACCCTATTATGGTGCAACTAACTATAAACATTGTAGTCTATCATGTAAAATCGGGTCCACCCTGTGGTTGGAGGCAATATAGCGCTGTCAGATTCCATCAAGGTCCGGTTGAGGGAGGGGCAGGCGCTTGTTTTTGCTGCCCAAGCCGAACAACGGGGGGTCGGTATCGCGGCCTTCATACGTGACCGCCTTGATCAGATCGATCGGGTCGAGGAAGAGCTGGCAAGTATCCGTGCGGCCATGATCGATATGGGCGAAACGCTGGACGAGCTGCGCGATCGGCTCGCTGATACCGGTAATAGCGCAAGCGCCCAAGTGCAGCCGGAGCTGGCAATACCGAACGCCGCTCAGATCGAAACGCTGATGCTGTTGCGGGCAATTGCATCGCCTGAAAAAATGCGAATGATCCGAGCCGAACTTGACCGCCAGGGAATAGAACCGTGGCGCGGAGAAGTGCGATAAGGCCGGCGATTATCGGACAGGCCAAAGGCATATAAGCCGGCTACAGCAACGCAGAAACGCAGATTGAAAGGGAGCGACCAAATGCACCTTGATCGGAAGCGCCATATATTGCCGGGCCGGTTAATCGGAATGGGTATGGGCATGATCGCCCTGGCTGGACTTTCGGCTCAGGCAGATGCCGCTGTTGCGACCTTGTTGGCCCAGCCCAACCCTACCCAGTCCGCCGCTGTCGATAAGGCGCTCGGTTCCGCACCGGCATCGTTGAAGGCCGACGTGACGGCCGCTCTGCCGACGCTGCGCCCGTACATCGTCACGCTGATGTGCGTGCAGGACGACATGGCGACACGGGGCCTCGTCGAAAAATTCGTCGGATCGCGAGGGGCAGTCATGTTCAATGGATGGTCAGGTGCCATGTCGCCGGCAAAGCGGATGCAACATCACGACATGGTCGGATGCCTTACCGTCACCCGGATCCAGAACTGGCGGCGGATCGCTGCGAACGAGTTCGCCTTCGACATCCTGTTTACCGCCGACGACAGCGGCGAGAGCTACCTGTGGCAGAACAAGGTCCACAAGGAGCCCGACGGGACGTGGCTGATCGCCTGAGCAGCTAACGGCTTTCCTAGTCCAGGGCGGTCTAGCATCCAAGGCGAATGTACCGCTGGGGCCACCACCGTGTCACGCTTGATGACCTGATCGGGTTTGCCTGGTCGGCGCCCATGCGGGAACTGGCCGCGCAAGTGGGCCTATCTGACGTGACCGGACTTGGCGTCGCGTGCACGCAAACAATTTACGCGACGCCAGCCTGCTTGAGCGTGAGCAAGGGCCACTCCATCACGCCGCCCCATCCACAAACAGCGCAACCAGACGCTGGTTGATATAATAGTTGTTCCGCCCAATCCGGTGCTTGGTCAGCAAGCCGCCCTCCGCCAGTTCGTCGAGATATTTGGTCGCGGTCGGGCGCGATACGGTCAGTTCGGTCTGCACGTAATCGATCCGTGTATAAGGGTGGCGGAACAGGTTGTTGAGCAGGTCCTGCGAATAGATCCGGGCGTGGTCGGCGCGCAGGCGCTGCTTGAAATCGGCCATCAGGCCGTGGATCGCCTCGATCAGGCGCAGCGTCTCCTGCGCGGTCTCGGCGACGCCGCGCAGCATGTAGAGCAGCCACGGTTCCCAGTCGCCGGTATCGCGCACCGATTGCAGCAGCCGGTAATAGTCCGCCTTGCGGCTGGTGATGAAGCGGCTGAGATACAGGATCGGAATGTCGAGCAGCCCGGTCCGCGTCAGGTACAGCACGTTGATGATCCGCCCGAGCCGACCGTTACCGTCGGGAAAGGGGTGGATGCTTTCGAACTGGTGATGGATGATCGCCATCTTGACCAGCGGGTCGAGATCACTGTGCCCGCGCGCCCCGATCCCGTCCTCCCCAATGGCATCGTCGTTGATGAAGATCTCCATCGCGTTCATGTGCGCGACGATCGCGTTGGCGTCCTGCGGCGGGATATAGACCATCGCGCCGGTCTGGTCGTTCTTGAGCGCAGTGCCCGGCGTCGCGCGAAACCCGCTGTCGGTGCGCTTGAGCATCTGGAAAATGGTGATGATCATGCTGTTGGTCAGCAGCCCGCCCAGCCTTTGCTGTTCGCTGAAGCCATGGCGCAGCGCGTCGGCATAGAGCGCGACTTCCTTTGCCGCCGGGGACGACGGGTTTTCGGGAAAGGCGCGCGCCTGGAACAGCTCGTCCTGCGTGGTGACGATGTTCTCGATCTCGGAGCTCGCCTTGGCTTCCTGCATCGCGAGCGTGTCGATCAGGATGCCCTGGTTGGGGATCGACGCGGCGCGCCCCTTCAGCTCGGCGAGGTGCCGGTGCGCCTGCGCGAGCGCACGGAGCACCGCGGGCGTTTCCTCCAGCCCCGGCGGGGGCAGGGCGGGAATAACGTAGCTGGGCGTCAGCACGGGGCGGGGGTGTCGATCAACATTGCGCCGAAAAGTTTGCACATGAGGCGCGACGTGTAAAGAAAACCGCGTTTTCTTGGCACGTCGCGCGAACGTGTAAAAAGGCGGGCGTTATTCCGCTGGAACGATGACGTCGGCGAGCTGCTGGCGGATCACGTCGGTCAGCCGCGCGTTTTCAACAGACTGTTCCTCGAGATTCGCCTGCAACATGGCGAAGCGTTCGGGGAAGGGGGGCCATCCTCCTCGACATCCTCAGCCCCGACATAGCAGCCGGAGGGCAGGACATAGCCATGACTGCGATCACGTCATGCTTTGGCAGCACCCAAGAACCAAAAGCTTTATCATACAGTAGCGTAGATCGATCTGCGATCGTCGAGCATGCTGATCGGTGTCGGCGTGATCCAGTCGGCACCGCGCAGTGGATAAGGACCGTAGAACAGGTCCCCCAGCGCCCGCCTATAATGCGCATTCATCCAGCGCCGACGGCGATGTTCGGGGCCGTCATGGATCATGTGGCACCGCTGGCAGAGTGCTGCGAGCCGGTGCAGCGCACTATCGCTGGGGTCATGATCGAGATGCGCGCAAGCCAGGACGACCGGCGTCCAACGGCCTTTCAGGAGAATATTCTCCAAGGGGCGGCGCACGCGTCGTCCCTTGCCGTTGCGCCAGCATAGCCGGCTCCTATCCCACCACCGTCCGTCGCCGAGATGGAAGACCCGCTGCCCGTGCGGCCGCGCGCAATGTTCACACCGCCCCTTTGCCCTGCCGAAGCGAACGTGCTGCGACAGCTGTGGCCAGTCGATTGGGTAGAGAAAGACGTGTTCGGGACGGATCGGCATCAGCCAAGCCTCGAGGCCGCGGCGGTCAGTGCGCGGTAGAGCGTGGCGTGGTGGCATTTGAGCAGCTTGGCTGCTTCGCGCACCGAGGTTCCCTCGGCGACCAGTTGCCGGCCCAGGGCAATCTGTTCGGCCGTCAGCTTGGGCGGCCGTCCAAAGCGGACCCCTCGCGCCTTCGCCGCGATCCGTCCGCTGCTCGTGCGTTGGTGGATCAGTTCGCGCTCGAATTCGGCGATACCGGCGAACACGGTCAGCACCATGCGCCCCGCAGGCGAGGTCGTATCCGCCCATGGCTCGGCGAGCGAGCGCAGCCCGGCTCCGACCTCCTTCAGCTTCTCGGCAATGTCGAGCAGGTCGCGGGTGGAGCGTGCCAGCCGATCAAGCCGCGTCACCACGATGGTGTCTTCGTCGCGGAGCTGCTCGATCATCCTGCCAAGTTCGGGCCGGTCACGTTTCGCGCCCGAGATCTTCTCCTCGAACGTCCGCTTGCATCCAGCCTCCTTCAACGCGGCGCGTTGCAGCCGGAGATCTTGGTCATCGGTGGATACACGGGCGTAGCCAATCAGCATGTCGCATAACTGTATCGGAATAAAGGCCTTATGCAACAGATTTTTGCGACATTCGTGTAGGAGAGAGGGTGAGTGCTTTGGCGCACTGTCGCGAAACTTAGCATTTTTGCAACAAGCCTGCGCGGCTACGCGTACGCACTCAAGTAGTTAATCGCGGACGCGGCAGGATCATGATTATGTAAAAATACAAGCAGAAAAAGGCCATTTCAATCCAATAACGGCAGAGACTTTTTAAATTCTGGTAGTGGGAAGAAATAAACAGGAAGATCAAGCTCATCTCTGTATCTATCATACCATGACTGCAATGTGTAACGGTCCGACCACAGCGCTTGAGAACTAGAATTACTATAGATCTTACGGTTTCCGCCCACGCCTTCAGCAAGGATGCCGACATGGCCAACCTTTCGCTTCTTGGTGCCTAGAATTCTCTTGCTCGGTGAAATGATGATGCCTCCTGCACTGACATTATCCGGTTCCGATGACGCGCCGAAATTCTCTAGCAGCTCCGGCGCGAAGACAGCCGTACCATCGGTGTGCGTTACCCAATATCCCAAGCAACGATAAATAAGGTGGCGTACCGCCCAGACGCACGCCAGATTTCCACCATTAGGACCACTTTTTGTAGAAAAGATGCCAATCTGCGCCTTGGCGTAGTTGGCAACTTGCGTATGCCCTTCTCCACTTGCCTCACCAACGAAAGATTTTGTGCGGAGTTCACTGCCAGCGGGTCTAAACTCAGTCTCGGTTACATCTACCAATCCATCAGGCGTTCGCCGAAGAATCATCAGGTCGGATGTGTCACCGTCGGAGAATGTAACCTTAAGAACTTCCCTCTCGCCCTTGCCCTCGCGTTCGACGGTTACTTCCGTCACGCCATCAGCAAGAAACTCGGCGATCTTGGGATCAATCTTTTGGCTCACAACTTCTTCCCTATTTACTGAATTACCTAACTAATACAGTACCACTATTATATTTTGGCACGAACTACACACTGTTGTAGCTTAGGTTGAAGTGTTTCCAGTTGGATAAAGGTTTGTGCGATTCGGGCCTCAGTTGTCGCGCTTACAGCGGATTTAACTGCTTGGTTGCCACCGCCCGCATCCTGAACCAAGGCTTTTGCTTGATCCGTTGCGGTCGACGTACCGCCCGTTTTCTTTTCTTCCACTTCGGCCGCTAGCCCTTTGATTTCTGCGATCACACCGGCGGGATCGAAGGTCCCGACAACGCTCAGCCGTTGGGCCAGGACGCGCTCGACCGACAGCAGGGCTGCGGAAACCCCTATAAAATAGCGTTCTGCGGCGCTCACGGTTAGGTTATCATTGCCTCCTGGAGCGGCGAGCGCACGTGCGCCGCCCTCTTGAGCTGCGCTGATCGCGCCGATAGAAATAGGATCTATTCCAACCGCCTCCGACTTAATGCAGAGGATTGCGTCCAGAGCGCTGTCGAAGATGGCCGCTTTCATTTGCGGAGAATAGTAATTCTTACCGGCGGAAAGCGCTGCAGTGGCCGCGCCGCCAGCGATTGCAAAACCGCTTGGCGCTCCGAAGGCAAGCGCCGTGGCAGCTCCAGCGCCAATTAGCATCGCCGGCACTTCGAATGTCTGTCGCCCGTTAGCAGCGCTGTGGGCGCGACAGCGGTACATAAGGACAAAGTTGTCGATCAAAGCCTGAGTGCCGCTTACGGTACGCGTAATCGGGATCGGTTTGTCGGCAGAGTCGAGACGTTCGTTTGGCATGCAACGCGCGCCCCAACTGCTATTGCTACCGCGTGTAGACATCTGGTTTTCGAGGTTTACGCTTGGAGGTGCGAAGCTAGTAGTCGCGCAGCCCGCCAAGGAGCTGCAGGCTATAACTAATGCGAGTCTTCTCATACGCCACCCCCCAAAGGAACGCCTAAGCCGAAGAGGTATGATGCATGCTGTGGGGGGGTAATGCTAGTCCAATAGACAATGCTTGATCAGAAAACGACTTTGTTCTTTGTCATCTGAAATGCATGAGGCGGCTAGCTACCCCCGTTGCTCTTCTATCGCTAGGGTGAAGATATCTACGACAGTCGACAGCAGCTATCCCCGCAAGCTCACGACGTTATTCCTCAAGCCTGCCTGTACGAGCCTTTTTTTTTGATTTGTCCCATTCCTTCTTGATGAGCCGTTGGGCTGCATCCTCAACCGCATCCGCCTTTCTGAGCCACTCGGGCCTTGGTGCATGTCGCGCACTCACCAGTTCCTCGACTGCGCGGAAGAGCGCGCGATCCAGAGCACGTTTGTCATTGTCAGTACGTTCGTCGCGGCAGGCCGGGTTTAGGCGGAGTACTATACCAGCGCGCGCGGCATGTACCTTTCGCCAGTTCACCGGCTTGGCAGGGCTAGCATTACAGTTGCGCATTTGATTGAAGTCTGAATCAATGGGTCTCCATGGCAGGAGACCGTGGATGACGGGTGTATCGATTGAGACGACGCTGGAGCTTTGGGCGACATCGCTG